>CALYBM010000052.1 GCA_944412525.1 uncultured Ruminococcus sp. | reverse complement strand
CGACGGCGGAAGCGATATTAATGTTGTAATAATCAAGGACGAAGCACAAAAGGTATCTTATGACAAGATAGGAGAAATTAACTTAACCTATACCGATAATGAGGGCAACAGCAAAACTACCTCCCTATCCTCAGTAGCGGATATTTCAAATTCAGAAACGCTTGATGTCATAGCACGGCAGGATCAAAAACGCTATCTTGTAATCAGCGGTACCGTCAAAGAGGGTCACACCCTTACCGAGGTTTCAGATGAAGCGGAGGATTTATTTGAAAATTATAATCTGCCAAACGGATGTTCAATAGAATTTACCGGCAGCAACGAATCCACTATGGAGTCCATTTCACAGCTTATGCTGATGCTTTTGCTCGGAATTGTGCTTATCTACCTTATTATGGTGGCGCAGTTCCAGAGCCTTAAATCACCGTTTATTATTATGTTTACCATACCTCTTGCGTTTACGGGAGGATTCCTCGCGCTTATTATTACAGGCTTTGATGTAAGCGTTGTTTCGCTTGTCGGATTTATTATGCTGTGCGGAATTATAGTAAACAACGGTATAGTCCTTATTGACTGCATAAATCAGCTGAGAATTGCGGGCAAGGAGCGTGTTGAGGCTATTGTGGAAGCGGGAAAAACAAGAATGAGACCGATTTTAATAACCGCTCTTACAACAATTCTCGGCTTGTCCGTAATGGCTTTGGGAATAGGAACGGGAGCAGAGATGATGCAGCCGCTTGCGATTGTTTGTATCGG
Organism: uncultured Ruminococcus sp.; assembly: GCA_944412525.1. GTDB lineage: Bacteria > Bacillota > Clostridia > Oscillospirales > Acutalibacteraceae > Ruminococcoides. The sequence continues at coordinate 69,111 of CALYBM010000052.1, read as the reverse complement.
CGGCCTTACCTATGCAACCTTTATGACGCTTTATATCATCCCCGCAATTTATGATGCGTTCAACAAAAAGAATCCCAGAATTGTAGAGGAAAGCGATTTGTCACCTATTGACGAATAAAAAAATATATTGTAGAATAAATCATCATAGCTGTTAGGAGGCAAATTTATGATTTTAGCGACGACAGAAACTATCACAGGAAGAAACTGCGCTACTTTGGGACTTGTAACGGGTAACACGATTCAGTCCAAAAATATGTTCAGTGACATCGGACAGAGCTTTAAAACCATGGTAGGCGGTGAGCTTAAGGCCTACACCGAGATGATGGCAAAAGCAAGAGATCTTGCCACTCAGCGTATGATTGCCCAGGCTCAGGCTATGGGTGCGGACGCCGTTGTGGGCGTAAGATATACAACTGCCTCAATAATGCAGCAGGCGGCAGAAATTCTGGCGTACGGAACTGCGGTAAAATTTGTTTAAACATTCAAAAAAGCGAACGGTATTTTCCGTTCGCTTTTCTTGTTGTCTGAATTGTCTGAAAATATTTTGTTTTACACGGATTTTACTATGTCGGCATACTGACCGTTTGTTAGCCGTACAAGCTCACTCGGCTTTAGGTCGATTTGATAGCCTATTTTGCCCGCGCTTACGATAATCCTTTCGTTTGACTGAGCTGTGATATGGTAGGTTGTCCTGTAGTGCTTTTTCATGCCAATCGGAGAGCATCCTCCGCGCACATACCCCGTAACCTTGTTGATGTCCTTTACATGAATCATCTCCACTGACTTTTCTCCGACGCTCTTTGCGCACTTTTTTAAATCAAGCTCACACGCAACGGGTATTACAAATACATAATAATCCTTGGCGCCCTTTGTAACGAGTGTTTTAAAAACAAAGTCGGGATTTTGGCCGAGCAGTTTTGCGACGCTTACACCGTCAACGGCGTCCTTGCCGTGCGGATATTCGTGTGAGATATACTCTATGCCCTCTTTATCAAGTATTCTCATCACATTTGTTTTAAATTCTGCCATAGCTTAACATCTGCCTTTTTTAAGATTAATAATAGAATAACAAAATTAAATTTTATTTGCAACAAATTATACGGTTTTTTAATATTTATAAGAAAAAATTATAAAATAATATTTATACGACAGCCATAAGTAAGTATATTGTATTTTAATCTTTTACTGATAATATTTTGCAGAATAATGTAATATTTGTAGGTTTATTTGAGATATAAGGTATAATTTAACCAATTATTCAGGCTGTTTTGTTAAATAATAATTGATTTTTCACTATTAGTATGATATATTTGTAATTAAAGTACATTAATTTAGACTTGTAAGTTTATGCGGATTTAAAAGAATTTTATTTTTCTGATATAAACCCTTTTATAAACAAGGAGAATTATTATGGCAAAGGACATGCTCAACGCTGTTTTGGAAGCGGAAAACGAGTGCAAACTTCGTGTATCGGACGCAAAATCAAGAGCCGATATGAAAATAACCGACGCAAAAAAACAGGCTCAAAAAATGATTGAAACTGCTGTTGCGAATGCTCAGGATAACGCCCAAAAGGCTTTTGACAAAGTAAATTCGGACGCGGCAATTGAGCTGAAAGCCGCAGCGGCGCTTGCAGACGAAAAATGCTCTCGAATTTCTCAAACAGCAGAAAAAAATCGCACAAAAGTTATTAAAAACGCAGTTGATTTTCTAATCGGCTGATAAAAGCAAACGCAAAAGTGTGGTGATATAAAATTGGCAAAACTAAAAATGAAAACCGTTAGAATTATCGCCCTGAGGGAAGATCGAAAACGGCTTCTTGAGCATTTGCAGGACAGCTCCCTTGTTCAGATTAGAAAGAACGAGCAATGTACCGACGGCTTTTCAAAAGTTGATTTAACCTCGCAGACGCAGGTTTTTGAGCGAAATGTTGCTCTCACCGAGCAGGCTCTCAAGGTTCTTGACGAGATTGCTCCCGAAAATAAGGGTATGTTTTCTTCGTTTTCGGGACGGCGTGAAATCGACCCCGACGAAATAGGAGTTATAGCCTCCAAAGCGGGCGATGTAATCAGCGTATGTTCAAGGATAACGGAACTAAGCAAAAAATGTGCCGACAATGCCGCCGAACAGATAAGAATCGGCACCTCGCTTGCACAGCTTGAGGTGTGGCAAAATCTTGACATTCCGCTTAATACGGGAGATACAAAATCCACCGCAGTGTTTATCGGTACTTTTCCTAAATATTACGACGAAAAGTCGCTTTCGGAGGAAATTGCCGCTCAAAATCCAAAACTTGAGTTTGAATTTGAAATAGAACATTCGGAACCAAGCATAACCTGCGCGGTAATATTTACTCCCATAAGCCAAAAAACGATGGCGGAGGATGTGCTGAGAAACATAGGCTTTGCAAAACCCATGAGCCCTACAAGTCACACTCCCAAAGAAAAGTCGGAGCGTCTTGTAAAAAAGAGAGAACAACTTTATAAGGAAACAGAAAAAGCACGGGAAGAAATTTTATCCTTTGCAGACAGACGCGGCGACATTTGCGATACTCAGGATTATTTCAGAATAAGAGCCGACAAATACCGTGTTATAGGAGAGCTTGAACACTCAAAGCACACATTTGTAATTTACGGATATATACCCGAAGAGGACTGCGAAAAGCTTGAAAAACTTTGCAGCAGGGTTTCGGTTTGTCACATTGATTTTGCAGACGCAAATGATGACGCCCCCGTAAAGCTCAAAAACAACAGATTTGCACAGCCTGCACAGGGTATTGTAAATATGTATTCTCCCCCGTCTCACGCTGATATTGACCCAACGCCGCTGCTTGCGTTCTTCTTTTATTTCTTTTTCGGAATGATGTTTTCGGACGCGGGCTACGGACTTTTGATGACGGTTGCAATCGGAGTAGTCCTAAAGGTGTTCAAGCCCGACACGCAGATGAGAAACAATTTAAAGCTGTTTCAGTACTGCGGTATCTCAACATTTTTGTGGGGGCTTGTATTCGGAAGTATTTTCGGCGACGCTCCCGCGGTTTTGTACAACCATTTTACAGGCGCGGACATTACAATGGCTCAGCTTCTTCCGTGGCCTACCATCGACCCGCAGAAAGATGCATTGACGCTTATGGTTATTTCCATAGCCTTCGGTCTTGTTCACATATTAGTCGGTATGGGATGTAAATTCTATATTTGTCTTAAACAAAAGGACTACGGCGGAGCGTTTTTTGATACGGGACTTTGGATGCTGCTCTTGATAGGAATCGCCGTGCTTGCGGCAGGAATGTTTATGTCAAATATTCTGCTTTATGTGGGAGCGGTAATCGCGATAGCTTGTGCGGTGGGTCTTGTACTGACGCAGGGCAGGCACAAAAAGGGCTTTGGCAAGGTAATCGGAGGACTTGCTTCTCTTTATGACATTACAAGCTACATCAGCGATCTTTTAAGCTACTCAAGACTTCTTGCCTTGGGACTTACAACGGGCGTTATGGCACAGGTGTTCAATATGCTTGCCACGATGTTCGGCACGGGAGTTGTCGGAACAGTAATCATGGTGGTTATCCTGATAATAGGTCACGCAATTAACATCGGTCTTAATGCGCTCGGCTCATATGTTCACACAATGAGATTGCAGTATGTAGAAATGTTCAGTAAATTTTACGAGGGCGGCGGACAGGAGTTTGAACCGTTTTCGTTAAAAAGCAAATATATTAAAATTCAGGAGGACAAATTAAAATGAATGGAATGTTTTTTGCACTTGTAGGTGCTTCAATAGCAACCGCACTCGCGGGCTTCGGCTCGGCAAAGGGCGTAGGCGGCGCCGCTCAGGCTTCTATGGGAGTTTTATCCGAGGACTCGTCAAAGTTCGGTAAGATGCTTGTGCTTACGCTTCTTCCGGGTACGCAGGGACTTTACGGCTTTATCGTAGGATTTCTTATTCTTGTAAACTGCGGCGTTCTCGGCGGAGATATGCCTACTTTGGGACAGGGTCTTGCATACCTCGGCGCTTCTCTTGCTATCGGAATAGGCGGTATGGTTTCGGGCTTTGCACAGGGCAGAGCGGCTGTTTCGGGTATTGCGATGAGTGCCAAGGATGACAAAAACTTCTCAAAGGCAATGGTTTCGGTTACTCTTGTAGAAATCTATGCTCTTCTTTCTTTCATTGTTTCACTTCTCGTGGTTATCTCGGTGCCGGGACTTGAGATCTGATATTTTTTAAAGAAAGGTGGGGTCTGTATGAGCGGCAGAGATGTAATTCTTGACCGTATTAAGTCAGACTGCGACGAAAGCATAAAAAAAATAGACGCGGACGCCGAAAAGGTCTGTGAGCAGATTTTTTCGGAAAGCAAATTGCAGGCTGAAAAAGCAGCCCTCGAAATTGCAAAAAAAGCCGAACTGAAAGTAAAACAGATAAACGCGTCGTCAAAAAGCAGAGCCGAGCTTGAAATCAGAAACACTCTGCTCAAAAAAAGACGCTGTGAAATCGACATTACCGTTTCAAAGCTTCTTGATTATCTTTTGGGGCTTGATGACGATGATTATTTTGAAATAATTTACAGACTTGCTTCCAAACTCGGCGGTAAGAACGGTGAGATACTTTTAAATTCAAAGGATATTGCGCGGCTTCCGTCTGATTTTGAAGAAAAGCTTTCAAAGTCGGGATTAAATGCAGTCGTTTGCAAAACGGCGGCAGATATTTCGGGCGGCTTTATACTCAAAAGCGGCGACATTGAAGAAAACATGGACTTTGAAGCACTTATAAGCGAAAAAAGCGATGAACTCGAGGATTTGATAAACCGCGGGTTGTTTTCGGAGTAAGGAGGAATTCAATGGCATTATCATATGAATTTTCCATAGGCTCCGTGCGTGCAAAGGAGGTATCGCTTTTTTCAAACGCCGATGTTGAAAGACTTTTGAGCTGTAAAAGCGAAAAAGAGCTTGCAGAGCTTTTATCCGACAAAGGATACGGCGACGGCAAAACCGTGGACGAAATTCTTGACAGTCACACAAAAGCTATGTGGGAATATTTAAAAAGCATTGCTCCAGACTTTAATATTTTTGCGCCGTTTTTTTATCAGAACGATGTTCATAATTTAAAGGTTGTGCTGAAAGGGATAATGTCCGATACGTATTACAAAGAGCTTATTTTGACTCCCTGCACAATAAGCGATGAAGCACTTAAAGAGGCGGTTCAAAAAAGAAAATTCTCTTTACTGCCTGAGTGGCTGTCAGACGCCGCCGACAAAGCGTACGAGCTCCTCGCTCATACGGGCGACGCAAGAATAAGCGACGCCGTTATTGACAAGGCAGTTATGGAAACAATGCTGGAAGCGGCGGAAAAATCAGATTCACAATTTTTAAGAGAATATTTTAAAACATATGTTTTTTACAGCAATATTAAAATCGCGCTTCGCAGCTCACGCACGGGCACAAGTATGGATTATCTTCTGAAAGCTCTGTGCGATGTTGACGATTTCAGAAAAAGCTCTGTAATTTCCGCCGCGTTAAAGGGCATTGATTCGCTTGTTGATGAGCTTTCAAAGTACAGCGAATACGGATGCAAAAATGCGATTGACGAATACAAAAAATCTCCGTCGGCATTTGAAAGGTTTGTCGACAACACGCTGATTAATATTGCAAAAGAAAACTGCAAACGCTCAAGCGAAGGTGCTCAGCCGATTTTGGGATATTACCTCGGATGTGAAAACGAAAAAAAGGTGATCCACATAATTGCAAGCGGTTTGAGAACAAAGACTGACGCAGATACAATCAGAGAAAGGCTGCGTGATTTTTATGGCTAAAAACATTGCCGTTATCGGCGACATAGAAAGCATTAAGGGTTTCAGCGCAGTAGGAATAGATATTTATGCCTGCAAAAGCAATGATGACTGCGGACATATTCTCCGTAAAATTGCAGACAGCGGCAGCTACGCCATTATTTTTCTTACCGAAGAGATTTTTGATTCGGTAGAAAAAGAAAGGAGCCGCTATGAAGAAAAACTGACTCCCGCAATTATTCCGATCCCCAGCGTAAAGGGCAATTCGGGCACGGGAATAAAGAGGCTTTCGTCGTTTGTTGAACAGGCGGTCGGCTCTGATATAATCTTCAACGATTGAGGTGTATAATTTGAAACAAGGAATAATTACAAAGGTCGCAGGTCCTCTGGTAATTGCAGACGGAATGCGTGACGCGAATATGTTTGATGTAGTCAGAGTAAGCAGCAAGCGGCTTATCGGCGAAATAATAGAAATGCACGGCGACAAAGCGTCTATTCAGGTATATGAGGAAACCTCGGGACTCGGTCCGGGAGAAGTTGTTGAATCAACAGGCGCACCTCTGTCTGTTGAGCTTGGGCCCGGACTTATAGGCTCCATTTACGACGGTATCCAGCGTCCTTTAAATGAGATTATGAAAGTAGCAGGCACTAATCTTACACGAGGTGTTGATGTTCCTGCTCTTGACCATAGCAAGAAATGGCATTTTACTCCCGCCGCAAAAATCGGCGACAGCGTTTGTTCGGGCGATGTGCTCGGAACCGTTCAGGAAACAAACGCCGTTTTGCACAAGATACTTGTACCCAATAAAACAGAGGGTGTAGTTGAAAACATAAAAGAGGGCGACTTCACCATTGACGAGGTTGTTGCCGTAATAAAAAGCGGCAATGACAGCAAAGAGATCAAGATGTTTTCCTCTTGGCCTGTCAGAGTCGGCAGACCGTACAAAAGAAAGCTGTCCCCCGATATTCTGCTTACTACGGGTCAAAGACCGATTGACACGCTCTTCCCCCTCGCCAAAGGCGGCGTAGCGGCTGTTCCCGGTCCGTTCGGCTCAGGCAAAACAGTTGTTCAGCACCAGCTTGCAAAGTGGGCGGCGGCGGATATTATTGTTTATATCGGCTGCGGTGAACGCGGAAACGAAATGACCGATGTTTTAAACGAATTTCCCGAACTCAAAGACCCGAGAACAGGCAACTCTCTTATGGAAAGAACCGTGCTTATTGCAAACACATCGGATATGCCTGTTGCGGCAAGAGAAGCGTCAATTTATACTGGTATTACAATAGCTGAGTATTTCCGTGATATGGGATACACGGTTGCGCTTATGGCGGATTCAACCTCACGCTGGGCAGAGGCTCTGCGTGAAATGTCGGGCAGACTTGAAGAAATGCCCGGTGAAGAAGGCTACCCCGCATACCTCGGAAGCCGTCTTGCACAGTTTTATGAGAGAGCAGGCCGCGTCATTGTAAACGGAACAGGCGATACTGAGGGAGCGCTGTCGGTAATCGGCGCGGTGTCCCCTCCGGGCGGCGACATTTCGGAACCTGTTTCGCAGGCAACTTTGCGAATTGTCAAGGTGTTCTGGGGACTTGACGCAAACCTTGCGTACAAACGCCACTTCCCCGCTATAAACTGGCTGACAAGCTATTCGCTCTACACAGACCAGCTAAAGGACTGGTACGCAGAGAACGCGGCTCCCGACTTTGCAGAGCTTAGGACAAGGCTTATGTCTTTGCTTCAGGACGAGTCAGAGCTTCAGGAAATTGTAAACCTTGTAGGTATGGACGCTCTCTCATCTCCCGACAGGCTAAAGCTTGAGTCGGCACGCTCAATTAGAGAGGACTATCTGCATCAAAACGCTTTTGACCCGACAGACACCTACACTTCGCTTAAAAAGCAGGTGCTTATGATGAGAGCGATTTTGAGCTACTATGACAAGGCGCTTGAGGGACTTAACAACGGTGGCGATATTGAAATGCTTGTGGGACTTTCGGTAAGAGAGCGTATCGGAAGATTCAAATATGTTGCGGAAGAAAAAATCAACGAGGAATTTGAAGAAATAGAGGCACAGCTTGACAGTGAGATTGCAGATGTGCTCAAAAGGAGTGATGACTGATGCCTAAGGAATACCGCACAATAAGAGAGGTTGCAGGTCCTCTTATGATGATAAGCGATGTTGAGGGCGTCAAGTATGACGAGCTCGGCGAAATTGAGCTTCCAAGCGGCGAAACACGCCGCTGCAAGGTTCTTGAGGTAAACGGAAGCAACGCTCTTGTTCAGCTATTTGAATCAGCCGGAGGTATTAATCTTGCCGAATCGAAGGTGAGATTTTTGGGCAGGTCAATGGAGCTTCCTGTTTCTCCCGATATGCTTTCAAGGGTTTTTGACGGTCTTGGAAATCCGATTGACGGAGGCCCTGCGCTTATCCCCGAAAAACGCCTCGATATTAACGGAACACCTATGAACCCCGCGGCGAGAAATTATCCGCAGGAATTTATCCAGACGGGCGTTTCGGCGATTGACGGTCTTAATACGCTTGTAAGAGGTCAGAAGCTGCCTATATTTTCAGCTTCCGGTCTGCCCCACTCACAGCTCGCGGCACAGATAGCAAGACAGGCAACTGTAAGGGGCAAGAACGAACAGTTTGCCGTTGTTTTTGCCGCAATGGGCATTACGTTTGAGGAATCAAATTACTTTGTTGAATCGTTTAAGGAAACGGGAGCCATTGACAGAACGGTTATGTTTGTAAACCTTGCAAACGACCCCGCAATTGAGAGAATCGCAACTCCGAAAATGGCTCTTACCGCCGCAGAATATCTTGCGTTTGACCTTGGGATGCATGTGCTTGTTATTATGACGGATATAACAAACTATGCCGACGCACTTCGTGAGGTATCCGCCGCACGAAAAGAGGTTCCCGGCAGACGAGGATACCCCGGATATATGTACACCGACCTTGCCACCCTTTATGAGCGTGCAGGGCGTCTGAGAGGCAAGGACGGCTCTATTACGCTTATACCTATTCTTACAATGCCCGAAGACGACAAGACGCACCCTATCCCCGACCTTACGGGATATATTACCGAGGGACAGATTATTCTTTCCCGAGAGCTTTACCGCAAGGGTATTGCCCCGCCTATTGATGTTCTTCCGTCGCTTTCAAGACTTAAGGACAAGGGTATCGGCCCCGACCGTACACGAAAGGATCATGCCGCAACGATGAACCAGCTTTTTGCAGCGTACGCACGAGGCAAGGACGCAAGAGAGCTTATGGTTATTCTGGGTGAAGCGGCACTTACCGAAATGGATAAAAAATACGCTGAATTTGCCGAAGCGTTTGAAAAAGAATATGTTTCGCAGGGATACGAAACAAACCGCTCGATAGAAGAAACTCTTGATATAGGCTGGAAGCTGCTCAAGATTCTTCCGAGAAGCGAACTAAAGCGAATAAAAGACGATATGCTCGACGAATTTTACGGCAAAGAATAAGCACTGAGGGTCTGATTTATGGCTATTATGAATGTAAATCCAACGCGTATGCAGCTTTCAAAGCTAAAAAAACAGCTTACAACTGCGGTTCGCGGACACAAGATGTTAAAGGATAAGCTTGATGAGCTTATGCGGCAGTTTCTTGACCTTATAAGAGAAACAAGAGTCTTGCGTGAAAAAATTGAATATGAGCTTTCAGAGTGCAACTCACACTTTGTAAACGCAAGTGCCGTTATGTCAAAGCAGGCTCTTGACGCATCGCTCATGTCGCAAAAACAGCAGCTTACAATAGAGGTTGACTCACGCAATGTTATGAGCGTTGAAACGCCTGTTTTCTCACAAAGCACACGCACAAGTGATGACGGCGATATTTTTCCGTACGGATTTGCGTTTACTTCGTTTGAGCTTGACGACGCCGTAATGTCGCTTCAAAAGCTTGTTCCCGACCTAATCAGGCTCGCTCAAATAGAAAAAAGCTGTGAGCTGATGTCGGCGGAAATTGAAAAAACAAGGCGGCGTGTAAACTCGCTTGAGCATGTTATGATACCACGCTACAAAGATACAATAAAGTATATTTCAATGAAGCTTGAGGAAAACGACCGCAGCAGCCGCACAAGACTGATGAAGGTAAAGGATATGCTGCTTGATAAGGCACATAATTATTCATCTCATTGAGTTTGATACTAAAAATAAATATAAGGTAAAAAATTAATAAAAATGAAAATCTCCTGCGTTAACAAGTGACGCAGGAGATTTTTTAGTACCTTAAATATATTATTACTTGTACTTTTATTTAATCACTCAACTATAATTTTAAAATAATTGAGCTAAATAATTTTGCCTATTGCTTAATTGCGGCAAAACCGATACATTCACTCCCCGTGTGAGCGGTAACCGCACTGCCGAGCTGAAAACACCACGACTTTTTAAACCCCATTTTATGTGCCTGACGCTTTAAAGAAAACAACAGAACCTTGTTTGTCTTAAATCCGTAGCCTATTATAAGATAATCGCGGCTGGGATTATTTTTGTTTACAAAATCAGTCAAAAAAGTATTTGCAAGTCTGTATATACTTCCTCTGTACCTTTTGCTCTGCTCAAGCACGCCGTTTTCTATTGATATAGCGGGCTTTATACTCAGAGCCGAGGCGGTAAAATGCGCCGCTGCCGATATTCGCCCGCCTGCTTTAAGATAATCAAGCGTATCAAGTACAAACGAACAGCAAAGATGACTTGTTTGTTTTTTTATTATGGACACACACTTGTCAAACGGATAAAGCCCGCCTAATTTTGTGATTATGTCGCAGGCTCTGACTATTAACGCGCCGATACCGATTGAGCCGCTGAGGGAATCTATTATTTGAAGCCGTGAGTCGGAAAACTCCTTTGAGGCGATTACGGCGTTTTGATAGGATACAGAAAGCTTTGAGGAGTAGGCTATATGAATAATTTTACAGTCAGGGTATTTTTGAAAAATTCTTTTAAAATGAGATGAATACTCGTCGGGATTCGGTGCGGAGGTAACGGGAAGCATATTTTTTTCTCTAAAAAAGCGCTCTGTTTCGGCTGAGCTCAGCTCACCGTCAAGATAAGTTTTGTTGCCCAACGAAATGTGCATCGGCAAAATTTCTATTAGGTTCGGAACGCTTATTTTCCACGGCAAATCAGAACCGCTTTCGGTTGAAATTATTATTTTATTCAATATTGTTTCCTCCGTTTAATCATATTACAATCACATTTTGCAGAATATCAAACAGCCCCCAACCTTGGAGGCTGAGGGCTATGACAATCTGAGATTTACCTCAAATCAGCTTTGAAGTTACTATCAGTTTTGCAAGTAATTACTTGCAGCCGCTCTTTAACTCAAAGCTCTGGCAGTCGGTGCACTGACAAGCTGTGGGGTTAGCCTCGTGTGTACCTACTCTGATTGATTCAAGTGAGCAGTAGTTTTTTGAACTGTTATGGTTTTTGCAGTTTGTTACAGTGCATGCGATGCTCTGATTTACATAAGAATTGTCTGTCATTTTTCTTCACCTCAATTAAATTTGTGCGGTATCGCTTCTTGACAGCACCGCACATTAAGTACGGTTTTGTCCTTAATATTTTTTGCATTGACTGCCGATTTATACGCACACATTTTAATTTTTATAATAAAATGTAATGAGGTGAATTCCGTATGAATGTTGTATCGGCTGTATTACTCGTTGTATTTGCCGTTATAGGCGTGATTTCGTTTATTCGAGAGTTAGCTTATCTTTTGTTCAGATACAAGAACGACGGATCTGTTATGTTTATTACGCCGATAGGCAAAAAGTGTGACGACGCTGAGCTTATGCTCAGAAGTGCTGCGGCAAGAGTTAAATGGATCAGCCGCTTCAAGCATGATTATGTGATTTGCCTTGACTGTGATATGGATGATGAAACAAAAAGGATTTGCGAAAAAATTTGCGAGGAATACGGTTTTGCAAAACTAATGAGTAAAAATGAATTTATTGAAATGATAAAATAACAAATAATATATCATAATATAAAACAAGACTGCCTGAATTTAATTTTAGACAGTCTTGTTTTGCTTTGTGTTTTAATTGATTTATTTTTTGCGTTATGATAAAATTATATGCATACAAACAATAACAAATTGCTGTGTTACTGCTTTTTTCTTATAAGAACAATCGGAGTAGTCTGCTTGCCCTGACCGCAGGGGTTGTCGGCTATAAGTCCCAAAAGCTCCTCTTCGGAAAGCGTTATGTCGGAAGAATAACCCAAAATCTCCTGACCGAGGTCGTTTGCGTCAACTATCATACAGCTCATACCGAGCTTTTCTTTTATTTCATCGCAGACACCCGACGGATTTTCGGGATTTTCGATACCGATGTCACGGTATTCGCTCCAAATATGGTCGTAAAAGCCGTCGAGCCCTGCAACATCTTTTCCGACTATTTCGTAAAATACGCCTTTCTTGCCGAAGAGCTTGCATACTCCTCCCGCAAAGCTTGCCCACAAAACCTTGAGCAGTCCGACTTTTGAAATGGCATACTGCATTTTTATGGTTTCACCCACACCCACGCCGGTGTCGGGGTGAGACGCAAACTTTGAAAGGAATTTTGCCCAGAATCCTATTTTGAGGTCTTCACGCTTTACAACCCTGTTTTGACACAGTGCAATAATCTTTTCGCTTGACGAAACAATATCCCCCTCCTGATACAAAGGAGATACATATTTTTTGAAAATCTCAATATAATCCTCACCCTGTTTTACAAAGTGAGTTTTTATAGCGTGACGCATATATGTAGTGCCGTTTACAGTAATTTCTACATTTTTACCTTCGTTTGCAACAAACTCCATTACATTAACCTCCAAAGTGTTGGCTTAAAATATATGACACTGTTTATTATATATTATTTACCCCGAATTATCAACCGTAAGTTTATTATATCATTTAATTGTGCTAAAAGGAAAATTTTATGAATAACGAAAATCTGCTTGAGCTTGAAGGAATAATTGAAAATATCGTTTACAGAAATGAAGAAAACGGGTATACGGTAATCGAAATTGCAAACGGTGACGACTATATTACGGCTGTGGGAATTATGCCGCAGGCATCCGAGGGAAACACCGTAAGGCTTACGGGCTTTTATACAAATCACAAAAACTACGGAAAACAGTTTTCGGCGGCTACCTGCGAAGTATGCCGTCCGACGGAAAGCGCCGATATACTGCGTTATCTTTCGTCGGGCGCAGTCAGAGGAATAGGACCGTCAACTGCAAAGACGCTTGTCGGCGAGTTCGGAGAGGCAACGCTTGATATTATGGAAAACGAGCCGTCGCGGGTTGCCTTGATAAAAGGAATTTCAAAGAGCAAGGCAGAGGATTTTTCAAACCAGCTCAAGGCAAATACCGGAGTAAGAAAGCTTATGCTTTATCTCGGAGAATACGGAATATCAAACTCATCTACCGTCAAAATTTTTAACGGACTGGGTTCAAGCTGTGTTGAAAGAATAAAAGAAAATCCGTATATTTTATGTCAGGGTGATTTCGGTGTGTCATTTGAAAGCGCCGATTTCATCGCAAAAAAAGAATCACTCGAACCCGACAGCGAGGTGCGGCTGCGGGCGGGTATCACATATATTTTGCGCCATAACGAGCGAAACGGACACACCTGTCTGCCGAAGCAGAAGCTACTTTCGATTGCCTCCGATTTTTTAGGCGTTGATTCGGATAAAACCGAAAAATGTATGGAGGAAATGCTCTTTGACCGTTCGCTTATCGGTGAAATTATAGACGGGCAGGATTTTGTATTTACTCCTCAGCTTCATTTAAGCGAGATGTATATTTCGTCAAGAATCAAAATGCTTCTCAAATTCCCCGCAGAAGCGATAAAAGATATAGACAGGGAAATTAAACTATGCGAGAAAAGCGACGGAATATGCTACGCAGATTTGCAAAAACAGGCGATCAGCTCAGCCCTTACAGAGGGAATGCTGATTTTAACAGGCGGCCCCGGAACAGGCAAAACAACTACCCTTAACGCAATTATACAGATACTCAAGCGAAAAGGAAAAACCGTTTTGCTCTCCGCTCCGACAGGCCGTGCCGCCCAAAGAATGAGCGAACTTACGGGAGATGAGGCAAAAACCCTGCACCGTCTGCTTGAGGTGAGCTGGGACAGGAACGACAACCCTGTATTTAACAAAAACGAGCGCAACCAGCTTAAATGCGATGCACTCATTGTCGATGAGGTTTCGATGGTTGATACCTGTATTTTTGAAAGCGTTATGAGAGCCTTGCCGCTTGGGTGCCGTCTTATACTTGTGGGGGATTCAGACCAGCTTCCGTCAGTCGGCCCGGGCAATGTACTAAGCGACCTTATCGCAAGCGATATTATACCTGTTGTGAGGTTAAACGAAATTTTCAGGCAGGCTCAGGAAAGCCTGATAGTTACAAATGCTCATAAAATTGTAAACGGTGTAATGCCCGTTCTTAATAATGCCGACAAGGATTTCTTTTTTCTTAAAAAGAACAATAAAGAAGATATAGCAAATGTTATTATTGACCTTTGCAAAAACAGACTGCCGAAAGCATACGGTTATTCCCCGTTTGATAATATTCAGGTTCTTTCGCCGTCAAAGAAAGGTGAGCTTGGTACTGTTCAGCTTAATTTAAGGCTTCAAAATGCACTTAATCCAAAAGACCTTGCCGAAGGTGAAATTACGATTGGCTCAAAGACCTTTCGCACAGGCGACAAGGTTATGCAGGTAAAAAACAACTACGATATTATATGGTACAAAGATAACGGAGAAAAAGGAGAAGGTATTTTTAACGGAGATATAGGCATAATAACTAAGATTGATAAAAAAGTCAAAATAATTAAAATAAGCTTCTATGACAAGACTGCCTCGTATACATACGAAAGTGCCTCAGACCTTGATTTTGCATACGCCGTTACGGTACACAAAAGTCAGGGCAATGAGTTTGACGCGGTGGTTATGCCGATGTTTCCGGGACCTCCTCAGCTTTATTACAGAAATCTTTTGTACACTGCGGTTACAAGAGCGAAAAAAACGCTTATTCTTGTTGGCAATCCGCATACAGTAGAATATATGGTAAACAACAATCGCCGCACAAAGCGATACAGCGGCTTAAAGGAATTTTTATTGCGTGATGACGGACTTTATACATAAGCTAAAAGAAAACATAACGGACATTTTATTTCCCGTAAGATGCCCGTACTGTGAAAAAATTATTGATAAAAACGAATACGCCTGTGAAAGCTGCAAAAAGCAGTTTCCCGCCCCGTCGATAACAAAATACTGCGTAGGCGGTTTCCCCTGCACGGCTCCGTTTCCGTATGAGGGGATTTTTAAAAAAGCAATTACAAATTTCAAGTTCAAAAACTGCGGAAGCTACTCAAAACAGCTCTCCTTTGTGCTTGTACAAAGTATCTTAGAGAGTTTTCCCGAAAAAACTTTTGATATAATAACCTGTGTTCCCATGCACGAAAAGCATATTAAAAAGCGTGGTTACAATCAGGCGAAACTGCTTGCCGTTGAGTGCAGCAAATTTATGAATATACCGTATGAGGACACACTCGAAAAATTTAAAGAAAACAAAATACAGCACACATTAAAATCAAAAGAAAGAGCGGCTAATGTAAAAGGCGTTTATCGAGTAACAGACAAGAAACTTATTAAGGGAAAAAGAATCCTGATAATCGACGACATTATAACAACAGGCAATACACTCGGTGAGTGTGCAAGAGTGCTTATGAAAGGCGGCTGCAAATCGGTAAACTGTGCCGTTGTATGTGCGGTAACGGAGTTTTAAACCTTGAACAAATAATATAATTATTATATAATTAATTTTAATCAACTGTAATCGGAGTGATTTTATGGATATAGCTATAGACCTTGGTTCCGACAGAACACGAGTGTTTATCGAAAATAAAGGTAAGGTACTTGATGAGGCAAGCGTTGTGACCTACGACATTGACACGGGAGAAATATATGCGGTCGGTGATGAGGCGTATGCGATGATAGGCAAAACACCTGTAGGCGTAAAAGCCGTGCACCCGCTTGACGGAGGCGTAATCGCCCGTTCCGAGCTTGTTGAGGATATGGTTTCAATACTGCTCAAAGAGGTATGCTCTGTAAAAGTCGTAATGCCCAGAGTAATTACCGCTGTGCCCTGTGATGTTACAGAGGTTGAGAAGCGGGCTGTTGTAAATGCCGTAAGCTCTTTCGGCGTAAGAAAGGTTTACCTTATCGAAAGTCCAAAGGCGGCGGCACTCGGCTGTTCAATAGATATAACTACACCGCACGGCGTTATGATTGCCGACATGGGAAGCGGAACGGCTGATATCGCAGTATTATCGCTCGGCGGAATTTCTGTTTCCAAAACCGTCAGACAGGCGGGAAGTGCAATGGACGAAGAAATTGTAAAATATGTACGCAAAAAGTACAATCTGATAATCGGCACAAATATGGCCGAAAGCTGCAAGAAAGCCATAGGCTGTGTTATTGTTCCTGCCGAGCAAAAAACATTCAGAGTAAAAGGCAGGGACGCTGTAAGCGGTATGCCGAGGTTTGTAGATATAACCTCTGCCGAAATCAAGGAAGCGATTGAGGAAGTTGCCGCCGCGATAGTAAATTCAATCAAAGATGTGCTTGAAAAGACGCCGCCCGAACTCACAAGCGACATTTACACTGACGGAATCATACTCACGGGCGGTCTTGCAAAGCTTACGGGCTTTGCAAGGCTTATAAGCGAAGCGACAAAGCTTAGAGTAAGGGTTCACAAAAACGCCGCAGACTGTGTAATAATGGGCTGCGGAAAGGCAATCGGGTTTATTGATGAGGCGGACAAAAACTCGGCTTTGGGAATATCTCCGATACTTGCCGCATATTAAACAAAACACGGCTGAAGCAGTTATAAAAACTGTTTCAGCCGTTAATTATTGTAATGGAATTTATAAAAGTCCTACAATCATTCTTTGCACAGCGGTTGCGTCCGCAATGCTGATTTCACCGTCGCCGTCAACATCTGCATTGAGCTTTCTCACCTCGGAAAGCTCTTCGGTTCCTACAAGATATTTTTGAATATATGTGGCGTCTGCTACATTAACCTTGCCGTCAAGCGTAACATCACCGAGAGCAGTAACCTCTGCCCCGCTGCCCGTTGTAACGGCCTTTATGACAAATGTGCCGCCGAGGTCATCGTTATTTTCTTCCTTATACCAGTCGAGCAAATCACGCATCTCATTATCATAGTAAATAAAACTGTCGCCGTAGCTCGGATCATTAATCAGAACATACTGCCCTGTCTGCGAATTTGTCATCCACTCGCACGAACCGAGTGAGGGATATTTATAATCCTGTGATGAGCTGTCAAGTCCCGCATTAAGCTTCCCCGTGTTTATTACAACTGCGATTGAGCCGTACCCCAAAGGCAGGGTAAAATCGGATATATCGGCACAAATGTATCCCGCATAATCCGCCGTGCCCTCATACAGCCTTACCCACTTGGTTTTGTCTGATTCAGGCTGACTTGCGCTGTTGTCGGGAACATAATAAAGCGTGTAGTCGGCATTTTTACATTCAGTTTCAAAAATCACCTTGTCGAGCGTATTGTAACCGTTTGAAAAATCAAACCTGTTTAAATACGCGACCTCATTTTCTCCCTTGATTTCTATGTCAAATGTCGCTCCGTAAATTTCATTTTGCTCAAGCCTTGTGTTCTCGTCGATTTTCTGTACCGACTTTATTGAATAAAGCGGCTTATACTTGTCTCCGAAAACATAAGTATCCTCGTATGAAATCCAAAAATATCCGCCGAGTGAATTGTAGTCTCCGTAGCTGTTTCGTGCAAGCCATGCGCCCGGCTTTTTGGGTTTTTCGCCTACAGAGCCGTTAAATTTGGCCTTGTCATAGCTGTCATCCCAGCCGACAATCTCTACGCCGTGATTTACCGAATAGCCGTCGTAGCTTTCGGGCATAAAGTAGGAGGTTTTATCCGAACTTAAACACGATGCGGAGGTTGCGTAAGCGGTATAAACTCCGCCGTTTTCCATTATTGCACGCTTAATTGCGTTAGTATCGTTTCTGTCAAGATACTCAACGGCAGTCGTGCCGTATTTTGCAAGGGTGGTATCAATATCATCCGATGTAACACCGCTTGTAACATCAAACTCGCCTAAATCGGATGTTTCCACTCCGCCCTGCCATGATGTAAAATATCCTATCGCGGAATAGGAATATCCTCCGTCCATATATGTTCTTTGCCAGCCTGTTCCGTCGCTGTGCTTTGTCGCCCATATATTGAGGTGATCAAATGAAATATTGTTAACTGCAAAGCCTTCTTTTAACAGCTTCGTTTCAAAAACCGACACACCCGATACCGCCCAGCACTCATTATACCGCTGCTGTTTAATATCCGTAACAAGTCCCAAATCACGGGAGCTGTATTTCAGCGGCAGAGATGTATCAACAGATTGTGTTTGCAGACTGCTGTCGGATGAAGCGGGCACAAGCTCGTCGTCTATTACAACGGCTCCCGATGTCAAAGCAGAAACACACAACAAGCTTGCCGATACGGCAAATGCAGTTATACCTCTGATTATACTATTCTTTTTCATAATAATACTCCGAATTTATAAAATCAAATATACTTTTAATGCTGTAACTGAATTATACCAAAAGTAAAATTATTTGTAAAGAATATAAATGCCTCACCGCACCAATAATATAAGAAAAGCGGGAGGAATTTTTATGCAGCTTCGTACAGACCTTGCAGTAGAGGCAAGAGAAATAGCGGGAGAACATATTGCGGGAACGGAATTTAAAACCTACAGTGAAAACGGGCTTGAAATATCCCGTTTGACCGTAAAAAATCAAAAGGCAAGGCAGGCACTCGGCAAAGACATAGGAACATACATCACAATAGAATTGCCGTCGCTCACGGATAATTTTACCGAAACAGATGAGCGGCTTGTAACGATAGGAGAAGAAATACGCAGGCTTCTGCCCGTGAACGGTCTTGTGCTTGTGGCGGGACTCGGCAACACCGAAATAACGCCCGACTCTCTCGGTCCCAAGGCAAGTCTGCGGGTTCTTGCGACCCGACATATAACGGGTGAAATCGCAAGGTCAACGGGACTTGATAAACTACGCCCCGTTGCGGTTATGCAAACGGGCGTTACCGGTCAGACGGGAATTGAAACGGGAGAATATATATTGAGCGTTGTAAAGCGAATAAAGCCCACGGCAGTTGTAGCAATTGACGCACTTGCTTCCCGTAGACTTGAACGGCTTGGCTGTACGCTTCAAATAAGCGATACGGGCATATCTCCGGGTGCGGGTGTGGGCAATCACCGAACAAAAATAAACAAGGAAACTATCGGAGTACCCGTTATCGCAATAGGTGTGCCGACGGTAGTTGATGTTCAAACACTTGCTAACGACCTGCTCGGAAAGGACTTTGACGCAAAAACTCAAAATCAAATTTCACCAAACGGCAGGCGAATGGTCGTAATCCCGAGAGAAATCGATTTGCTGACAGAAAGGGCATCAAGGCTGATAGCGTTTGCATTAAACGGTGCACTGCAAAATGAATTTGACCTGCCCGACCTTATATCGCTTATGTAGAAATTCCAATCTCTTTTTAATTATTATATTTTCTCAAAACACGGTCAGCTTTACTGTGGTTGCGTGCAGTATGCAAAAATTTTCTCAACAGATTTTTAACTCTCCTGATATTCATAAAAATTTTGGGGCGGATTAAACATCCGTCCCAATTATTTTTGATTTACCGATAAAGTATGACCGATACATTCGGTAAATTTTTTACGGCTGTTCTCTGCCGTCTTGCGACGGGCTGACATAAACCGTTTTGTTGTTTACATATATCACCATTCCCGGTTTTGCACCGTTTGGCTTGCTGACATAACGCACAAGAGTGTAATCAACAGGCACCTGACTGCTGTTTCTTGCCTTGCTGTGGTATGCCGCAAGGCGAGCCGCCTCTAAAATCGCAGTTTCGCTTATTTCACGCCCGTCGCCTGCAATTATCGTATGTGATCCGTGAATACCCTTTGTATGAAGCCACATATCGTTTTTGGAAGCCGTTTTTAATGTCAGCTTGTCGTTTTGCTTGTTGTTTCTGCCGACAAATATTCTGAATCCGTCGCTTGATAAAAATTCAAGCGGTGGAAGCTGCGACAACGGTCTTTGCTTTCCCTTTTGGCGGTAAAGATAACCCTGCTCCGTAAGTTCCTCCCTTATCTGAGCAAGCTCCTTTTCATTTTCGGCACGGTTTACCTCGTCAATTACAGATTCAATGTACTCAAGCTCTGACTTGCCCTTCTCTATCTGCTCGCCGAGAACCGTCTCGGCGTTTTTAGCCTTTTGATAATCCTTGTAAAACTTCTGAGCATTTGCAGCAGGAGATATTGCGGGATTTAGCTTTATTCTTATTGTTTTGCCCTCTTCATCATAGAAATTTTCAACCTCCGCAAACTCGGCACCCCTCTTTATTCTGTAGAGATTAGCCTGAAGCAAATCGCCGCAGATTCTGAGATGCTCACGGTCGGCACACTGCAATAGCTCCGCTTGCTGTTTTGATATTTTGCGTGCAATACGCTCTGCCGTATTGGTCAAAAGCTTTGTAAGACTCTGTGTTTTCACCCTCATACGCTCCCGTGAATCACGCTCGTCGTAAAAGGCGTCAAGCACCTGCGAAAAGCCCCCTTTGCTCTCCACCTTTGCAAAACTCCCGTACTGCTCTATCGGCATAAAGCAAAAATCCATCGGCTTTGAATCCTCGCGGTAAACAATGCACGGTTTTTCATTGCAGTTCTCGGCAATGTTTTTAAGCCTTTCTATCTCACAAACAAGCTTTTGATACAGCTCTCCCTCAAGGTCATTTGAAACACCCTCCGACACCCTGTATTCAAGCTCTCGGCACACAATAGGAGAAACGCCCTGGATAACACCTAAGATTGCCTTATTGAGCGTTGTTTTTGGTGTAAAGCTGATTATTCTTTGGGCTATTTGTTCAGGCGATGATGTCAAAATGTTGAGTTTGTTCTGCGGCTCGGGCAGCTCATATTTTATATTCGGGAGTACCATTCGCTTACTGCTCATTGTCAGGTCAACCCGCTTGAGCGAATCAATAATCACACCGTCTGAATTTATTATAATTATGTTGCTGTACATTCCCATAATCTCGACTGCAACGGTAATCATCACGGTGTCACCGAGCTCATTTACACACTCAAAATCGAGAAAAAGCACTCGGTCGCACTCCATCTGACGAACAGCGGTAAGTTTACCTCCTCCGAGTCTTTTTCGCAAAAGCATACAGAACATCGGCGGCTGTGCGGGATTTTCGGGGGTTTTTACACAAAAATTAATTCGCGGTGAATTTGCCCTTGCGGAAATCAATAGCTTTTTGTTGCCGTCAAAGGTTCGCAGAGTAAAAACAAGCTCGTCGCGGTTGGGCTGATAAATCTGTGATACCCTCGCGCCGAGTGCCTGCTTTTCTATTTCGTTTTTAATATGTCTTAAATAAATTCCGTCAAGAGCCATATATCCACCTGTTGTTATTTAATTACTTATGATACTTTCCGTTTGTTGAAATTTCAAACGCACGGTAAATCTGCTCGCTTAAAATCACCCTTGCCATTTGATGAGGAAATGTCATTCTGCTCATTGAAAGCTTTAAATTTGCCCTTTTCTTTACCTCATCGCTCAGTCCGTAGCTTCCGCCGATTATAAAATCAACCGTGCTTACTCCGCCGACCGAAATGTTGTCAAGAGTTTTTGAAAGCTCCTCGCTTGAGAGCATTTTGCCCTCTATGCACATTGCAACAACATAATCCGACTGACCGATTTTTTGAAGTATCCTTTTGCCCTCGGCATTTATTACCTCATCTGTCTGAGATTTATTTGGGTTATTGCTTTTTATTCTTTCCTCCGAAAGCTCTGTTACCGAAAACCTGCAAAACGCGGTAAGACGCTTTGCATATTCTGCAACAGCGTCCGTAAAATACTTTTCCTTGATTTTTCCTATGCAAATTATATTTACTCTAATCATAACACTAAAAAATCACCGACTGTATTCTTGTTTCACGCGGGGCAATGTCCAGAGTGAAATCACTTCTGACTTTAAGTCCCTCTTTTTCAAGACTTGAAATCGCCGTCGCAAGAGCAATCTGCGGTGTGTTATTTTCTTCGCTCAGGTGTCCGAGCATCAAACGGAGAGTACCGCTCTTTACAAGACCTGCAAGCTCTGCGGCACAGTCGGTGTTTGACAAATGCCCTTTCGGTGAGAGAATTCTCTGTTTCAGATAAAACGGATAAATTCCCGTTTTCAGCATCTCAACATCGTGATTTGACTCAAGAACAGCAAAGTCACTTTGCTTGGCGGCTTCTCTCACCTCGTCAAGCATTACTCCCATATCGGTAGCAACAAGTGCAGATTTTCCGTCCGCCGTTGTCACCCTGTAACAGCAGCTTTCTGCCGCGTCGTGAGGCGTATCAATGCGTTGTATCAGCATATTACCTATTGCAACCTCGTTTTCAATTACATCGGTCTTTGCCGTCGGGAGAATTTTTTGTCCTCGGATAAGCTCGTTTAATGTTCCCCTGCTTGCAAAAACCTTGAAATCATATTTTTTTGCAAGCACTTTTAACGCACTGCAATGATCTGTATGTTCGTGAGTTACAAAAACCGCGCCTACATTCTTCATGCTCAGACCGTTTGCCTCCATTGCATTTTCAATCTGTCTGCACGATCTGCCTGCGTCAATCAGCACGCCCTCTGACGCAGTGCCTATATAATAGCTGTTACCCTTACTGCCGCTGAACAGCGGAACTGCTCTTGCCAAATCTATCAACCCTTAAACTTATTCTGTAACATAAATAATAACATATTATCTATTCTTTTACAACAACAGACGCAAGCGTTATTCCTGCCCACACTCCTGCAATACAAAATACCGCACTTAACACGGCATAACCTGCGGCAAGCATCTTGTTGCCCGATACAAAAAGATTATATGCCTCAAGCGAAAAAGTAGAAAATGTTGTAAAACCGCCGCAAAGACCCGTTTTAAAAAACAACAAAGCGTTGCTGTTTGCACCGCGCTTTGACGCATATCCGACAATAAAACCGATTAAAACAGCTCCGAATAAATTTGTTATAAAGGTTAAAATCGGAAAATCCCCTTTGTACGGTATAAGACTGATTGCGTACCTAAGCATTGCACCTACGGCACCGCCGAGACTTACAAATAAAAATCCCATTTTTATTCACCAAATTCTAAAACAAAAGCCGCTTTCACTTGAAAACGGCTAAAATATATTATGTTTAATTAAGCTCCAAGCTCTTCCTCGTTGTCACCCGTGAAGTAAACCTTTTTAATATCGGCACCGAGTGCTCTGAACTTCTCAATAACTTCCTCGTAGCCACGCTCAATATACTGGATGTTTGAAATCTCAGTCGTTCCGGAAATCTCCAATGCCGCAATAATCATCGCAGCACCCGCACGCAAATCGGTGGCCTTTACGGGAGCGGCAGTGAGGGGTGCTCCGCCCTCGATAATTGCAAGCCTGCCCTCAACAGAAATCTGGGCACCCATTCTGATAAGCTCACTGACATACTGATAACGGTTATCCCAGACATTTTCATTTATGATGCTAGTGCCGGGAACACTCATAAGCAGTGCCGCAAACTGCGGCTGACAGTCAGTCGGGAAGCCCGGGTGAGGCATGGTTTTAATATTGCAGCGTTTTAAAGGTTTAACAGTAGCATCTACCTTGATTGCCTCATCATATTCGGTAATTACAACGCCCATTTCACGCAATTTTGCAGTAATCGAATCAAGATGCTTGGGCGTGATATTGTTTACGGTAATACAGCCTCTTGTAGCGGCAGCGGCACACATATATGTTCCCGCTTCAATCTGGTCGGGAATAATGGAATATGTCACCCCGTGAAGATACTCAACGCCTCTGATTTTAATAACATCCGTACCGGCACCTCTGATGTCGGCACCCATGGAGTTAAGAAAGTTTGCGAGGTCAACGATATGGGGCTCTTTAGCCGCATTTTCAATGATAGTCATGCCATGTGCCTTGCTTGCAGCAAGCATAATGTTCATTGTCGCACCGACAGACACAACATCAAGATATATATGATTACCCACAGGACAGCCGTCACATTCCGCCTCAATGATTGCACCGTCAACAAGCGCAGTTGTTGCACCCATAGCCTCAAAGCCCTTTAAGTGCTGGTCGATGGGACGAACTCCGAAGTTACAGCCGCCGGGCAGAGCGACCTTGGCTTTGCCGTATTTTCCGAGCAAAGCCCCCAGCAAATAGTACGACGCACGCATGCCACGCACCATATCGGTCACGGCAGAATAGGTTTTAATTTGTGTAGGGTCAATATATAAAGATGATTTGTTAATTCTTCTTATCTTAGCCCCCATTTGCTGAAGGATTCGGCTGATAAGAGAAACATCGCTTATGTTAGGAATATTTTCAATCTGACACGGCTCATCACAGAGTATGACAGCCGGTATTATTGCAACGGCAGCATTTTTCGCCCCGCTTATGTTTACTTCACCAAACAAAGGCTTACCGCCGGTAACTACGAATTTTTCCAATTGTTTACACTCCAATACAGTATTGTTTCAGACTTGCAATAACGAATAAGTGTATATTTATAAAAAACAAGGATAAAATCAAAAATAATACAAAATATATTACAGTTTAATTAAAACACACTATACATTGTGGTTACGCATCTGTTACGCCACAATTCTCATATAGAAAATGATACTACAATTTTGTAGTAAAGTCAACGAAATATTAAAACTGTAACCTATTTTTAGCAAACTTGTACTCAAATTATTAATTATCCGTAACTTTTATTTGAATAATTTACAATTAAAGAAATATATTGTTATAAATTCTAATAAAGAAATAAATAAAATCTTATTTTTCGTACGAAGAATTAACAAATTGTAACTAAAATATTTTTTTGATAACACTTTAAATTTTGTCTTTATCTGTGTATAATTTATTGTATGCATTAAATTTAAATATAAAATATGCATTATATTGAATTTTTTAAATCTAAAACATACAAATAATATTTAAAAATTACAATATAATTTTTGTTGATTTTTTATATTTTCAGATTTGCAAATATGAAAAATTATTTATGACCTTTTATTTTTCAGCATAAAAATTCAGCGTTTGATTTGTGCAAGCGTACATAAGGAGAATCTTACTTGAAAAAAATACTGTCCGTTTTAACTTTTCTTTGCCTTGCGGCAATGTTGTGCTGCATTTGCTTTGTATTGAAAAGCAGCACAGAACACAAATGCGTTATCGCTGCTGCTCCAACCGATACAACCGATGCCACCGATACAACCGATGCAACCGATGCAACCGATACAACCGATGCAACCGATGCAACGACAAAACCCGATGTCACATTATCTGAAACGACAAACACTGAATCTGCAACAAGCGATCTTACACCGTTGTCGTATGAAATTTCAGACTTTCCGTATATTCTGCAAACGCCCGAACTTCCGACGGGGTGCGAAATAACGGCTCTCACCATGGTTTTAAACTATTACGGCTGTGATGTTGACAAAATGACAATGGCGACGCAATACCTGCCGACGGCACCTGCCGAGATGTATTACGATGAATACGGGATAATACGCGGCGAAGATTTAAACGATTATTTTATCGGCGACCCGCAAAGCGTTTACGGATATGTTTGCGGGACAAATGCAATCGTTACAGCCGCAAACGACTATCTTGCTGACTCAAACAATTTACTGGTTGCAAATGATATAACGGGATATTCGTTTGACGAGCTTTACGACCTTATCTCAAATGACACGCCGATTGTTGTATGGGTAACAATCGGAATGCAGCAAAGAAGTGAAACCGAGGGCTGGTATACGGACGGCGGAGATTATGTTGAATGGAGCCAAAGCGATCACGCAGGTGTTCTTGTCGGCTATACCGAGGACACGGTAATAATTGCCGACCCGCTGATAGGAAGAGTAGAATACAGTCGCAGTGATTTTGAAAGCGTATATACCTCAAGGGGCAGTCACGGTGTGATACTGCAATAAATTATTTTGTACCGTGCGCGGATTAATTTTATGTATTAAAAAGTAATAACATATCAATCGGATTTGTTTTGTTCTTTTTTTACTTTTATCATTTTTCCGTTCACAAAAACATAATCACTGTTATTGCCCTCGATTGATATGATCTCGTTTAGATTTGGTGTATCAACCTCGTCCGTTTCCTTGTCATCTTTAATTCCTGCAAATTTTCCTACGGCATCCTGAAGTCCGCCGGAAATTATTGCTACTACAATATAAACTGCAATAAGAGGAAAAAGCATAGTAACTACAGCGGCAGAAACTGTGAAGAGTACTCCTTTTGAAAATATAAGGAGCAGCAGTGCCGCAGCTGATACAATCGCAATGCACACGGTCGCTATAAGATTACGCAGAATTTTTCCGAAAACAAGCAAGAAAGCGTTTTTGTATATATCTTTCATCTTAAGCTCATAAGTAATTGTCATAATGGGGACATAGTACATCATAACAATTAATAACAAAGTAAAGATAAGATATAGTGTAAGCACCGAACCGAATACCACATCTACTTTTGAAAGGGTGTAGTAATAAAGCAGTGCAAAAAACGAGCAGGCTGTAATTAAATACGCAACGACGCCGTGGACAAGAAATCTTAAAAAATTATCCTTCACCGTCTTAAAAAATGTGCTTATAACCTTGGTATCCTCCTTATCAACGGCATATTTCCTTACAATCATTGTAAGTCCTGCTAAAAACGGCATAGACGGGATAATTCCGAGTCCCCAAATAATAATATTGTTGAATCCGGTAAGATGACTTATGAGTACAAAAATGCCCGTAAACAGAGCTAATGAAAGAGAATATAAAACCCCGGCAAGAAAAAGGTTAGGAAATTTTATAAAAAATCTTGAAAAAGCTGTTTGATTAAATTTTTTCATGTTTGTCTTTCCTTATCACTATGTATTGGACTAATATTAACATATAACAGATATTGATTTCAAGCTTAGGCAATATAATTAGTTAAAAATTTATTATCCTTTTATCATTATTTTTTAAAAAAAGCATGTAATTGTTCTTATTTGCAATATTTTCCCATTATTATAAAAAATTATATAATTTTTTTTGCAAATATATTGCATTTTGATATAATATGTGGTATTCTAAGGTTGGTTAAGGGACACAATAAACAATAAACAATTGTCCCATTGTATTTATCTGAAATATCAGATAAAGTTTATAATTTAGAAAAGGAGAAATAACATGAAAAAACAAAACTTTAAAAGAGTTGCTGCTCTGACGCTGGCAGGTCTTATGGCTGCCTCGGCACTTGCAGGCTGCGGCGGAACATCTTCAAGCGGCGGTTCAACAGGCGGCGACGCAACAAAGGGAAAGGTTTATTATCTTAACTTTAAGCCCGAACAGGATAAGGCTTGGCAGGATCTTGCAGCTAAGTACACAGAAGAAACAGGGGTTGAGGTTGTTGTAAAAACTGCTGCTGAAGGTACATATGAATCAACACTTACAGCTGAGATGGATAAGAGCGAAGCTCCTACACTCTTCCAGGTTAACGGACCTGTAGGTCTTGCAAACTGGAAAGATTACTGTGCAGATCTCAGTGATTCGGAAGTGTATAAACAGCTTACAAGTAAAGACTATGCTCTCACAGAAGGCGACGCAGTTTACGGCATAGCATATGTTATTGAATCATACGGTATAATCTACAACAAAACTCTTCTTCAGAAATACTGTGATTCTGACTTTGCAACAGTTAAGTCAATTGATGAAATCAACAGCTTTGACAAGTTAAAGACTGTTGCTGAAGAAATTCAGGCCAACAAGGACGCTCTCGGCGTTAAGGGCGCATTCACATCAGCCGGTATGGATTCATCTTCTGACTGGAGATTTAAGACACACCTTGCTAACCTTCCGATTTACTTTGAGTATCAGGATGAGGGCATAACCTCAACAGACGCAATCAAGGGCACATATCTTGATAACTATAAGAACATTTTTGACCTTTATATCAACAATTCAACATGCGATCCTACTGTTCTTTCAAGCAAGACAGGTACAGACGCAGAGACTGAGTTCACAACAGGCGAAGCAGTATTCTTCCAGAACGGTTCTTGGGAATATTCAATCATCACAGAAGCCGGACTTACAGATGACGATATCGGAATGCTTCCTATCTACATCGGAGTTGGCGACGAAGCTAATCAGGGTCTTTGCACAGGTTCGGAGAACTATTGGTGCGTTAACAACCAGGCTTCCGCAGACGATCAGGCTGCAACTCTTGAATTCCTCAACTGGTGCGTAACAAGCGAAACAGGTACAACCGCTCTCTCTGATGATATGGGCTTTGTAATTCCTTTCAAGAACGCTAAGGAAGCAACAAACAAGTTTGTACAGATTGATAAAGAACTTACAGAAGAAGGAAAGACACCCGTTAGCTGGAACTTCACAACAATGCCTTCAGAAAACTGGAAGAACGGCGTTGGAACAGCTCTTACACAGTACGCAGCAGGAACAGGCACATGGGACGATGTTGTTAAGGCATTCGTAGACGGCTGGAAAACAGAGTACGCTGCTAACAACGGATAATTTAACTTAAAAATCTAAGCAACTAAGCAAATGTTCGGGAGGGGGACGGCTTCGTCTCCCTCTTTTGTTAAACCGAAAGGCAAAAAGTTATGTTTAAGAAAAAATCAAGAAAAATATATTCTCTAATATTTGTACTGCCTACCTTTGCCGCCTTTATAATCGGTTTTGTATATCCGTTTTTTAACGGAATATATTTGTCTTTTTGTAATTTCAGAATCACGAGCAACGCTAAGTTCGTGGGATTTGATAACTACATAAAAGCGTTTCAGGACGAGGGATTTATAAGATCGTTCTGGTTTACCGCGTTATTTGTTGTGGTTTCGGTAGTGCTTATAAACCTTATTGCTTTTTTTGTGGCATATGTGCTTACAATCGGTATAAGGGGTTCAAATATATTCAGGACGGTATTCTTTATGCCCAACCTTATAGGCGGTATCATTCTCGGATATATTTGGCAGCTCATTTTTAACGGTATTTTACACAACTACGGTACAAATATCAATCTTAATGCCACTTACGGCTTCTGGGGGTTGATTATCCTTATGTGCTGGCAGCAAGCCGGATATATGATGATAATTTACATAGCGGGATTTCAGAGCGTACCCTCGGATTTGTACGAAGCAGCAAGAATCGACGGTGCAGGTAAAAGGCAGCTGCTTACAAATGTTACGCTGCCTATGATGATGCCGTCGATTACGATTTGTACTTTCCTTACTCTTACAAACTCATTTAAGCTGTTCGACCAAAACCTGGCTTTGACAGGCGGTCAGCCCGGTGTTATAACAGACAGCGGAACTATTATATACCAAACTGAAATGATGGCTCTCAACATTTATAACACTTTCTATGCAAACCAGAATTCAAGAGGCGTCGGTCAGGCAGAGGGCGTAATATTCTTTGTTCTTGTTGTTATTATCGCTCTTATTCAGCTTTACTTCACAAGAAGAAAAGAGGTGCAGCAATAATGGAAAAGGTTAAAGCAAAAGAAAAGCCCATAGTAAAAAAGCAAACCATAGGTATGAAAATACTGACTGTTCTTTTTACATTAATCTCCATTTTTTATGTTGCTCCTGTTTTCATAGTTTTTATGAATTCATTTAAGTCAAACGCCGCAATAAGCCGAGAGCCGTTTGCTTTTCCTACAGCGGAAACATTCCAGGGCTTTGAAAGCTATATAACAGGTATGTTTTACGGCAATTTTCCGTTTTGGAAAACTATCCTGTGTAGCTTTTTCATTACTATAGGAGGCGTGATTTTGATTTTGCTGTGCACGTCTATGTGTGCATGGTATTTGAACCGTTCAAACACAATCATATGTAAAATCATATATTACTTCTGCATCTTTTCTATGGTTGTGCCGTTCCAGATGGTTATGTTTACTCTTTCAAAAACCGCTGATGATCTAAAGCTTACCACACCGTGGGGTATCCTCATAATTTATTTGGGCTTTGGCGCAGGTCTTGCGGTATTTATGTTCTCAGGCTTTGTAAAATCAATTCCGATTGAGATTGAGGAAGCCGCAGATGTTGACGGAGCAGGTCCGCTGAGAACATTTTTCGGGATTGTACTTCCGATTATGAAACCTACATTTATTTCTGTTGCTATTCTTGAAACAATGTGGATATGGAACGACTACCTCCTGCCCTACCTCATTCTTGATAAGTCATACAGAACAATACCGATTCATATACAGTACCTTAACGGCTCATACGGACACACAGATACAAGCGCGATAATGTCGCTTATCGTGTTGAGTATTGTGCCGATTGTAATTTTCTACTTTGCTTGTCAGAAATACATTATCGAGGGCGTCGTTTCGGGTGCTGTTAAGGGGTAATTTTTATA
The DNA here is from genome assembly GCA_944412525.1 of uncultured Ruminococcus sp. Taxonomy (GTDB): domain Bacteria; phylum Bacillota; class Clostridia; order Oscillospirales; family Acutalibacteraceae; genus Ruminococcoides. The sequence goes on along the minus strand of CALYBM010000052.1, from coordinate 38,763 downwards.
AACAATTTACTCCACCCTAATCACTCTTTTATTTATTGCTGATAGTGAATACGGAAAATTAAATTTTGTATTGCAAAATTAAAAATCTTAAAATCCCTTTTTCAAAAATTGAGGAGGCATTTCATAATGAAATGTCTCCTCTTTTGTAGATTGTTATAACCAATATTCAGAAAACTAAATTATATGGCAACACTATTTAAATTTTCCACCTGTTACCGCAATTTTGACAAACTGCATACGTGTTGGTTTCTGTCTTTCGACCCCTAAGCAGGAAGAACAAACCTATCCAGCCTATAACGGGAATACAGAGCAAAATAATTATCAAAATAACAAATAGACAACTACGCTTTTTCTGTTCTGCAACCGCCTGCATTGTTACATCTTCGCTTTGACATTTTGGACATACCATTTTATCAACCTCTTTCATTTATTTTATTATATGATCTATTGCTTGATATAATATGCGTCTGAATTTATATAAAGCTTATCATCATCTATGCACCACCAGTAAGCGTCGGGATTATTCTTTACAAACTCGTCACTGTCCTGCACAGAAACATATGTATAGGTAACGGAAGAGCTATAGTAATTTGTAAGCTTAAGCATATTTTTGCTGTCGATTGTATAACTTTCCTCTCCGTAACCTCCTCCCGTGAATGTAGGCAACTCACATTTGCCGTCCTCGTAAAACTGAAATACATCCGCACTGTTTTCTCTTGTCCATGTTCCGACAATAACGCTTTTGGGGTTTGAACAACCGTACAAAGCCGCTGAGATAAGCATAACCGAAAGCAAGACTGTTAATAATTTTTTCATTCTGCCAACTCCTTAATTTTATTTTTTATAATAAAATTCTTACAAAGTACGATTTGTTATTTATTAAAAAATTTAAGCCATTTAAGAGCTTCTGTGTTTTGCGCTGTTATAGATGAGTTATACTCAATAATCTCATTTGAATTTTCTATATTTTTTATGCTGTAATCTAAACTCTCAAGATAGCCGGTAATTTGTTCCGCCTTTTGCGTTCCCCTCTGTAAAGCGCAATAAAGCATATACTGATTGTTCTCAAGACCTTCCAAATGATAAATTGCTTCATCCAATTTATCACATATCTTATCAAACCTTCGTTCCATCTCAAAAATATTGTACGCACCTTCGTGCCCCTCTAATGAATCGCATCTGCCGGAACTAAGATAATCATAAAACGAGCTTACTGCTAAGAGATTCCTGTATTTGGAAAATATTATGTCCATTTCGTAATAACGATACAGCACCCCCTCTGTGTCGTCATGGATACTTTGTATTTTTTCAATTTCATCAGCTACAACACAAGCTCTTTGCCTTGCAATGTCTATATTTATTTCATTTTTTATATATATTTTTTTATTTTCATCTCTAATTTTTCTGTTCTCATCATTTAACTTTCTGATATGACAAATCCCGTAAAACAGACAATATGCATTTATTAAAACGAAAACAAAGAAACCTATCACAGAACCGATTATTGCACCTCTAAAATAATTCCCGAAAACCGCACCTATCATAGCCCCCAATATTAAACCAATAATAATTAATACTATTGCCGAACGAAAAAAGTCTCCAACATCGTCATAAATATCATAAAATCGCTCAAACAATAAGCCTTCTGTACTATACTCATCGAAAAAACTTTCTCCGTCATAGTTTTCAAGTTCATACTTTAATGCATTAAGCTTTTGTAAGAGCAAATTTTGGTTGTACAAAGAACTTTCCAGCTCATACACATTTTTAATGTATTTATAAAGTTTATTTCTCACAATATCACTCCTAAGTTTAATTCAATTCAGCACTTTACCGCAAAATGCGGTAGAAAATAATGCAGTAAACCGCGTTATGATATACTCAATTAGAGGTGACGCCTTTATGTACAAAAGAATCCGTGAACTTCGTGAGGACGCAGATTTAACACAAAAACAAGTAAGCGAAATTTTATTTTGCTCGCAGCAGGTTTACAGCAATTACGAACTCGGTCAAAGAGATATTCCAACATCTGTATTAATTGCTCTTGCAAAATATTATCATACAAGCACAGACTACATTCTGGGACTGGTTGATGAAAAATAACATCTTACCGGTTATTGTTTTTATTTTTCTATATTTTACTGCAATTTGCGGTAAAAGTCAATATTATTTTACGTTTTTCTAAATATTTTTTCGATATGAAAAATAAAATTTAATTTATTAACTGATTGATATACTTTTTAAATTTATTTTGCAAATTATACAGCTTTTTCCCCGCCTTAATCTCTTTACTTTTTATATTCTTTGTTGTATAATGTAGTTTAAAAGTAAATGACTGAATTTGCAGTCGTTTTCGATATATTAAAAAGGACAGGAGGGACAAACATAATGATTAGCGGTGCTGAAATTATGGTAAAATGTTTGGAAGCTGAGGGTGTTTCGGTCGTCTTTGGCTATCCCGGTGCTACAATATGTCCGTTTTACGATAAAATTTATGATTCCAGTATGAAGGATGTTCTTGTTCGTCAGGAGCAAAACGCCGCCCATGCCGCAAGCGGATACGCAAGATGCAGCGGCAGACCGGGTGTTTGTGTTGCAACCTCCGGCCCGGGTGCGACAAATCTTATTACAGGTATAGCTACGGCGTACATGGACTCAATACCCATGGTAGCTATTACCGGTCAGGTTCGTTCCGATCTTTTGGGACGAGATGTTTTTCAGGAAGCTGATATTACAGGTGCCTGCGAGCCGTTTGTAAAACACAGTTATCTCGTCAGCAAAACGGAGGATTTGCCCCGCATATTTAAAGAGGCGTTTCATATTGCATCAACAGGCAGACAGGGTCCCGTGCTTATTGATATTCCGATGGATATTCAGACCAATGAAATTGAAGAGTTTGTATATCCTGACAGCGTTAATATAATCGGATATAAACCTAACACAAAAGGCCACGCCGTACAGGTTAAGCGTGCGGTTGAAGCGATTAAAAAGAGCAAGCGTCCTCTTATAGTTTCAGGCGGCGGTGTTTTAAGTTCGGGAGTTAAACCGAAGTTTCAGAATTTTGCAATAAAAACAAGGATTCCTGTTATATCAACCATGATGGGAATCGGCGTAATGCCGAGTGACAACGAGCTTTATTTGGGTATGCTCGGAACTCACGGCAAAGCGGTTGCCAACCGTGTGCTACACGAGGCGGATCTCGTAATAGTATGCGGTGCAAGACTCGGCGACAGAGCAGTGGCTGCTCCAGACCAAATGAGTAACAATACCACTGTAATACATATTGACATTGACCCTGCCGAAATCGGTAAAAATGTAAAAACAGAAATTCCGATTGTGGGCGATATGAGAAATGTTCTTAAAATGCTTGCCGAAAACATCGGCGACTATACTGTCCCCGAACAATGGCAGCAAACCGTTAACGCATGGAAAAAGGACTTGTACAAAACTCCGCCCGTGTTTGACGGCTTTGTTGAACCGAGAACTCTTATGAGCCATCTGAGCGCAATGTTTCGTTCCAAGGCAATTCTCGTTGCCGATGTGGGACAGAATCAGATCTGGTGTGCTAATAATTTCAGAATCCGCGAGGGCAGATTTTTGACAACGGGCGGAATGGGTACAATGGGCTACTCGATTCCCGCCGCTGTGGGAGCTAAATTTGCAAGACCTGACCGAGATGTAATCGCCGTATGCGGCGACGGCAGCTTTCAGATGGGCATGAACGAGCTTGCAACCATTGCGGGAAATAACCTGAACATAAAAATCATTATTATGAAAAATACAAGGCTCGGAATGGTGCGTGAGCTTCAGGACAAGAATTACGGCGGCAGACACAGCGCAACAATTCTTCAGGGCGATCCTGATTTTTTGGGCATTGCAAGGGCTTACGGAATCGACTGTGCACAGGCAAGCTCAAACGATGAGGCTGAAAGTATCATAAAAGGCATAGTAAACTCGGACAAACCGTTTATACTTGTATGCAATGTTTATCCGGACACTCCGTCTATTTAAATGAGGTGAGAAGATGCAGTACACATTATCAATACTTGTTGAAAACCAGGCGGGCGTCCTCTCAAAAATTTCGGGACTATTCTCCCGCAGAGGTTTTAATATCGACTCTCTTGCCGTAGGAGTTACAAACACTCCGAATGTATCAAGAATAACAATAGTCGCAAACGGCGATGAATATGTTGTTGAACAGCTTGAAAAACAGCTCAATAAGCTTATTCCCGTTATAAAGGTAAAGCGTCTTACAGAAGGCGAGTTTATAAGCCGAGAGCTTATTCTTATTAAGGTACACTGTGCCGCCGCAAAGCGTGCAGAAATTATAAAAACGGCTGAAATTATGCAGGCTAAAATCGTTGATGTTGCTTCAAGCTGCGTTACGGTTGAATACTGCGAATGTGCAAGCCGAGTAAATACTCTTATTGATTTATTAAAGCCTTATGGTATCCGTGAGATTGTAAGAACAGGCACTGTGGCCATTGACAGAGGCACAGCTTCGGTTTCCGTTTAATCTTACAGTATAGCATATATATTAATTATGCCGCAGTTTGCGGTAAGGAGGATTCATTAAAATGAAAGACTACAAAGAAAACATGAAGGCACCAATTTATTACCAGTCAGACTGTAACCTTTCTTTGCTTGACGGTAAGACAATTGCAATTATCGGTTACGGCAGCCAGGGTCACGCGCATGCTCTTAACCTTAGAGACTCAGGCTGTAATGTAATTATCGGTCTTTACAAGGGAAGCAAGTCATGGGCAAAGGCTGAAGCTCAGGGCTTTAAGGTATATACATCTGCTGAGGCTGCAAAACAGGCTGACATCATTATGATCCTTATCAACGATGAGAAGCAGGCAGCGCTTTACAAAAACGACATTGAGCCGAACCTTGAGGCCGGCAATATGCTTATGTTTGCTCACGGCTTTAACATTCACTTTGAGCAGATCGTTCCTCCTGCTGATGTTGATGTTACTATGGTTGCTCCGAAGGGACCTGGTCACACAGTAAGAAGCGAATATCAGGCAGGCAAGGGCGTTCCGTGTCTTGTTGCCGTTCATCAGGACGCTACAGGAAAGGCTAAAGACCTTGCACTTGCTTACGCTCTCGGAATCGGAGGTGCAAGAGCAGGCGTTCTTGAAACAACTTTCAGAACAGAAACAGAAACAGACCTCTTCGGTGAGCAGGCTGTCCTCTGCGGCGGTGTTTGCGCTCTTATGCAGGCAGGCTTCGAAACACTTTGCGAAGCCGGCTATGACCCGAGAAACGCTTATTTTGAGTGTATTCACGAGATGAAGCTTATCGTTGACCTTATCTATCAGTCGGGCTTTGCAGGTATGAGATATTCAATTTCAAATACTGCTGAATACGGTGACTACATCACAGGTCCCAAGATCATCACAGACGATACAAAGAAAGCAATGAAGAAGATTCTTTCCGACATTCAGGACGGTACATTTGCTAAGGACTTCCTCCTTGACATGTCACAGGCAGGCGGTCAGGCTCACTTCCGTGCAATGAGAAAGCTCGCTGCCGAAGCTCCCGCCGAGACAATCGGTCAGGAAGTAAGAAAGCTTTACAGCTGGTCTGATGAGGACAAACTCATTAACAACTAATCGGTAATGAGCGGTTTATTTTAATAATATAAAAGACAAACTGATTTCATTTAAAATGGAATCAGTTTTGTTTTTTATTGGACTTTAATATCTGATTATCTGCCGTTCAATCAATATAAATAATATTATGAGTTTTTAACAGCCGTGTTATCGGGTACGGATACTTGGCTGTATTGCTAAAATATTATTTCATAACCGAAACAGGCAATATCATTACGCGCCTTTTTATTTTTGTTATCGCCTAAAATATGCTGCTTGTCAAAAATCACTTTTTATAGTATAATACTCTTATAGTGTAATATTATAATATTAATTTGCGGTGCAACAAGGATGTTCATCTTTGCTGTACCGATTTGTTTTTCGGGAGGTTTTATGCAGCTTTATATATTGATTGCCGCGGTAATAATTATGATATGTCTTGCAGTAAGCAAATTTACTTCAAAAATCGGCGTACCTGTTTTGCTTGCTTTTATATTCCTTGGTATGTTATTTGGGTGTGACGGAATATTTAGAATACAGTTTGATGACTTTTCCTTTGCCGAGACAATCTGTTCCGTCTCTCTTATTTTTATCATGTTTTACGGCGGATTCGGCACTAACTGGAAAAAGGCAAAAACCGTTGCGGTAAAATCGGTTTTGCTCTCTTCGCTCGGTGTTGTTCTCACGGCGGGCATTACGGGACTGTTTTGCTGTTTTGTACTGCATTTTGATCTGCTTGAAAGTCTGCTAATCGGTGCAGTCATAAGCTCAACTGACGCTGCGTCGGTTTTTTCGATACTGAGAAGCAAAAGGCTTAATCTTAAATATAACACCGCCTCTCTGCTTGAAGTTGAAAGCGGCAGTAACGACCCCTGTTCCTATATGATGACTGTAATTATTCTTACACTGATGAGCGGAAATACAAGCCCGGCAGATATAATATATATGATTTTTGCTCAGATAGTTTTCGGTGCAACGGTTGGCGTCGGGGTAGCTTTTGCGGCGTATTTTATGCTTAATAAGTTAAACCTCAAGAAAAACGGCGTTGAGTCAATTCTCGTTTTTTCCATGGCACTTGCTTCCTATTCCGCATCATCGCTAATCGGCGGAAACGGTTACCTCTCTGTTTATATCACGGGTATAATTCTCGGCAATATGGAAATCCCAAACAAGCAATCTCTTGTCCATTTTTTTGACGGCATAACGGGTCTTATGCAGATACTGATATTTTTCCTTTTGGGACTTGTTTCGTTCCCCTCACAAATGGTTTCTATCATTTTGCCCGCACTCGCTATTGCCCTGTTTCTCACTTTTGTTGCACGACCGCTGTCGGTCTTTGCAATACTCACGCCGTTTAAATGCCCGATTAACCAACAGCTTTTGGTGTCTTGGTCAGGTCTCAGAGGTGCGGCGTCAATAGTTTTTGCGATAATGGCGGTTGTAAGCCCTGCTTATATAAAAAATGATGTATTCCATGTAGTTTTCTTTATCGTCCTGTTCTCAATATCAATACAGGGCACGCTCATTCCGTTTGTTGCAAAGCGGCTTAATATGATAGACAACAAGAGCGATGTTATGAAAACATTTAACGACTACACAAAGGAAGTTCCCGTGCAATTCATAAAGCTTCCGATAAATGAAAAGCACCCCTGGGTAAACAAAAAAGTGTGCAACATCCGCTTTTTGCCAAGCACAATTCTTGCGCTTATAATAAGGGACGATAAGGAAATTGTCCCGAGGGGCAATACTACTCTGCTTGCGGGTGATATTGCCGTATTGAGCGGACCGTCGCTTGAAAAAAAGTTCACGGGACATTTAACCGAAATTGACATAGACGCCGATAACGAGTGGATAGGAATGAGCCTTTCTGAAATCGACCTTGATTCAGATAAGCTTGTAACTCTTATTAAGAGGGACAACAGAATTGTTATTCCGAGAGGAAAAACAACAATTAAGGAAAATGATGTTTTGATTATAAATAAAACGCAGAAGCATGTAACTACAAAAAAATAATTACTAAAAAAGCACCCCGTTTTACATTTAAAGCGTGGGTGCAATTAATTTTAAGCTGAAAAGTACACTATTAAAAACAAATTAATGTTAACGCAAATTACAAAAAATCGCACGGATTAACCGAGCTAATCCGTGCCGAGAGGAAAATCTATGATAGTAAACTTATATCTTTTATAAAAATGCTTTTTCTGTCATAGTCAATCAATCCCTGATTTTTCAATGTTTTCAACTCTCTCATCAGTGTGCTGGTATCCATACGCAGGTGATCGGCAAGATCTTTTCGGGTAAGCGGAACCGTAACGCAGTTTCCGTTATCGGAATTATAGAGAGTTTTTATATACATAATAATTCGTTTTCTTGAGTTTACCTCTGAATTACAAATAGTTCGGTCAATAACTACCTTGGTTGTAGCGTAAAAAATACTTACAATATTTTGTAAAATTCTCGTCTGAATTGAAATGATACCGGGATTTAGTTTCATATACGAATCGGTTTCAATCGACAACACAAGCGATCTTTTTTTACTGTATGCCATTAACGTCGGATACGGATCACCTATATCCGTCGGTATAAGAGGGTTAACCTCCGCTTTAAATATATTAGCAAGCGAGCGCTCGCCCTGATCGTTAAGCACATAAGTCGCTACAACTCCGGAAATAACAAATACCGAGTATCCAAGCTTTGTTACCAGTTCTTCGTTTACTGACAGCTTGTAAAAGGAATAAGAGCATGTTGACAGAAATCTTTCTATTTCTTCATCCTCTATTCCGATAAAAAGAGGCGATACTCTTAGATATTCCAAAAAATTGTCGGGTGTCCCCGTTAATTTGACCATTTTTCACTCCTTAAAATTACACAACATTCAGATTATAGGTCTAACTGCAAAGTCTATATAATTGCACTGCAAGCCAAGAACCCGAATATCGGATTCTTGGCTTTTATCAGTTTGTTTATTAATTTAAGTCATCTAAACTCACAGTAATTTAACGATATTGACCGCAGCAACCTGTTTCACCGTTAACACCTGAAATAATATATATCTGTATCATAGTTGCATCTGCTATCGAATAGCGATTGTCTTGATTAACATCCATCGCTTTAAGCCCAAGGACAGACAAATCTTCGGTACCTACAATATATTTTTGAATTAATGTAACATCACGAACATCAATTACTCCGTCAAAATTTACATCACCCATCAAAACAGTTCCTTCAAATGTTGTCTTGGTGGATATTTGGGCATTTTCAAAACCATCAATATCAGATATATCCTGAATCTCACCTTTATCTACGATTGACTCGTCATAAATCTTATTGTTTGACTTGTAAGCCAAGCTCAAAACATCAACATAAAGGTCAATTTCTGCACTGCCTGTTCCTATAATTTCAAATGTGACAGATACAAAACTTTCGTCGTTCTTAAATTCAAAAAAGTTAACCGAAGAAAAGTTGCCGATAAGTCTGTTATCCGTATTATTATACACAAGACTATCCCCTACTACAGGTGTAATTGTTTGTGTTCCGTTAACAGAGTTATTTGCAGCAGAATATTTAAGTTTTGAACTGTCAAATGTTAGCGTCCACTGAGTGTTTTCAACCGACATATTTGCACTGAGCTTATATGTAACGGTGACAGTCTTTTCACTTACATCAAATGTCTTTTTAGCAGTTGGGAAAACATTTGATTTTGCAGTCACGGAAATCGAACCGCTTTCCGGCTGAGTTGTGGGCTGCGTCGTCGGTTTAGTTGTGGGTTGAGTAGTGGGCTGCGTAGTTGGTTTAGTTGTAGGCTGAGTGGTCGGCTCTGTCGGTTTAACGGGTGTGTAAGGCTCAAAAGAATGATTAGCCGAGAACAGCTTTGTTACACCTTCAAGAGGAAGCCCCGGTTCCAAATCTGCCGGATATCTGTTTGTAGTTGCATTTTCACCCTCGGTAAAGATTACATATGCGTTCTCGTAGCCTTCAGGCACTTCCGTAACATAATAACCGGTTGCTGAATCGTATGTCATTTTTACTCCGGGCCAAGCTGCCACTTCGTCAGCTAATGAAGCACTTGAACTGCCTATTAAAGGAGAGTAAAGAAGGCCTTTGTTTGAATTCCAGCCAATCGCGTTAAGATGACCGCTCGAATCTCTCGAATTGTCCGTATAATATCCCTCGAATCCGCTGATATATATATCCGAGGTTTGGTCGTATCCGTTTGTAAAAATAACATATGTAGCACCGTCGGGAATTGAAACAGAGTAGTTGTTCTGTCCCATTCCGTTGTTTGTGGGATTTCCCATCTTTGTACCCGGCCATGCACCTCCGATATCAGTCTGACTGTCTGACCAGAAATATGCGTAAATGTTGTCGCCCCAGCCCTGATTATCGGTAAACTGAACGGTGCCGCTCGGTGAAACGGAACTTTCTCCACCGTCTCCGCCGCTTTCGGAGCCGCCTGAACTTGATCCGAATTCATTATAAATATAGGCATAAACACTTGACCAGTTGTACGAAGAATTGTCAAAATATATTTTCTGTGTAAGAGTCGGATCAACCTTTGTATATGTGTAGGTTTCCTCTTGTGAGGTTTCTGTTCCGTTTGAAGCTTTTACGGTTACGGTCGTCTTTGTACCGTAGGCAAGGCCCTTGCCGATTGTTATCTGCTGACCGTCTGCAAAGCTTTTGTAGACACCGCCGTCAATAGAATACTGACCGCTTGTCGCGTTTTTGTAGTTCAATGTAAGAGTCAAGGTATCTGTCTTGTAGCTCTTTGTACCGGGAGTTACAGAAGCTGACGGACTTTTTACTGCATCATAAATTACTGCAATACCTGATGAACCTACCGTTCCGCTGATATTGCTTGATGTAACCGTAAATGTGTTGCCCGAAATCTGATCCACATAGGTTCCCGGCTTTGCATATCCGCCGCCGTTTGTTACCGATACATTGCCGCTTCCGCTGCCCTTTACAATAACTGCTCCGCCGTCTTTTCTCGTTATTACAGCACATCCGTTAGAGCTTAAATAATAATCCTCTTTGCCTATCATAGCATTGTGAAATTTATTGACCTCTGCTACTTCTGAGCTTGTAAAATGTGTGCTGCCCTTTTGTCCGGCTTTGATGTTTTCCTTATAGCTTGATGAGGGCCTTGAGAAGTAGAGCGCCGATATATCGTTTCTGCTTGCCGCTACAGCATAGGCACGATCAATTACATTTTGGCTCATACCGTTTGAATAACCCCAATCCTGGTTATTTGACCAAGTGTCGTGGCTTTCTCCCCAGTACACAAGCTTGTCGTTTGATACGCCTTTTGCGGACCAGTTTCCGAATGAGCTTGGTACACTTCCGCTGCTGAAAGAATCGCGAAGCTGTTTGCAGTAGTTACTGTCTGTTACGCTGATGTAGTTGGTGTATTCTTTCATCAGACCTTCATTGCCCGATTGACGGTCATCCGGTCCTCCTAAAATTTCGCCGTAATACCACAGACTTTTGTCACTTGTGATATTTGCCCAGAAATTGTCTCCTTCACTGGGAAGTCCGATGTGCTTTGCGGCGTCAAATCTGATTCCGTCAACACCGACACTTTTTAGCTCAGCAATATAGTTTTTAACCTTATTCTGAACATAGCTGTTTTCCGTATTAAGATCGGGCATTCCTATCTCACCGTGTGTTACCTGATAACGGTCTGCCCAGTTTGAAACAGAGCCGTAATTATGCCAGTATTGAGATGACTTAAGGTCGTTGTCAATCCTTGAATGATCACCCGTCAGGTGATTTGCTACAACATCCACAACTACCTTAATACCGTATTTTTCAGCCTCGGTACACAAACTCTGAAGATCTGATTTAGTGCCAAGGTCATTTGTCCCAATGTAGAATCCAAGCGGCTGGTAAAGCCAATACCATGTACCCGAACTGTCGGCAGGCTGTGCGGGAGATGTTTGAACGGCAGTGAAGCCTGCCTCTGCTATATTCGGAAGCTCCGCTTTTATATCATTGTACTTCCAGTCAAAACAGTGAAGTATTACTCCGTCCTGTATATTGTCGGCAAGTCCGTAGTTTGCCGCACCGACGGAGCTTATTTCACTTTCCGCCGATACAATTTCGCTATCAGTTGCAACTGCACTTGCAGCAAACGAACCGAAAGTAAGGCTCGAAAAAGCTGTGCTGAGTGCAAGCACCGAGCATAAAATAGCTTTTTTTAACTTTTTCATAATTACTCCTAAATTACAATTAATTACAAAACTCCTAATAAAATTAACCTTTTAATAATCTCACTTTATAAAATTTACAAACAATCTGCAAAAATTTATTGTGTGCTGTCCCCCTTCCGCAAATAAATATTAAACGCTCCTCCTTTCATTAATAATAGGAACAATCCTTGTTAAATATTTTAATATAACACAATTTCATAATTAATGGCATATACCAATATTGACAATTTTTGTAATAAAATTTTTTGTAAAAAAATTAGTGATAATTAACAATATATTTTAACACAATGTAATTTTTAGGTTATAATTATATTTTCGGTAAAAATTCCACAGTAATAAAAGCAATTTTTTACTGTTTCAGCAATTAAAAAGCTATTTATATTAAATTTAGCTGCATAACAACTATTAGCAAAATTAAAATGAGCCGCAAAAAATGCGGCTCATAAAACACATGTTATTTTAACAATTATCCGATCAACAGATAAAGAGTAGATACTGACATCTGAAAACAGAAGTCTATGCAAACATCAATATCAAACAGCTTCGCTGTTGTTACCGTAATAAGCGTTGAGGTACATCTGCTTGATTTCCTTAAAGAGCGGATATCTCGGGTTAGCACCTGTGCACTGGTCATCGAATGCCTGCTCAACCATATCGTCAAGTCTGTTGAGGAAGTCGGTTTCGTCAACGCCGTACTCCTTAATGGAGTTCTTAATGCCGACTCTTGCCTTGAGGTCGTTGATAGCCTTGATAAGGTTTTCAACACTCTCAGCATCATTTTTGCCTGCAAGTCCGAGGAACTTCGCAACTTCAGCATAACGAGCCTGGGTCTTAGGATGATCGTACTGCGGGAAAGTACCCATCTTAGCGGGAGTTTCAGCAGAGTTGAAACGGATAACCTGCTCGATCATAAGAGCGTTAGCTATACCGTGGGGAAGGTGATGGAAAGCACCGAGCTTGTGAGCCATTGAGTGACATACACCCAGGAATGCGTTAGCAAATGCCATACCTGCCATTGTTGCTGCATGAGCAACCTTTTCACGGGCAACAGGCTCATTCATACCGTTGTCATAGCAAGCAGGGAGATACTTGAAGATAAGTTCAAGTGAACGAAGTGCAAGACCGTCTGTGAAGTCTGTAGCCATCATTGAAGCATAAGCCTCAAGTGCGTGTGTAACAGCGTCGATACCTGAAGCAGATGTAAGACCCTTAGGACCGCTCATCATATTGTCAGCGTCAACGATTGCCATGTTAGGCATAAGCTCGTAGTCAGCAAGCGGATACTTAACGCCTGTGTTCTGGTCGGTAATTACTGCGAAAGGTGTTACCTCGGAACCTGTACCAGATGATGTAGGAACAGCTATGAAGTATGCCTTTTCGCCCATCTTCGGGAATGTGTAAACTCTCTTACGGATATCGCTGAAACGCATTGCCATATCCATAAAGTCAGCTTCGGGATGCTCATAGAGTACCCACATGATTTTACCTGCGTCCATTGCTGAACCGCCGCCGAGCGCGATGATTACATCAGGCTCAAACTTTCTCATTGCCTCTGCACCTTTCTGTGCTGAAAGCAGTGACGGATCCGGCTCAACATCAGAAAATGTTGTGTAAACAATGCCCATTTCATCAAGTTTGTCTGTGATAGGCTTTGTATAGCCATTTTTATAAAGGAAGGAGTCTGTTACGATAAAGGCTCTCTTCTTGCCCATAACATCTTTAAGTTCCTGAAGAGCCACAGGCATACAGCCCTTCTTCATATATACCTTTTCAGGTGCTCTGAACCAAAGCATATTTTCTCTCCTCTCGGCTACTGTCTTAATGTTGATAAGGTGCTTACAGCCTACATTCTCAGATACTGAGTTGCCGCCCCATGAGCCACAGCCGAGTGTGAGTGAAGGAGTAAGCTTAAAGTTGTAGAGGTCACCGATACCACCTTGTGATGAAGGAGTATTAACAAGAATACGGCAAGTCTTCATGCGTGAAGCAAACTCGTCAATCTTCTCTCTTTCATTGACAGCGTCAACATAAAGTGAAGAAGTATGACCGTAACCGCCGTCAGCAACGAGTCTCTCTGCCTTTGCGATAGCGTCTTCAAAGTTTTCAGCCTTGTACATTGCAAGAACAGGAGAAAGCTTCTCATGAGCAAATTCCTCGCTGATATCAACAGACTCAACCTCACCGATCAAAACCTTTGTTTCTTCGGGAACTGTCACGCCGGCAAGACCTGCGATTGTAACGGGCTTCTGACCAACGATCTTTGCGTTGAGCGCGCCGTTGATTATCATAGTCTTTCTAACCTTTTCTGTTTCATCAGCATTGAGGAAGTAACAGCCGCGAGCCTTAAACTCTTTTTTAACCTTATTGTAAATCTTCTTGTCAACGATTACAGACTGCTCAGAAGCACAAATCATACCGTTGTCAAAAGTCTTTGAGTGAATAATTGAGTTAACTGCAAGAAGAATATCTGCTGACTCGTCGATGATAGCAGGAGTGTTACCTGCGCCAACGCCGAGTGCAGGCTTACCTGATGAATAAGCTGACTTAACCATTCCGGGACCGCCTGTTGCAAGAATGCAGTCTGATTCCTGCATGAGCATAGTTGTAAGCTCAAGAGAAGGAATATCGATCCAGCCGATGATACCTTCAGGAGCACCTGCCTCAACAGCAGCCTCCAAAACAACCTTTGCAGCTTCAATTGTGCTCTTCTTTGCACGGGGGTGCGGGCTTATGATGATACCGTTGCGGGTTTTAAGACATACAAGTGTCTTAAAGATAGCTGTGGAGGTCGGGTTTGTTGTCGGAATTACGGCACCGATAACACCGATAGGCTCTGCAATCTTCTTGATGCCGTAAGCCTTGTCTTCCTCAATAACGCCGCAAGTCTTAACATTCTTGTAAGCGTTGTAAATGTACTCGGAAGCAAAATGATTCTTGATTACCTTATCCTCTACTACGCCCATGCCTGTTTCTTCAACAGCCATCTTGGCAAGCGGGATTCTCATTTTATTTGCTGCGGTAGCAGCTGCAAGAAAAATCTTGTCAACCTGCTCCTGTGTGTAGGTTGCAAAAACCTTTTCTGCCTCTTTTACTTTTGCGAGGACAGCTTCAAATGATTCTGCATTGTCTACAATCGGATACTCTTTTGTACTCATTAAATCTACCTCTTATCTTGCAAATTATATTAGATTCAGCAAAGCTGAAAATGATAACTTATTAGTTTTAAAAAAATTCAAATAATTTACTGTTTTATTGACTTCAAACTTATTTGCTCTCTTTAAATTCAATATCGTGAGTTTTTGCATAGTTCTGTGAATATGAACCCGACGGCGCATACATAACCATATTGTCAGGGCACTCGTTGAATGTATTTTCGGCAATATTTGTTATTGTTGCCGGAAGATTGACCTCTGTCAGGTTCGGGCACTGATAAAACACATACTGGTCAAGCTTTGTAAGTGTGTCGCTTTTCGGAATATTTACTGTTTTAAGTCCTGCACCGCAGAAAGCGTAAACACCGATTTCCTCAAGTGATGAGGGAAGCTCTATGCTCTCAAGAGCAGAACAGCAGAAAAACGAATTAATGCCTATGATTTTAAGATTGCTCGGAAGCTTTACGCTTTTAAGCTCTCTGTTGCTGGCAAAAGCATAATCCTGAATCTCTCTTACCGTGTCGGGAATCTCAACGCTTGTAAGGCCCTTGTTGTTAAACACGCTGCGTCCGATTACGGTAACCTTGTAATTTTCAAAACTGTCGGGGATTTTTACATCTTTGGAAGAACCGAGGTATTCGGTAATCATTACCTCGTCCTTGTTAAGAATAAAGAAACCGAATTCATCGTTTTTGAGATCCGGTTCTGTTGCGGTTACTACATATCCGGGCTGTTGCTCCTGTGTATTATTTGAACAGCCGCACCCGGAAAAACCTATTGATACCGAAGCGCAAAGTGTGCACACGAGCAAAGCGCATAAGATTTTTTTCATCGTTAAGGATCCTTTCAAAACTTTTTATTATCGATAAGCTTATCTCGATTGATACCATTTTAGCATGATTGTTAAATATTTGTCAATGTGTTTTTGGCTTTTTTTATACTTTCATAGGGTTATATAATAATTACAAAAAGAACAGGTGCTTATTGTGTAAAAAGTTACAAAAAACAATTTAAAGCATTAAAATACGATTCATGTCATATAAAAAAATCAGCCTGCACAAGGCTGTGCAAGCTGACTGTATAAAACCGAAACAGGATATTTTTTGCAGAAATGTTTTTATAAAAAATTAAACAAATTACTCTTCCATTTGTTTGCCCAAAAAAGCGGCAGCCGACTGTGCAAGCTTTATTTCCGCACCCGACGGGACCTTAATGCTTTCGGAGGACAACATCACTACTGCTCCCGTTACATCTCCCGCAGCAATAATAGGATAGATTACGGCTGCTGAATTTTCAACACCCTCAATAGGCTGAATATCGCCTGCGTTTTGCTGTGTTGCACAGTAGCTTTTTCTGCTTTCCATATAATTTTCCAAAACCGTGCTTACTCTGCGCTCAAGGAATTCTCGTTTTGAAACTCCCGCCGCCGCGATTACATGGTCTTTGTCGCATATAAGGGTTGGCAGTGAGCTGATTCGTGACAGTACATCGGCGTACTGACTTGCAAATTCAGACATCTCGCCTACGGGAGAGTATTTTTTAAAAATAACCTCTCCGTCCGTTGCCGTGTATATCTCAAGCGGATCGCCTTCTCTGATTCTCAGGGTGCGGCGGATTTCTTTTGGTATTACTACCCTTCCCAAATCATCTATTCTTCTTACAATACCTGTTGCCTTCATATCTAAAATCTCCCTTTACATTTTATATTATAAGCAAAACTGATTTTTAAAAGAAAATCAAAAACTTTGCAATGGTTATTACCTGCTTTAATATTGTTTCTTTCCCAAAATAATTTATTCTGAAAAATATAGCGAAATTTCAATTTTAAGACAAGGTATTTTATGGAATATTTTTAACAGTTTTTAAAATAAACTCTGAAACTTTATACTGCATTATAACCTTTTTTGAAGATAGTATCTGCAATGGTCTCTCGGACAATCATTTAATACTCCGAAAATCTCATAACCGTGTTTTATATAGAAGTTTTCAGCCTGAAAATCAAAAGTATCAAGATGAACAAGGTAACATCCTTTTTCTTTTGCAATGTTTTCAATATAATTTAACAATTTAGATCCTAATCCGTGTCTTCGATAAATCCTGTCTACCCACAGAATATCAACATACAAAACATGCCAACAGTACATTTTTGCAATACATCCGGCAATAATATCACCGTTTTTATTCAATATTTTTTTGCTTATGTTTTCAAAATGTTTTTCCTGCGTTGCAGGTACTTGTGACAAATTGTATTTTACAAGACTATCACAAATGTAATTACTTTCACGGTCAGTACAATCATCAATCAAGAAATCTACTTTCAATTCTATACCTAATACGCCGTGTCTTTCCTCGAGTTCCTTTGTGTAATAAGAATACATATCCTCAGGTTTTGCCATACTTAAATTTTCGTAGGTGTAGCCGCATTTCAACAGGGGCAAATGTTATACAGTTCTTTAAAACTGCCAAATCTATGCAATTTTAGAACTGTTGCCGCAATTTGTTTATTTTCATTCTCTGTATTGGTAAAAATAATTGTATCACCTATGCTTATTACTTTTCTTTTATCATCGTTAAGTCTTAATTCAATTGTTTTTTCACCGGAGTACACCATTTCAAACGGTTCCGGACAAAGCTTCATATAATGAGTCATTACTTCCTCCGTATTTGTATTTTATCAAGATTGTATAATAAGAATTTAAAAAAGTCAAAAAAATTTAAAAATTGAGTAAAAAAGAGAATACACGAGAAAAACAGAGAATAGCAAAGAAAACAATCTCAAATTTGACTTTATTTGACTTTGACTTTAACTGACCTTGACCTTATAATTTAATCAAAGGTCAGAAAAAGACAAAGCGGCAGTAACAAGAACTGCTTTATAATAGGATCAGCGTCCCCGTGATTTTAAGCGGAGTTGCGAAAGAACAGAGGCGATAATATGAGAATGAGTGATTTGGTAGCTCAGTACATAATTCAGATGCTTGACGAGCAGAACGGAAGCGCGGAGATACAGCGAAACGAGCTTGCAGGCAATCTCGGATGTGTTCCGAGCCAGATAAATTATGTTATTACATCAAGGTTTACCCCCGAACAAGGATATATGGTAGAAAGCCGTCGGGGCGGCGGAGGATATATCCGAATAAGCCGTGTTAAGACGGATAGAGGCACAGCAATTATGCATATAATAAATTCTGTAGGCTCTTCTCTTGACAAGGCAACGGCAGAAATAATGCTCAGAAATATGCTTCAGAGAAAAATGCTTGAACTGCCGTCGGCAAAAATTATTGCGACGGCTCTTTCAGACAGGACGCTCTCACAGGTTGAGCAGGATAAAAGAGACGCAGTAAGAGCGGATTTATTTAAAAATATGCTCTTAACTCTTCAATAGAAATTGAACGGAGGTTTTATTTATGAAATGTCAAAAATGCGGAGCTAACAATGCCAATACACATGTAAAAACAGTTATAAACGGAGAATTCAAGGAGTACGACCTTTGCAGCGAATGTGCAAAGAAAATGGGTTATACCAACATTTTCGGAGATATGGAAAGCGAATTTTCAAATTTCCTCGGAAGCTTTTTCGGAAATGTTTTGCCGGCAAGGACACAGGCGACAAGATGCGAGTTTTGCGGAAGCACCTATTCGGATATCGCAAAGTCGGGTCATGTAGGCTGTGCAAACTGCTATGATGTTTTCGCAGACGAGTTGTTCCCGTCGATAAGGCGTATTCACGGAAACACAACCCACTGCGGCAAAAACAGTGCTCTTGCACGAAAGGCTAAAGAAAAAAAGCCCACAGAGGAAACAAAAGAAGATAAAATCAAGAATCTCAAAGCGGAGCTCGACAAGGCGGTTGCAGAACAAAACTTTGAACTTGCAGCAGAGCTGAGAGATAAAATCAAGGAAATGGAGGCATAATCATGAGCAACGATGTAGTAATTTCCACAAGAATCAGACTTGCAAGAAACCTGAAAGACTTTCCGTTTCCTTGTAAATTAAGCACTCAGGGTAAAGAAAAGGTAATTGAAAAGGTAAAGGACGCAATCCAAAAAAGCAACAGCTCGATAGCATCGGATTTTAACTTTATCAGAATGAGCGAACTGACTTCATCACAGAGTGTGTCGCTTGTTGAAAAAAGGCTTGTCAGCCCTGAGTTTATCAGTGATACAG
Source organism: uncultured Ruminococcus sp. (assembly GCA_944412525.1). Lineage (GTDB taxonomy): Bacteria > Bacillota > Clostridia > Oscillospirales > Acutalibacteraceae > Ruminococcoides. The sequence continues at coordinate 19,636 of CALYBM010000052.1, read as the reverse complement.
ACGGACGCGGGCTGTTGATAAGCAAGGACGAAGCCGTAAGCATTATGATTAATGAAGAAGATCACATAAGGCTTCAGGTAATGGGCAAGGGACTTTCTCTTGAAGAGGCATATGACACTGCCGACAAGCTCGATACATTGCTCGATGAAAATCTAGATTTTGCTTTTGACGAAAAGCTCGGCTACCTTACGCAATGCCCCACAAACCTCGGCACGGGTATGAGAGCATCGGTTATGCTGCACCTTCCTGCCCTTGAAAAGAGCAGAGCAATCAGCAGAATCGCAAGTAATCTCTCAAAGCTCGGTCTTACGATACGCGGGGCACACGGAGAAGGCACCGAGCCGAAGGGTGCATTATATCAGCTTTCTAACCAGGTAACACTGGGAATATCCGAAAAAGCTGCTATTGAAAACCTTAAAAATATTACTCAACAGCTTATAACACAGGAAAATCAAGCAAGAGAGCGTCTTTGCTCAAGTATTGATGTTCAGGATACAATAAGCAGAAGTCTCGGTGTATTGCGTTCCGCTCTCGTTATATCTCACGACGAAGCATTGAAGCTGTTGTCGAATGTCAGACTCGGCATAGCTTCGGGACAGATAACAGACTATACAGCTCACGAAATTGACGAGCTGATGGTTGCCGTTGAGCCTGCGACTCTGACGGTATCTCTCAACAAAAATCTGTCGGCGCACGACAGAGACATAGAAAGGGCAAAGCTCATAAGAGCGAAGCTTTCAAAATAGACAATTAAAAGACAGTGAAAGAGGGTAATGACTATGTATGAATTCAGAGGATTTACACAAAAAGCAAATAAGGCTCTTAACCTCGCCATTGAATCCGCACAGGATATGGGTCACAACTATGTCGGAACCGAACATATACTCCTGGGTCTTATCAGTGAGGGCACCGGAGTTGCCGCAGCAGCACTTAAGCAATGCGGTGTAACCATAGAAGCCCTCAAGGAAAAAATCAGTGCTCAAGAAGATTCTCAAACCAGAACTACGCTGACTGCCGATGACTTTACACCGAGGACGAAGCGTGTGCTTAAATCCGCAATGCTCACTTCGGCAAGAATGGGCAGCAACTATGTGGGCACCGAACATTTGCTTTTGGCGATTATCTCGGAAAGCGACAGCTATGCCGTATCATATTTGCATGAACTCGGAGTAAGCGAACATGCGATAGCACAGGCTATAGCAGGCGGACTTCAAAGAGGTGTTCAGGATAACGGATTTGACGGAAACGGCGGTTATTCCGATAACGGTACAAACGAACAGGGCGGCTCTGCCCTTGAAAAATTCGGCAGGGATTTAACAAAAGCCGCTAAAAACGGAGAGATCGACCCTGTAATAGGCAGAGAAAAGGAAATAGAGCGTGTTATTCAGATTTTGTCACGCCGTACAAAGAACAATCCTGTTCTTATAGGCGAGCCGGGCGTAGGTAAAACTGCGGTAGCAGAGGGTCTTGCGCTTGAAATTGCAAACGGAAATGTTCCTGAAATACTGAAGGATAAAAGGGTTGTAAGCCTTGACCTTACAGGTATGATAGCAGGTGCAAAATACAGGGGCGACTTTGAGGAAAGAATAAAGTCTGCTATTGACGAAGTCAAAAAGTCGAAAAACACTATTTTGTTCATAGATGAGCTTCACACTATAGTAGGTGCGGGCGCCGCTGAGGGAAGTGCAGACGCCGCAAATATTTTGAAACCATCTCTTGCAAGAGGTGACTTTCAGGTAATCGGCGCCACAACGCTCAACGAATACAGAAAGTATATCGAAAAGGACGCTGCTTTGGAACGCCGTTTTCAGCCCGTAAAGGTAGGCGAGCCTACACCTGAGCAGGCAATCGAAATTCTTAAGGGTCTGCGTGACAGCTACGAGGCTCACCACAAGGTAAAGATTACGGATGAGGCCATAAATGCCGCTGTAAATCTTTCATCACGATATATCGCTGACAGATACCTCCCCGACAAGGCGATTGACCTTATCGATGAGGGTGCGTCAAAGGTAAGACTTGCATCTCTTACATCGCCGCCTGATATAAAATCGCTTGAAGATTCAATAGCTGATTTTGAAAAAGAAAAGGCAAGTGCAGTAAACGAGCAGGACTTTGAGCGTGCCGCAAAGCTGCGTGATGAACAAAAACAGGTACAGGCAAAGCTTGACGAAGCAAAAAAGCAGTGGCAGGAAAAGCAAAAAACCTGCAGCGGCGAAGTAACTGCGGAGGACATTGCGAAAATAGTTTCCGATTGGACGGGAATACCTGTTGTACAGCTCACAAAAGAGGAAAGTGAGCGTCTGCTCAATATGGAGAAAGTTCTCCATGAGCGTGTAATCGGACAGGATGAGGCAGTAAGCGCAATATCCAGAGCAATAAGGAGAGGCAGAGTAGGTCTTAAAGACCCGAAACGCCCTGTAGGCTCATTTATCTTCCTCGGTCCTACCGGCGTAGGTAAAACAGAGCTTTGCAAGGCTCTTGCTCAGGCAATGTTCGGTGATGAAAACGCAATGCTGCGTCTTGATATGAGTGAATACATGGAGAAGCACACGGTTTCAAAGCTTATCGGTTCACCGCCCGGATATGTAGGTTTTGAAGAGGGCGGACAGCTTACGGAAAAGGTCAGAAGAAAGCCTTATTCGGTAGTGCTTTTTGATGAAATCGAAAAAGCTCACCCCGATGTATTCAATATGCTTCTTCAGATACTTGAAGACGGCAGACTGACAGATTCTCAGGGCAGAACGGTTGACTTCAAGAATACCGTAATCATCATGACCTCTAATGTCGGCGCAAGACTTATTACCGAAAAGCAAAAGGCTCTCGGCTTCAGCCAAGATGAAAACGCTAAGGAGAGCAGCGGCGAGAACATCAAGGAGCTTGTAATGGGCGAGCTCAGAAATGTTTTCAGACCTGAATTTCTTAACCGTGTCGATGACATCATAGTATTCAACAAGCTGACGAAGGAAGAAATCAAACAGATTGCTTCAAAGATGCTTGATTCTCTTGCAAAAAGAGTTAAGACGCTTAATATTGACATAACATTTACCGATGACGCGGTTTCTGCTATATCGGATAAGGGCTTTGATGAAAATTACGGTGCAAGACCGCTGCGCAGAGCTATTCAAACGGAAATTGAAGACGCTCTTTCGGAAAAAATGCTTGACGGCACCATTAAAGAAAATTCATCTGTTGTATGCTCGTTTGCAGACGGCAAGTTCACATTTGAAACAAAATAATTCTCCTAAAAAATCGAGTGCCTCGACACGGGGTTCGGGCAGACGGGTTAATATTATCAAACCTTCTTTGCCCGACCGTTTTCGAGCAGTTTCCTATAAAGGAAAAAAGCAAGCGGTCTTATCGGCCGCTTGCTTTGATTTTTAACTTATTAGGGCGGATAGCACATCCGCCCTATAGTTTTTGTTATTTTATTTAATATTTTACAGACAAATCAATATGTATGATCACAAATCTCGTTGATCTTATCCCTAAGTTTTAAAAAGTCGTCAAACGCCTCGGGCTTTTTTCTGGGGTCACGCAAAACAGCCGCAGGGTGCAGCATTGCCATCATCTGTATTCCGCCCTTTTCAAACCACAGACCGTGTTCTTTTGTGATTTTTATATCCGACTTGATTATTCTTCCCGCCGCTATTCTTCCGAGACATACGATTATTTTGGGGTTAATCATCTTAACCTGTGCCCTAAGCCAGTCTATGCACTGCTCCTGTTCTTCGGGTTTTGGGTCACGGTTATGAGGCGGACGGCATTTTACTATATTTGCAATGTAAATATTCTTGTTTCTGTCGAGGTCAACTGCCGTGAGCATTTTGTCCAAGAGCTTTCCTCCCCTGCCGACAAACGGCTCTCCCTGCAAGTCCTCGTTCTCGCCGGGGCCCTCGCCGATAAACATCACCTCGGCGTTTTCGTTTCCGACGCCCACTACAACATTGTGCCTTGTTTCGCAAAGCTCACATTTTCGGCACTGTTCACAGGCGTTTTTTAATTCTTCCCAGTTGTTAAACATAAAATTTTCCCTTTCCGTGTACAAAGCATTGAATTTTGTAAAAATTAGTAGTAAAATATATGTGTCAAGCCAAACGGCTAAAATTTACGAATGGTGGTTTAGATAAAATGAAAATAATGGTTGAAACATCTGCTCATCATGTTCATGTTACAAAGGAAACACTTGAGGCTCTCTTCGGCAAAGGTGCAACACTTACAAATAAAAAAGATCTTTCTCAGCCGGGTCAGTTTGCCTGCGTTGAAAAGGTTACGGTAGTAGGTCCGAGAGGCGAAATGAAGATGTCAATTCTCGGCCCCGAAAGAAGTGCCGATCAGGTTGAAATCTCGCTTACCGACGCAAGAAAACTCGGCATTGCCGCTCCCGTTAAGGAATCGGGCGATATTGAGGGTACTCCCGGCTGCAAGCTTGTGGGTCCCGCAGGCGAGCTTGAAATAGAGTGCGGAGTTATCGCCGCTAAAAGGCATATTCATCTCGATCCTAAAACAGCGGAGGAGTTCGGCCTTAAAGATAAACAAATCGTATCGGTAAAGGTCGGCGAAAATACCGGCAGAGCAACGACTTTCGGAGATGTTGTAATCCGTGTTAGTCCGAGCTACGCTCCCGCTATGCACATTGATACCGACGAGTCCAATGCGGCAGGCTTGGGCGGAACCGTTGACGGTGAAATAATCGCTTAATTTAAAAAGGCATAAATAATCAAAAGGTTGTTCAGGCTTTGGTGCAGGAACAGCCTTTTTTTATTTTAGGTTAGCATTATGTAAAAATGTATGAAGAAAATCAGGAAAAATCTCTTTCCATGCTTTTTCGTTGTGCCTGTTTTCAAGCAACACAACCTCGTTTAACATGTCGTACGGATAACCTGTTTCCGTAAGCAAATCATACATAGGCTCGACGCTCTCGAATATAAGCTGTTCGATTTCGTCGCCGTTTCCCGTATAAATATAAAGATACGGCATATCTTGAGTAATTTTATTTAAAAGATACTCTCGCCACGACTCACCCGTATAGCACAAAAAAGCAGGAGAAAACGCTCCTACAAAGCCAAATAATGTTTTGTGCTCAATACCGCTGAAAAATGACATCAGCCCTCCCGAAGAGCTGCCGCAAACCGCTCTGCCCTGTCTGTCTGTTCTGACGGGGAAATTTGCTTCAACAAAAGGGATCACCGTGTTTACCAAAAAGCTGTCAAATTCTTCGCCTTTCGGGGTAAAATTGTCACAGAGCATTTCTCTGTGCTGAACCTCCCCTATACATTCGGGAGTAAGCTCACAGTCACGCATCGCGTTTCCGTTATCAATGCCTACAATCACTGCTCTCGCGGAGCTGTCTTTTATTTCATTTTCAACAGCCTGCACAACTCCCCAACAACCGTAAGCGGTTGAGGTTTCATCAAACAGATTTTGCCCGTCGGTCATATAAACTACGGGCAGATTTTCTCCCTTATTATGCTCGGGCACATAAACCCACACACGCTTTTTACAGTCATCGGAATAATTAAGCTCAGCTGTATGAAATGCTGAATTTATCATAAACATCACCTTTATTATTAAAACATAAAATTAACAATCTTTCAACAGGTATAAAGAATAAATCAGTTTTTTCCGATAATAATAAAGCCAGAGGTGAAATATATGATAAATGATGTAGAAATGCTTACTTATGTTCTGCAAAACGCAGAGATGGGCTGTCAGGGAATTACAAGTGTCCGCAAACGGCTCAAAGACAGCAGAGTTGACGGAGTCTTGTGCGAACAGCTTATTAAGTACGGCAAGATCTATCACTGTGCAAACAACATGCTGAAAAACCGCGGAGCCGAAATCCGCCATGTAAGTTCCGTTACAAAGGCTATGACACGCTATGCAACCGATCGTGACCTAAAGCGTGATCCCTCCGCATCTCATGTAGCGGAAATGATGATTAAGGGAAACACTATGGGAGTAAACAAAATGTCACGGCACATAAGAAACTATGACGGAAACGACCCTCATGTAAGCACCCTTGCGAAAAAGATGCTTGATACGGAAGAAGAAAACATCAGAGAGATGAAAGCGTTTTTGTAGATTTATTACGCTTACACCAAGTGTTTTCCGATCTGATATATTGCGTTGTTGGCACAAATTATTTTACCGTTTTCCTTTACTCTCGCCGTTTCGATCCTGCCTATGCTTTTTTCTGCATATTCGGAAAGCAATCTTTTCAGCTTTTGGGGAATACTCGGATATTCAAATACAATATAATAGCAATCATTGTACAGGTACGCAGAATTTTTGTTGCAGCAAATATTGAGCCTGTATATGTGTTCAAGCGTATTAAGAAAATTTCCGCTGCCGCCAAGGGAATAACAAACACACTCCCCCGTGTTCTTTATCCTGAAGCTGCGGCGGATTTTTTCGTGGACCGTAATTAACAAATAACATTCATTTTCAAACGGTAAAGCCTCTATTTCAACCTTGCGGTTATCAATATCCAAACCTGCCTTTGCACAGGCATATTTCATAATTTTTATTATGCTTTTGCGAAATGCCTCATCATCGCGGTCTTGCTCATTTAGCTCAAGCGAAAGATTATGCATATCCTTTGTATATAAAATAATAAGCACCGTATTTTCCGAAAGCTTATCTACAGTCAAACTCCTTCCCTCCAAAAACAAAGTCATTATCATAGTATGATTAATAAGGTATTTTTGCAAGTATATTTTTGTGGAAAAATGACAGGAAAATGTTAATAAATTATATTGCCAAATTATTATTAAAATGATAAAATTGTTCTATAATTTACAGTGAAAGGGTGTTGTATATGCCAAAGTGGCTCAATGACGCAGTTTTTTATGAAATATATCCTCAAAGCTTTTACGACTCAAACGGTGACGGAATAGGCGACATCAACGGAATTACAGAAAATCTTGATTATGTAAAGGGGCTCGGCTGTAACGCAATATGGCTTAATCCCGTCTATGATTCTCCTTTTATGGACGCAGGATACGATGTAAGAAATTACAAGCAGGTCGCTGCCCGTTACGGAACAAACGACGACCTTGTAAATCTTTTTAACGAGGCTCACAAAAGGGGAATAAAAATTCTGCTTGATCTTGTTCCGGGTCACACATCAGACACCCATCCGTGGTTTACCGAAGCCAAAAAAGCCGCACAAAGCGAATATTCAAACCGATATATATTTACAAAATCTGTTTGGGACGCTCCGCCCGAATACAGAATGATGTGCGGTATCTGCGAGCGTAACGGAAACTATATGGTAAATTACTTTAGCTCACAGCCTGCGTTGAACTACGGCTTTTACAAAATCACTCATCCCGAGTGGCAGCTTCCCTGCGATCATCCCGACTGCTTGGCTACAGTTGAAGCAATTAAAGATATTATGCGTTTTTGGCTTGACAAGGGAGCCGACGGCTTTAGAGTCGATATGGCGGACTCACTCGTTAAAAACGATGACGAAAAAATCGCTACTGCAAAAATCTGGAGAGGCGTTCGTGAAATGCTCGACGCGGAATATCCCGAAGCCGCAATGGTTTCCGAGTGGTGTTCGCCCGACAGAGCAATCGTAAACGCAGGTTTCCATATGGACTTCTACCTTGACCACCAGGGCAACGGATACCACACTCTTTTCCGCAGCGGCGAATGGGGCGACGAGGCTGTATTTAATCCAAACGGCAAGGGAAATTTAAAAGCGTTTGCAGATGAATATCTCCCCGCTTACGAGCGTTCAAAGGACTGCGGATACATCAGCTTTATGACAAACAATCACGATATGCCCCGTGTTACGGCATATCTGGACAAGCAGGCAATAAAGCTTGTTAACGCGTTTATATTTACAATGCCGGGCGTGCCTTTCCTCTATTACGGAGATGAACTCGGAATGAGATACCAAAGCGACCTTGTAAGCAAGGAGGGCGGATTCAGCAGAACAGGCTCGCGTACACCTATGCAGTGGAACAGCGGTAAAAATCTCGGATTTTCAAATAGCGATGAGCCGTATCTGCCCGTTGACAAAAGCAGTGACGCACCGACCGTTGAGAACCAGCAAAACGATGAGGACAGCATCTACAAGGTTGTCACAGATATGATTGCTCTGCGTCACAAATATGATGACTTAAAGGGCAACGGCGAACTTGAGTTTGTTTATGAGGACGGTAAAATTCCGTTCTTATACAAGAGAGGAAATCTCGTAATGTTCTTTAACCCACTCGGAAAAGAGAGCGTAATTAACACAAATTACAGCGGCGAAAAAATTTATGAACTCGGTAATGCCGAGTTTGCAGACGGCAAAGTGAAAATGTCGCCGCAAAGCTTTGTAATGATTAAATTAAACTAATTACCAAAATAAAAAACAAAACCGCAGGTATTAATACCTGCGGTTTTTCATATTCAGTTTATCCACACAAGGTCGGTATCGGTTGCGAGATTGTCTATGCCGTAAAGGAAAAGAATCCGCTCGGGATTTTCTTCTTTTACTATCCGAGCCACTCTCGACTTGTAATAACGCATGTCAACAAGAATTATTTTGCTGTAATTTTCCGCCAGGAAAGGCACAAGGCTGTGGGAAAAGCTATCCTTTACAAGCAAAATCGTGCCTCCGTCGGCGTTTGAATTGGTAATTTCGGTAAGCGCATGATTTCCGTCAATGAATACGGGATATTTGTCATCTTCCTTAAGATGATTATAAAAATACATTGAGCCGTATTCCTCGGTATTTTTGCCCTCCGTGATTTTTACATTAATATTTTTATCCGTATTTTCGGGATTGTTCCAAATTTCAATATTATCAGGCTGTGTAAACCAAAATCCGCTTGTGGAATAGGTTGTACCGTAAAAGCCGCCGTAGGTTTCAACTTTGAATTTGTCCTTTGGTGCAGGCGTAATATCAAGCTGCCTGCACAGCTCATTGTACGCTGTGTATGCTCCGAGGGTAGTCCAGTGGTGGTCGGTCTTGTAATAAAGCTGACTTCCGCTTTTATACGCATCCTTAAATGTCTGACGCAAATCAACAAAATCTATTCCGTTTTCCGCAAATGCCTTTGACGAACTTTCAAAATATTCATCATCGTTATACTCGTTATGAACCGACGGCAAAACATCTTGTGCAATATATCCTGTAGAGGGCACAAACATAGCCGTTACAGGGGTATCTACGGAATTTTTGAAATCAATTATAGCCTGAGTGTTCTTTTTAATTTGGTTGTCTGTAGAAACGGGCTTGTTGATTAAATATCCGTTTTTACAGTTGTAGACTCCGTTTGCGCCGTTGTTTCCGATGTCGAGGTTATAATAAGCATTCAATCCCACCCAAAAGCTTCTTGACGGGAACTGATCGGCAAAATAGCTTTCAAATTCCGTGCCGAATTTTCCGTTTAGTACGCTTTCTGCCGAAACCTTGGGAAACTCGCTTAAATAACGCTTTTCTGCCGAGCTGTATTCAGACTTGGGATTAAACAAAAACCAGACGGCCATTCCGAATATAAATATTAAAAACACAAACGCTGGCAAATACTTAAAATATTTGCTGCTGTTGTCCTTAGAATACATCATACTACTCCTTTAATACATAAACGCAGATTGACACTTAAAATCTAAAATACAAAAACGGATTATAGCTTTGGTCAACAAGACTTGCCGTGCTGATTAACAATACGACAATACAGAACAGCGTTTCGGGAATCCAAATAAACTTTGTGCCCGAAATTCGTGCATACAGCTTTGCGCCTATCGGCGTGCTTGCAACAGCGGCAACTATAAGAAGCGGCAGATAATTTAAAATAAGATTAAAAGCCTGTTCACCGCAAATTCCGTTGCCGAAATTAAATAAATCCACGAAAAATTCTCCGAGCTGTGACATATCGGTAAAGTAGAAAAGGCCCCATCCTATTATTACAGCAAACAATGTGTATAAGTGTTGTATAAATGACGGAAGCTTTTCAAGAAAACGCTTTAATACAAACTTTTCAAGAATCAGCAGCAGTCCGTAATAAAGTCCCCACAAAATAAAATTATACGCCGCACCGTGCCAAAGTCCCGTAAGTCCCCAAACAACAAGCAGATTTATAATCTGTCTTTTGGCGCCCTTGCGGTTGCCTCCGAGGGGAATATAAACATACTCCTTAAACCAAGTGGAAAGTGAAATGTGCCATCTTCTCCAAAAGTCCGTAATCGACCTTGCGATATATGGATAATTAAAGTTCTTTAAAAATTCAAAACCGAGCATATTGCCGAGTCCGCACGCCATATCGGAATAGCCCGAAAAATCAAAATAAATTTGGAATGTATATGCGATAATTCCCGCCCATGTTCCGACTACGCCGTTTTCATCGGTTGTTGCAAAAATCGCACTCGTCAGCGTTCCCATCTGATTCGCAATAAGCACCTTTTTTCCGAGTCCGACCATAAAGAGCAAAACACCCTTTGTAAACTGTTCAATTGTTTCGCGGCGGTGAGTAAGCTGATAAGCAACATCTCTGTAACGGACGATAGGACCCGCTATAAGCTGAGGAAACAACGCAACATAAGTGCCGAAGTTTATAAAACTTTTTGATACGGGGGCGTCGTCGCGGTAAACATCTATAACATAGCTCATCGTCTGGAAAGTGTAAAAGCTTATTCCTATAGGCAGGCTGATCTGAAGCTCGGGAATATTCAAAAACGGAAGCATATTCAGCGTTTCCGTAATCATTCCCGTATATTTAAACACGGCAAGTATACCGATATCAAGTACACAGGTAAGTATCAGAAAAAGCTTTTTCTTTTTCTCATCGCTTCGGTATTTGTCAACCAAATAGCCGCCGATATAGTTAAAAAATATATTAAACACCATAAGCAGGACAAGCTTAGGCTCGCCCCAGCCGTAGAAAATCAGGTTGATAATAAAAAGAAATATATTTCTGCCCTGCCTCGGCACAAGGTAATATGCCAAAAGCGTTATCGGCAGATAAGCAAACAAAAATACGAGGCTTGAAAATACCAAAAACAGCCCTCCCAAAAGTAATATACAATAAGTATTCTATCTTATTAGTATTGCTTAGTCAATAATAAAAAGCGATAAAACAAAAATAAATTTCAATCATTTTTAAGTATATTTTACGCTCGACACAAAGTCCTAAAAACGGCAAAATTGAGCATGTAAAACGAACCGCAAAATTTGTATTTTTATTTTAGGCTGATTCTGTTTAAACAAAATCCGAATAAGATACGCAAATAATAAGAGCACGAATTTACCGTGCTCTTAATAAAAAATGTAATTATGTTTTTTTCCATGCTGAAGGTGAAAACAACAGCAGCAGCGGGAACAACTCAAGTCGTCCTGCCAGCATATCAAAAATAAGTACGCTCTTTGACAATATGCTAAAATCAGAGTAGTTTCCCACGGGACCTACTTCACCGAGACCGGGACCCGTATTATTAAGGTTAGCCGCAACACTTGTAAAGCAAGTTAAGAAATCTTTGTTTTCAAGCGAGACAACCATAAAGCTCAATACAAAAATTCCGATATATACTACAAGGAACATTGAGGTGTTTCGCATTACTGTATGCTCAATTGCCTTACCGTCCATTTTAACGGTTTTTACATTTCTCGGATGCACAAGCAGAGAGAACTCTTTTTTTGCTTCTTTTAAAAGAATGATGATTCTTGAAATCTTAAATCCGCCGCCCGTGCTTCCTGCCATTGCACCGATGAAGGTAATCACAATAATTATCGACTTTGAAAACTCAGGCCAGTGATTTACATCCCCTATTCCGAAACCTGTCGTCGAAATAATTGATGAAACATAGAAGAAGCTTTGATGGAACGAATCATACAATGTCGGGTAAATAGAGCTGATGTTTACGGTAATCAAAATTACTGAAGCCGCAACAATGCAAATATAAACCCAAAGCTCCTCCATTTTGAACGCCTGCTTAAATTTTCTTGCAAGCAAAAGGATATAAAAAGTAAAGTTAAAGCTGAAGAGAAGCATAAAAACTGCGATTACAGTTTGCAGATAATAGCTGTCGTAAGCCGCAATATTGCTGTTGTGGATTCCGAATCCGCCCGTTCCCGCTGTTGCAAAGCTTGTGTTCAGTGCGTCGAAAAGTCCCATTCCGCCGCACAGCAAAAGTATGATCTGCAGAGCGGTAAGACCGATGTAAATGCCGTACAAAAGTGCAGCATAGCTTCTCATATGAGGCACAGCCTTGCCGACAATAGGTCCGGGGCTTTCTGCCTTCATAAGAAAAATGTTTTGCTGTCCGCCAAGCTTTGGTATTATTGCAAGCAAAAACACAATAACGCCCATTCCGCCCAACCAGTTGAGAAAGCTTCTCCAAATAAGCATACAGTTGCTCAATCCCTCAACATCGGTAAGAATTGACGAACCTGTGGTTGTAAAGCCCGAAACAGTCTCAAAAAAAGCGTCTATAAACGAGGGAATTTCTCCGCTTATAAAAAACGGAAGGCTGCCGACAACCGACATCAGTATCCAGCTAAGTGCCGTAGCCGCAAAGCCTGCTTTTTGGTAGAGTATCATTTTGGCGGGCTTTTTTATTTTTATAGCCATTAAACCCAAAGCGGCACTAACGCAGCCGATAATGACAAAGTACATTCCCTCATGTTCTTTGTAAATCAGCGAAGTGACCGTAGCAATTTGCATGGCTGCTCCCTCAATTATGAGTACCCAGCCGAGTATATACAAAATTATGCGTTTATTCATTTACTAAACTACCCTCAGTGCTTTTTAAATATATCATCAAGGTCGCTAAGCCCCTTGTGCTTTGTCAGAACAATAACCGTATCATTCGGCATAATTGAGTCGCTGCCTTGAGGAATGATTATTTTTCCTTTTCTGTTAATGCATATAATTTGAAGATTATCAAGCAAATCAAGCTGTTGAATAGGAATTGCGCACACTTTGGCATTTTTACTTACTCTAAATTCAAGCGCTTCGGTTTTGCCGTCGTTTAGTCTGTACAGAGTTTCGACATTACTGCCAAGTGAATTTTGCATTGCCCGTATATATCTTGCTATATATTCACCTGTTATGCTCTTTGGATGAATGATGTATTCAAACTCAAGGTTTGACAAAATCGAATCAAAGGAAACATTGTTAACCTTTGTGATAACCTTTGCCCTTGATGTACCTTTAAGATAAAGCGATATTAATATATTTTCTTCATCATAATCCATCAGAGCGGCAACGCCGTCAACATGCTCTATTCCCTCGCTCAAAAGCAGGTCCTGATCCATACAGTCACCCTGGATTATTACGGCTTCGGGCAAAAGCTCTGACAAAACGGCACAGCGAGCAGGATTTTTTTCTATTATTTTTACATTTATTCCGGATTTAATAAGCTTTAAGGCAAGATAATATGATATCTTACCTCCGCCGAGCAGTATGACATCTCGGCACCGTCCTATTGACACATTTATCTTTTTGAAAAATTTTGCCGCGATTTCGGGCTTTGCCGCAACGGATATCTTGTCCCCGCTGTGTATCACAAAATCACCGTTAGGTATATAAACCTCGCCCTCACGCTCAACCGAGCAAATTCTCACCTTGCCCTTTAGAATATCAATCTCGCTAATCTTCTGATTGCTGATAAGTGAGTCTTTCGGCACCTCTACCTTAATAAGTTCAACAATACCCTTTGCGAATGCGTCTATTTCAAGTGCACCCGAAAAACGCAAAAGGCGGCTGATTTCTACCGCCGCGGTAAGCTCCGGATTTATAGCCATAGACAGACCGAGCTGCTCCTTAACCCTGTATAAATCGCTTGTATATTCAGGATTTCTTACTCTTGCGATGGTGTGCTTTACACCTGCTGCCTTAGCCATAAGACAGGTATAAAGATTGATTTCATCTCTTGCCGCCGCCGCAATCACGAGATCGGCACTTTCAGCTCCCGCCTCAGACAATATCTCATATGTGGCGCCGTTGCCCTCAATTCCCATTACATCAATTGATTCGGACAACCGCGTTACCGCCTCGTGATCTATATCAACAACAACGATCTCGTGTCCCTCGGAATTAAGCTCATTGGCAATAGATGTTCCTACTTTTCCGCAACCAACAATTATAATCTTCATATAAATCCTCTCTCAACAAAACGAAGAATTACGGAAAATAAAATACATTTATTCCCCGTAAAATCATTTAAGGTCATAATACACCAATTTATACCCAAAATCAATACATATATGTAAAAAATATTAATTATTTTTCCTTTTAAATGTAAAACTTCCGACTTTTTAATTTATAATAAATTAAAAAGTAACGAAAAACAGGGGCTATCCATACAGACAGTCCCTGTTAAAATAAAATTATTTGATTACATTATGTGTTCGCTGATAAGTCCGTGAAGCTTTATCTCACCCGCTTGAAGAGATTGTTTAACATCAATTATCCTTTGGTTAGACGAACCTCTGAATGACAGGCTTATGTCGTAAAGCTCCTGTACAAATTCACCGTCAACAAGCACATCAATCAGCGAAAGCATCTCATCGGTATGCTCGCACCTTGCACGGCTGTCGCTTAAAAGTTCTTTATCGAAGGTATAACCCGTATAGCACCAAATGTTTTTATTCGGCAGCTCTGCCCTCACTCTGCGTAAAAACGGAAGCAAAACGGCTTGATTCTGCGGCTCAAACGGTTCGCCGCCGAGCAGTGACAATCCGTCAATATAGTCGGGTTTTAAGCACTCAATTATATAATCCTCTGTTTGCTTTGTAAACGGCTTGCCGTACTCAAAGCTCCACGTTTCGGGGTTAAAACAGTTTTTGCAATGGTGTGTACACCCCGAAACAAACAGAGAAACTCTTACGCCCTCGCCGTTTGCGATGTCGTAATTTTTTATTTCACCGTAATTCATCAGAGGTGAAGCACCCTTTCCTTAATTTCCTGTGTTCTTCCCTGATTCCAAAACTGCGTTCCGATGTATCCGCAGGTTCTTCTTGCAACATTCATCTTATCTTGGTCGCGGTTGTGACACTTCGGGCACTCCCAAAGAAGCTTTCCGTCCTCTTCTACTATGCCGATTTCACCGTCATAGCCGCATTCCTGACAATAGTCGCTCTTAGTATTAAGCTCTGCATACATAATGTTGTCATAGATAAATTTAATTACCTGCAAAACAGCGGGGATATTGTCCTGCATATTCGGAACCTCAACATAGCTTATTGCTCCGCCGGGCGAAAGTGCCTGAAATTCCGATTCGAGCTTGAGCTTATCAAACGCATTGATTTTTTCGGAAACATGCACATGATAGCTGTTTGTGATATAATTTTTGTCAGTTACGCCTTTGATTATACCGAAACGCTTTTGCAGACATTTTGCAAATTTGTAGGTTGTGCTTTCAAGCGGAGTACCGTAGATGCTGTAGTCGATATTTTCTTCCTTTTTCCACTTTGCACAGTAGTCGTTTAGCTTCTGCATAATCTCCAAGCCAAGCTTCTTGCCCTCGGGCTCTGTGAGCTTTTTGCCGTTTAGGCTGTAAACGCACTCCCAAAGTCCTGCATATCCGAGCGAAATAGTTGAATAACCGCCGTGCAAAAGCTTATCTATGGTTTCACCCTTTTTAAGTCTTGCAAGCGCTCCGTACTGCCAAAGAATAGGCGCTGCGTCCGAAAGAGTTCCCGTCAGTCTTTCGTGGCGGCACTGTAACGCACGGTGGCAAAGCTCCATGCGCTCGTCAAAAATCTTCCAGAACTTCACCATATCCCTGTTGGCACTCAAACCTATATCTACAAGGTTGACTGTTACAACGCCCTGGTTAAATCTTCCGTAGTATTTGGGCTTTCCGTTTTCATCAACATAAGGTGTAAGGAAGCTGCGGCATCCCATGCAGGTGTAGCAGTTACCGTTACCGTTTTTATCAATCTTGTTTTTAAGCATAACCTTTTCGGAAATATAATCCGGCACCATTCTTTTTGCCGTGCATTTTGCAGCAAGCTCTGTTAAGTACCAGTACTTGCTGTCTTCCGTAATGTTATCCTCTTCAAGAACATATATAAGTTTCGGGAACGCGGGAGTAATCCAAACACCGTCCTCGTTTTTTACGCCGCGATAACGCTGCTTAAGAGTTTCTTCAATAATAAGCGCGAGGTCCTTCTTTTCCTGCTCGTCCTTTGCCTCGTTAAGGTACATAAACACGGTTACAAAAGGTGCCTGTCCGTTTGTTGTGAGCAAGGTAACAACCTGATACTGTATCGTTTGAACACCTTTGTTGACCTCTTTGCGAAGTCTGTTTTCAACAATATCATTGATTTTTTCTTCGCTTACTTCACAGCCGAGTTCTTCAATCTCGGCAAGGGTTTCCTTGCGGATTTTCTCTCTCGAAATCTGAACGAACGGAGCAAGGTGAGTAAGGCTTATGCTTTGACCGCCGTACTGGTTGCTTGCAACCTGTGCTATAATTTGTGTAGCGATATTGCAGGCAGTTGAAAAGCTGTGGGGCTTTTCGATTAATGTGTCGCTGATGACAGTACCGTTTTGCAGCATATCCTCAAGGTCAACAAGGTCGCAGTTATGCATATGCTGAGCAAAGTAGTCTGAATCGTGAAAGTGAATAATTCCCTGCTTATCCGCCTCAACAATATCCGGAGGCAAGAGCATTCTTCTTGTAAGGTCACGGCTTACCTCTCCTGCCATATAGTCACGCTGAACACTGTTGACTGTGGGGTTTTTGTTGGAGTTTTCCTGCTTAACCTCTTCGTTGTTGCACTCGATTAAAGAGAGGATTCTGTTGTCCGTTGTGTTAGCCTTACGAACAAGAGAACGGTTGTAGCGGTATCTGACATAACGGCGCGCAAGCTCAAATGCGCCCTTAGCCATAAGCTGATCTTCAACCATATCCTGAATTTCCTCAACGGAAACCGCTCTTTTAATTTTATTGCATCTGTATTCTATATAATCTGCTATATCAATAATTTGTTCGTCTGTTAAAAAAGGATTTTCCGACGAGTTATTTGCCTTTTTTATTGCATTTATAATTTTTTCAATGTTAAAATTTTCTTCCGAGCCGTTTCGCTTAATAATTTTCATAGTATCCCTTCCTTTTTAATAAAATATATTTCAAATATCGTGCAAGACTAATTATACAGTATAAAAGTAAAAATTACTGTTGCACAAGCAACAATAATATAGTATAATAACAATATATAGTGGCAGGATAAAAATCGACACACATTATGGAGTGGTTGTAATGAATATTATACCGATTGAAAAAAAGCTCTCAAACGCAGAATTAATCGGGTTAAAGGAGTGTTTGACCCCTGTAACGAGGGAGTATAAAAGGGGTGAAATTATTACAATATGTTCACCTGAAAATGACACAATTGGAATAATTACAAGCGGAACTGCATATCTTTTGACAATAAATACAGAAGAGCAGCGCAGAATAATTGATTATTACGGTCGGGGTTGTGCATTCGGAAAGCATTTTTTGCCTGACACGGATGATAAGCTTTTTTATGTATATGCAAAGACAAAATGTACGGTTGATTTTATAAAATACAAAAGCTTAATTACCTGCTGTCACAACAACTGCTCACGGCACATTATATTGATTGACCATATTATGATGCAAACGGCAAGAAAATCCCTCACTCATATTGATATATTATCGCAAAGAACACTTCGCAGCAAGCTTCTTTCTTTTTTTGAATACGCAAGTCTTGAACAGGACAGCAAAAGTTTTGTGCTTCCGCTGCCGCTTTCAGACCTTGCCGACTACCTCGGAGTTGACCGAAGTGCAATGATGAGAGAGATAAAGAAATTAAATGAGGAAGCTATAATCTCAACCGAGCGACGCAAAGTAACGCTTTTGCAGTAATTTTTTCATAATACGAACTCATAATTTTGAACACGGTCATAAAATTAAAATAAAAAACAGACCTCCTGCGGCAAAACAGATACCGCAGGAGGTAATTTTATGGCTTATACCTTATACAAAATTATTAGGTCATTTCAGCCTTTGCTTTTTCTATTATCTTCTGTGCAACATTGGCAGGTGCGTCCTCGTAGCGTGTAAATGTGAACTCAAACGAACCCCTGCCCTGCGTAATTTGTCTTATAAATGTGGAGAAATCGGACATCTCAGCCATGGGAACCTCTGCTTCAACAATCTGCATACCTTTTTCGGCAGGGTACATACCAAGAACTCTTCCGCGGCGTTTGTTTACCTCGCCCATAACATCTCCCATGTTGGCGTCGGGGACACAGGCTTTCAGACTTCCGATAGGTTCCAAAAGCGTAGGAGAAGCATTTGGAATACCGTTTTTATACGCAAGACTTGCGGCGGTTTTAAACGACATTTCGGAGGAATCGACGGGATGATAAGAGCCGTCATAAAGCGTAGCCTTTATTCCGACAGTCGGATAACCCGCAAGCACTCCTTTTTTGATTGATTCGCGAAGTCCCTTTTCAACGGCAGGGAAAAAGTTTTTGGGAACCGCACCGCCGACAACACGCTCTGCAAACTCAAGTCCGTCAGTATCGCACGGCTCAAACTCGATCCAAACATCGCCGAACTGACCGTGTCCGCCCGACTGCTTTTTGTATCTGCCCTGTGCGGATACTTTTTTACGGATTGTTTCTCTGTAGGCAATCTTCGGCTTTTGCAAAGACGCGTCAACATTGTATTTAGTCTTAAGTCTTGAAATTACAACATCGAGGTGCTGTTCACCGAGTCCCGATACAAGCATTTCGTGTGTTTCGTGGTTTGTTACAAATTTTATTGTCGGGTCCTCATCACACAGCTTTGCGATTGCCTGCGCAACCTTATCCTCGTCGCCCTTTTTGGCAGGATATATAGCCATTGTATAGGAGGAAACGGTATAATCAATGCCGTCAAGCACTACCTTGCGAAGCGGCGAACAAAGCGTGTCGCCTGTTTTTGTAGCGGCAAGCTTAGGTATTGCGCCTATATCGCCTGCTCCGATATAATCCGACTCAATCTGTTTTTTGCCGCACACGGTGAGCACCTTGGTAATCCTCTCCTGCGCTCCCGTACGCATATTTATAAGGGGTGTGTCGGACGCAACTTTACCCGAAACCACCTTAATATAAGAAAGTCTGCCTATAAACGGGTCTGCCACTGTTTTAAACACAATAGCAGCTGCCGCTCCGCTTTCGTTTACAGAAACCTCAACAGGCTCTCCGTTTATGTCAACACCTATTTCGCTGCTCTTGTCGGCAGCCGACGGCGCAAGCCAAATGAGACTGTTTAAAAGCTGGTCAATGGCAAATGTGTTGTGAGCGTCGCCGCAGAAAACGGGGCAAATCGTGCCGTCTTTTACACCTTGGCTGACGCCGAGGATAATTTCTTCGGGAGTAAACTCCTCGCCCATAATAAATTTATCGAGAAGCTCCTCGCTTGTTTCTGCAACAGCCTCCTTGATAGCTTCCCTCAAACCCTCAAGGCGGTTGCCCATATCGGGGAGTGCGGTCGGCTTTACAGAACCGTCGGTTGAATATTCATATGCTTTGTAATCGAACAGATTAACATATGTATTTGCCTGACCGTCAACTATATACGGAACAACAACAGGACAAACAGAGGGGCCGAATGTCGCCTTTAAATTTTCAAAAACTCTGTAGAAGCGTGCGTCCTCGTCACAAAGACCGTTTACAAAGAA
>CALYBM010000051.1 GCA_944412525.1 uncultured Ruminococcus sp. | reverse complement strand
GGACTGATTTGAGTGACGGTGCCGTGGAGCTTGCAATAAATTATGACCCAAGTCGATATATCTGTGGCAGACGGCAGCAGAGGCGGCAGCGTTAATGTTCATTCTGTAAGAATCATACAGGAAATTGCACTTGAAATGTGAATATTGCTGTTTTTTGAAAGGGTGATTGTTGTGAAAAAATTTTTATCTATATTGCTTTCTATGGTAATGCTGACATCGGTTTGCAGTGTCGGAGTCTCGGCCGCTGATTCAAATCAAACTCAGGCAGACGAGAATTCTAATAACGCGTACCGTAATTTGTATGCGCTTTATCTCTATGTGTATGAGCAAAATACAATGACAGGTATTGACAGGAATACAAGCTCACGATATACATGGCAGAGGTTAGATGAGGTAAATGCATTGTTCTCAGACGGTATACAGAATACCGACGAGGAATATCAGGAGGCGTTTGATAATCTTTTGGAGGCGGTTTATACCCAAGATGTTTACTTAGGTTATATTAAATTGACATATGAAAAAGCACTTCAAGAGCAAAATTACAACAACTGGTACAGTGAGGATGACTGGTCGGATTTTGTCAAAAGCAGAGACGCTGTCGGTGCCTTTGCAGAAAACGTAGATGATTTTTACTGCAACGATACCGACCCTGAAGCAACTAAAGCGTTTTACTCCATGCTATATCAGTTCAACTGTATGACTAATAGGTATCAAAAAACAGGAGATGTCAACAAGGACGGTACTGCCGACATAAAGGATGTTACGCTTGTGCAGAAGTTTTTGGCGGGACAGGAAAACTTTACTTCGGGACAAAAAATGCTTATATGTTATGATACTGTTGTGTATGAAAATATTGATATTAATTCGGCAACACATCTTCAAAAGTATATCGCAGAGATGCCGAACGACCTGTATACACCGGTTGTTGAGCAGTTCGGAGATTACTACGAGGACTACGACTGGCGATTGGCAAGAACATATAACTTTTTTATCTGCCCGAGAAATCTATACTTATATCCTTTTGATTCGTATTATTACGACACGCAATATTTGAAGTATTTTTGGTTGGATAAATATGTAGGACCTGCCGTATCGATTCCGCGGACAGGATACTAAACTCGTTTTGAGTTTTAAGAGTAAAAATTAAATAATTGTCCGTAACATTTTTGCTTGGTAAAAAACGGAGACAGACACCGATATGGTGCCTGTCTCCGTTTTATTTTGCAACCGTGTTAATTTGTATTCACGGTGAAAATTTGCTGTAACTGTAAGTAATCTGTATTGAAGAGTGAAGAAAAAATTTAAAAATTCTCAAAAAAATCAGAAGTTGCATATTTTTATGCAATTTTTCGGAAATGAGGAGGTGTATGTGAAAGGAGAATTTAAAAAATGATAAATTTTAAATCGACACTCCGCCCGCAAGGCAAATATAAAAGGAGGGCGGTGTACATAAATGCCTGAAAAATCAACATTTATAAAGCTCAACAGAAAAATCCTTAAATGGCGCTGGTATCACGACCCGAACACCTTTCGGATTTTTGTGCACCTGATTTTAAAAGCAAATGTCACAGACCGTGATTTTGAACACATTACCGTTCACCGCGGACAGCTTGTGACAAGCGTTGCCCATTTGTCGGAAGATTTAAAAATCTCCGCAAAATCTGTCAGGACCGCACTTGAGCATCTGAAATCGACAAACGAGTTGACAATCAAAACAACCTCAAAATACTCGATTATTACTGTAAATAAATATGATGAGTACCAAAGACCGTCAAACGCTTGGGCAAACAACGGGCAGACAATGGGCAAAGACGGGGCAGGCGGTGGGCAACAATATAAGAATGATAAAGAATGTAGAAAAATGATAAAGAATGAGAGAGGGGACACGCTCACGCCTCTCGGACAGTTTAAAAATGTTATTCTGACCCAAAGCGAGCTTGATGAGCTTATGCAAAAATACCCACTTATGTACGACAAAAAGCTTGAACACCTCTCAAGCTATCTTGAAATTACGGGCAAGCAGTACAAAAATCATTTTGCCGTTCTGCTTAGCTGGCTTAAAGACGATAAAACAACGCATAGGGAAAAGGTCAGGACAGCCTCGTATGACATTGACGAGCTTGAAAAAATCAATCCGCTTGACGGTTTTTAGCGCATACAAATATTTATAGACAGACAAAATAAAAGAATCGGCAGCATTTTTGCTGCCGATTATTTTGTTTATCAGATGTTTGTTTTTGATTTTTAAAATACTATGCGGTATATTTTGCATAATATAAGTAAATATCTGCCTTAATTTGCAGCGGCTTTTATTTCGCTGTTTTTAATGTACTCGCTTTTTTGTTTGTTATAGTAGCGGTCAACATAAAAAATGTAGATGATTCCGCCTATTACATATGCAATGGCAGTCAGGGCAAATCCGTTTGAAAGTCCGATTGCTTCCTGAAGACAGCCCATCAAAAGCGAACCGATACCTATGCCTATATCATAGGACAAAAGGTAGGTTGCGTTTGCCAAGCCACGCTGCGGCGCGGGTGTTGTTCCCGTGACAAAAGACTGAAACAGGGGCTGCAAAATGCCGTATCCGAGTCCGAAGAAAAATCCTGCAATGAGCATATGTACGCCTGTTGTAAGGAACAGATAGCTTGTCATTGTGAGAATCAAAATAACCAAGCTTGCATATACCAATATTTTGTGTCTGCCGCCGTCAATCATTTTTTGAGTGGAAAGCTTTGATACAAGCATACCTACAACAAGGCAGATGTAGAAATACGGAAGATATGATGTGAGATTTTTTATTTGTGCCAATATTGATGAGTAGGCAATAACGGCGCCGTACGGAATCATAAGGAACATCATATTAAACATAAACGGCAGTGCGGGACGGTATATGGATTCCTTAATCGAGAACTTCTTTCTCTTAACCTTGGGGTATTTTACCCTTGCACCCAAAACGCAGATTAATGCGGCAACGGAGATAGCAAAAACCGTCCAAAAAGACGCCTTGCTGCTCATGTTGTTCTGAACCTGAATACCTACAAAGGGACCGAGTGCCATGCCGATTGATATTGTGAACGCAAAACGGTTTATGCCCTGCGTAATTTTTTGGGGAGGCAGAACATCGCTTGCCAATGTCATCGTTGCCGAGCCGCATACCGAGTACACCGCACCCATATACAGACGAACTATAATCAACGCACCAAACAGGGGAAACGCGATAAACGCAGGAAATGACAGACAAAACAGAGCCAAAAATATTATATAAACGGTGTAGCGGTTAAAGTTGTCAAGCAAATATCCCGCTACGGGACGGAATAAAATTGTTGCAACTGACATTGCGGTAAGTACAATTCCTACTTTTGAACCCGTAATTCCTATTTCTCCGCAGTAAACGGGTATAATCGGTATTGATGCGTAAAACGCAGCCAATACAAGAAGGTTTGTTATAAACAAAAGAACAAACCTTCGGTTCCAAATTTTTTCATTTTTGTTCATGTGACTAATATCTCCTTTTACCTAAAATCCTAAACTAGTGGCACTTGCCACTACTTTAGGATAACACGAAAAGTAAGTTTAGTCAATATCAGGTTGCAAAGTCTTTTAAATAAGCCTATAATAAAAACAGTCAAGGGGGTTTTGCCATGCCGAATATAACAGAAAGTCCGTTTAAAGCTATTTCAATATTGTACAGAAAATCGCACATATGGCTCAATAACGATTGTGTACGGTTTTCGCTTACTGCCGCACAGGCTGTTGTAATACTGATTGTGTGTGATTTTAAAACGCTGACGCAGGACGATATTACAAAACGGCTGAGTCTTGATAAAAGCGTAATTGCAAAGACGGTAACTAAGCTTGAAGAGCGGGGCTTTTTGGTTCGTACTCAAAACAAAAAGGATAAACGCACCTATGACATTACACCGACAAAAAAGGCGCTGGAGGTATATCCCCATTTAAAAGAGCAGATAGATTTGTGCTTTAGCCGTATGACCCGACAAATGAAGGATTCCGAGCGCGAGGAGTTTAAGCGGCTTTTGCTGATGGCGGCACAGGCAACTCTTGAATCAGACGATTAAATTCGGCAAATCCGCTTTGTGTTTTTTTAAAGCAGTGTCGGCATTTGCAGGCTGATTTTTAAAGAAATTCTATTTTTCAGTAATTTTAAGTGCCGAGGCGTAATGAGGAATGTAAAGCGTATAAAGACGGAAAAAAGCCGTATATAATTTATTGATGTTTATTTATAAGTGAATATAATTTAAAATGGTCTAAGCCGAGGTTAATTGTTTAATATTGCGGCTTAGGCTGTTTTTTGTAAGTGTGCAAAGGTGTTGAGAATGCTTTTACTTTGACTTATCGTGCTTTTTGCGCTGATGTATTTGAAAGCGTTAACGCATTAGATGAAAAATATAAAGCAAATATTCAATCCGATAAATACAATGTTAATTTTCAAATTGCGGGGGTGCTTATATCTTCGTCACAATGCACATAAATTTTCGCAAAAATTTTACAGCTCGATTTATTGCTTTTAGAACAAATATTCATAATTAGAATTAAAATACAGGTTATAATATGTTAAAATTATAAAAATAAAATGCAATAAATATGTAATCGGTTAGGAGGCATTTTAATTGCTTTTTAGAAAAATTATTACGGGAGTAACGGTGATTATGATGATTTGCGGAATGTGCATGGCAGACGCTTCTGCTGCAAACGATAAAAAAACAGACTATCAGGCTTATGCCGCTTCGCTCGATAAAACGACATACAGCGGTTCGGATTTGGGTGCGACTTACAGCAAAAAACAAACGGTATTCAAGGTTTGGTCGCCCAAGGCTTCAAGCGTAAAAGTAAATATCTACGAGCACGGAAGCGACGATGAGGGCGACGCAGGCTCGCTTGAGTCAAAGGCTCTCACGCTTGACAAAAAAACAGGCGTTTGGTCGTGCACAATGAGCGGAGATTTAAAGGGCAAGTATTATACCTACACAATCAAGCACGGCAAAACCGAAAAGGAAACTTACGATATTTACGCAAAGGCGTGCGGCGTAAACGGCAAGCGCTCAATGATAGTTGATTTGTCAGAAACAGACCCCGAGGGCTGGGAAAACGACAGACACATATTGGTTGAAAATCAAACGGACGCGACTGTCTGGGAGGTGTCCGTCGCCGATTTTTCTTCTTCCGAATCAAGCGGAGTTACCGAGGATCACAGGGGCAAATTCCTCGCTTTTACCGAGGAGGGCACAACGGTTGACTCGGTGCAGGGAGGCACTTCGACCTGTATTGATTACCTCAAAAAGCTCGGCGTAAAATATGTGCAGATTATGCCGTTTTACGACTTCGGTTCTGTTGACGAGAGCAAGGATATAAACAAGCAGTACAACTGGGGCTATGACCCTGTAAACTACAACTGCCCCGAGGGTTCGTACTCGACTGACCCCTACAACGGCGAAGTGAGAATAAACGAGTGCAAGCAGATGATTCAGGCGCTTCATAACGCAGGCATCGGCGTTATTATGGATGTGGTGTACAATCACACATACTCAACCGATTCCGCATTCCAGGACACCGTGCCGAACTACTATTACAGAATGAACTCCGACGGAACTTTTTCAAACGGCTCGGGCTGCAGCAACGACACAGCTTCTGAGCATAAGATGTTCCGCAAATATATGATAGATTCCGTGACCTACTGGGCAGAGGAATACCATATCGACGGCTTCCGTTTTGACCTTATGGGACTGCACGATGTTGAAACGATGAACAGCATCAGAAAAGCGCTTGACAATCTGTATGAGGACGGAAGTGGCAAAAAAATCATAATGTACGGCGAGGCGTGGGATATGCCTACTCAGTGCGATGAAGGCACGGTTATGGCTAATCAGAAGAATTTAAAGAAGCTTGATGACCGTATAGGCGCATTTGACGACACAATCCGCGACGCAATCAAGGGCAGCACGGGCGGCACAGACAAGGGTTTTGTTCAGAGCGGCTCGTCCCGCGCGGCGCTGAAAATCGGTATCGCGGGTCAGTCAAACACCACAACGGGCTGGGCAAATGTCCCCACCCAGTGTGTGACCTATGCTTCCTGCCACGACAACCTTTGCCTTTACGACAAGCTTGTGGATTCCGTATACGGACGGGACAGCGAGTACCGCAAGCGTTATGAGGACCTTGTGAGTATGAACAAGCTCTCCGCCGCCATTGTTATGACATCCCAGGGCATACCTTTTATGCTTTCGGGCGAGGAGTTTGCGCGCAGCAAGGACGGCGACGAAAATTCATATGCGTCAAGCAGAGAAGAAAATATGATCGACTGGACAAATTTAAACGAGTTCAGCGACATAGTCGAGTATTACAGAGGCCTTATGAAAATCCGTGAGAATTTCAGCGCGTTTTCCGACCCGACGGCAGAAACCGCCAACAGCCTTGTAAGTATTGAGGACGCCCCTGCGGGAGTAACGGGCTATATCGTGGAAAACGGCGCAGAGGGTGAATGGAGCAAGGTGTGCGTTGTATTCAACGGCGGCGAAGATGAGCAAAATGTTAAAATCGGCGGAGAATGGGTAAGAATTGCCGACGAAGAAACAGCGGGACTCAGAAATCTCGGCGAAGTAAGCGGCACGGTTAATCTCAAAGCTCATTCGGCGGCGATTTTGGTTGATAAAAAGAGCTATGACTCGGCACAAATTTCCGATGACGAGGGTGCGGTTGTCATAAGCTACTACGACAACAAGACAAAGGAGCTTTTAAAAAAGCAGACTGTAACGGGTGAGCTCGGCACGGGCTACGATGTTATGGACTGCGCAAATTCCCTCAATTATGACATAAAGGAGTCAGACGGCGATATCACGGGTGTTTTTGAAAACACGGTCAAGTACGCAAGCGTTTATGTAGAAGAATTTGAAGGGGAAATGGCAAAGGTTGTTTTTCAGTTTGTAGACGATATGAATAATACGGAACTTGCGGATTCTTATGTTATCCGCAACAGGGTAGGGGAGCAGTATTTTACCCCCGAAATACCGTCGATAGAAAATTACAGCCTTGTGCTTGACAAGCTTCCCGACAACGGTGCGGGCAAAGTAAAATCGGGCGAAACCGTTGTCACCTACAGATACACGAGGGTAACGGACGATACCGACAAATCCGTGTGCGTTGTTAACGCAATCTATATGAACGATCAAGGCGAGATTGTAGAGACAAAGACGTACAAGGGCAAAGAGGGCGAAAGCTATTCTGCACCGCAAAATGAATATGAAGAGATGAATCTGATTGAAATTCCCGAAAATGCATCGGGTACATTCGCAAAGGGCGAAATCAATATTGTTTTCAAATATTCTACCGTGCCCGATGTGCTCGAGGATATTTTGGGATATGTATATCTGGGAACGGCTCTGATACTTATACTTTGCATAGCGTCTGCCGCTTATTCCCGCTTTAAATATATCAAACGCTTCAGAGAGAATATGGATGTAGAAGAATAAACACTCGGTAGTTGTTTCCGCACGGCGGAATTGATTATATTATGAATAAGGAGGAAGATTATCTATGAGAACTACAAAGAAGCTTCTGTCTGCCGTTCTCGCAGTTTGTATGCTCGCATCGACGGGCATAGTGTCAGGCTTTGCGGCCGAGACGGATACGCAACCCGTTTCTGCCGATGTAATAGCTGATTCTGCCTATACTCAGGCGTGCGAAGAAATCGACAGTCAGTACGCTTACACCAAAGGCGATTTGGGTGCGACTTATTCACCCGAAAGCACAACCTTTAAGGTTTGGTCGCCTACTGCAACCGAGGTGTCGCTCAACCTTTACAAAACAGGTTCCGACACGGAAGAGGGAGCGCAAGACCTCGGCACCTATCCGCTTGAAAAGCTGATGGACGGCGAAAACTGGACGGGCGTATGGGCGGTAACCGTTGAGGGCGACCTCAAAAATCAGTATTACACATACAGTGTAACGGCTCAAAATCCCACAGGCACAAAAACAACGACAAAGGAAACACAGGATGTTTATTCCGTTGCCACAGGCGTAAACGGTAAGCGTTCAATGGTGTGCGACCTTGATTCAACAGATCCCGAGGGCTGGGAAAACGATACCCATGTTCTTTTGGACGAGTCAACGGACTCATCTGTTTGGGAGCTTCATATCAAGGACTTTTCCTATGATCCCGCTTCGGGCGTATCAGCGGAAAACAGAGGAAAATACCTTGCTTTCACCGAAACAGGCACAACATTAAACGGCGAGGGCAATGTTTCAACCTGTATTGATTATTTAAAGGAGCTTGGCGTAACCACCGTTCAGCTAAATCCTTTCTACGATTTCCAGTCGATTAACGAAATGGGTTCGGATTCTCAGTTTAACTGGGGTTATGACCCGCAAAACTACAATGTTCCCGAGGGCTCATATTCTTCAAATCCGTATGACGGAAATGTAAGAATCAAAGAGTGCAAAGAGATGATCAAGGCGCTTCACGACGCAGGCATCTCGGTAGTAATGGATGTAGTTTACAACCATACATATTCAACCGACTCCTGCTTCCAGGCAACCGTGCCCAACTACTACTACAGAATGACCAAGACAGGCGCTTTTTCAAACGGTTCGGGCTGCGGAAACGACTGTGCGACAGAGCGTGCAATGTTCAGAGATTATATGATTCAGTCCGTGCTCTACTGGGTAAATGAGTACCATATCGACGGATTCCGTTTTGACCTTATGGGACTTTTGGATGTTGAAACAATGAATTTGCTCAGAGACGCTCTCGACGAGGTTGACCCCAGAATCACAACATGGGGCGAGGGCTGGACAGCAGGCGACTCATATCACCCCACAAACACCTGTTCGGGAACAAAGTTTTACGGTGCGACACAGGCCAACGCTTCAAAGCTCAACGACAGAATCGCTCTCTTTAACGACGCTATCCGCGACGGCATAAAGGGCGGCTGTATGAACATCGCGAATCAGGGCTTTATCCAGGGCGTTACCTCATCTGCTCCTAACATCAGATACGGCGTAAGAGCAAACTCGGCAGGCAGAAACAACTGGCTTGCAAACGCTCCGTCACAGTGCGTGACATACGCAGCCTGCCACGATAACGCAACCTTGTATGACCAGATACTCGGCTCAACAGCTCTTGCCGATTACGGAGAAAGAGAGGCAACGGCTGTTAAGATGAATAAGCTTGCGGGAGCAATCGTTTATTCGTCACAGGGTATTTCGTTTATGCTTGCGGGCGAAGAGATGTGCCGCAGCAAGGACGGCGACACAAACAGCTACAAGTCACCTGCTACGCTTAATATGATAAAGTGGCAGAATGTTGTGGATTATGCCGATGTAATATCCTACTACAAGGGCGTAATGCAGATCAAGTCAAAATTCAGTCCGCTCACATGTATGGACAAGACATATGAGGACGCATTTACATTTACAAATGCCCAGAGGGCATACACAAATCAGATTTCTTACACTATCGCAAACGACACTCCCGGCGAGTGGAGCAAGATGGCAGTTCTTTTCAACTCCGCGGCAACTGACGCAGAGGTTACTCTTGCCGATACTTCCGTAACCGACTGGGTTATCATCGCAAACGGTCAGACAGCAGGTCTTGACAGCCTCGGCGAGGTTACGGGCTCAACATTTACCGTTCCCGCATATTCGGCAGTTATCGCTGTTGACAAGGCAAGCTATGAGTCGGCAGGAATCAAGTCGGATATGGGCAAGGTAGTTGTAAACTATGTTTACGAGTCAAGCGGAGAAAAGATTGATGATTCCGTAATTTTACAGGGTTCGGTAGGTTCAGGCTATCAGACTTCACCGAGTGCAGGAATTGACGATACATATGAGGTTGATTACATCGAAGGTCAATCCGTAGGTAAATTCAGCGAAACTCCGTCCGAAGTTACATATTACTACAAGGATTATGTTCCCGAGTCGATTTTGAATGCAGATTTTAACGGCGACGGAAACATCAACATCATGGATGTTACAACAATGCAGAAGTATTTTGTAGGTGATTTAGCGCTTTCAGACGAGCAGGTTGAAGCTCTCGACCTCGACTACGACGGTGACAGGGATGTGTCGGACGCAACAATGCTTGCAAAACAGCTTGCAGGCTACCGTGTTGCAGAGGGCAGCGTCGTTGTAAATCACTACTATACTGATGATCAGGGTGTTGAACAGAAGCTCACCGCTTCCGAAACAATCAAGGGCCGTGTAGGCTCCGATTACGCTACATCGGATTTCAAGGTGGTAGGCTATGCGGCAGACCAAAACAATCTTCCCGAAAAAGCTTCGGGCAAGATCCCATACGGCAAGACGCTTGAGGTAAATTACTACTACACCGCTTCAAGTCTTGATATTAATCTGCACTTTAAGCACAGCGGTTCTCTTACTTGGGCACCAACACTTTGGATTTGGGGTTCGGACTTAAACGGCGTTGACAAGGGTAACTACACTCCCGACGATGCTGCTGTTTGGCCGGGCGTTAAGGCGACTGATGACGACGGCGACGGCTGGTATGAATACAACTTTACCTACAGTGGAGCAGGTACATACAATGTAATCGTATCAAACAACGGTGCAACTCAGACGATCGACTACAAGGGCTTTGTTGACAACGAGATGTGGGTTGTAATCGACGACACAAAGATTTCATCGGGAGAATATCTCACATTCTATACGGATAATCCCGAAACAAATCCCGACGCTCCCATAGCAAATCAGATAGTAATCGAATAATAAAAACATCAAGGCAGGGCTGATTTATCAGCCCTGCTTTTTTACTTTACAGGAAACTGAAACTGCTTGAAAACAGTCGGGCAGAAAAGATTTGATTATATCAACCTTTCTGCCCGAACCCCGTGTCGAGACACTCGACTTTTGTTTTACAGGAAACTGCTTGAAAACGGTTGGGCAATGAAGACTTGATAATATCAACCTGTCTGCCCAAACTGCGTGTCGAGGCACTCGACTTTTGCTTTACAGGAAACTGCTTGAAAACGGTCGGGCAATGAAGACTTGATAATATCAACCTCTCTGCCCGAACTGCGTGTTGAGGCACTCGACTTTTGCTTTACAGGAAACTGCTTAAAAACGGTCGGGCAGAAAAGATTTGATTATATCAACCTCTCTGCCCGAATTGCGTGTCGAGACACTCGGCTTTTATGCCTTATATGGTGTAATTGCATATAAAATACCGCATAAATGCAAAAATTTGAGTATCGGCATATGTTGATTTATATATAAAAACATAGTATAATTATACCGATTAAGGAAAAGGAGCGATAGTTATGGAAGTAAAAATATCGGACAGCATAAAATACATCGGTGTTGACGATAAGGACATAGACCTGTTTGAAAGCCAGTATATCGTGAAAAACGGAATAGCGTACAACTCGTATGTTATTTTTGATGACAAAATTGCGGTAATGGACACCGTGGATAAAAGAAAAACCGATGAGTGGTACAAAAATCTTGAAAATGTACTCGGCGGCAAGACCCCCGATTACCTTGTTGTAAGCCACCTTGAGCCTGACCACGCTTCAAATATTTTGACGATTTGCGAGAAGTACCCCGATATTAAAATAGTGGGCAATGTTAAAACATTCAGTATGTTCCCGCAGTTTTTTGATTATAACATCGAGGACAGAATGGTTGAGGTAAAAGAGGGCGATACCCTTGATTTGGGCAGTCACAAGCTCACATTTTATATGGCGCCCATGGTGCACTGGCCCGAGGTAATGGTGTCGTATGACAGCACGGATAAGGTTCTGTTTTCAGCAGACGCTTTCGGCAAATTCGGCACTCTTGATACAGACGAGGACTGGGATTGCGAAGCAAGAAGATATTATTTTAACATTTGCGGAAAATACGGCGTGCAGGTTCAGAATCTGCTCAAAAAGGCGTCGGCTCTCGACATAAAGACGATTTGTCCGCTTCACGGACCCGTGCTCAGTGATAATCTTGAGCATTATTTGCATCTTTACGATATGTGGAGCAAATATGAGCCTGAAACCGACGGCGTGTTTATTGCGTATGCTTCGATTCACGGCAATACAAAAGACGCGGCATTAAAGCTCTATGACATTTTAAAGTCAAAAACCGACAAAAAGATTGCGATTGCCGATCTTTCGAGAAGCGATATGGCTGAATGTGTTGAGGATGCGTTCCGCTACAGCAAAATGATTGTTGCCGCACCTACATATGACGGCGGAATATTCCCCGTTGTAAACGACTTTTTGCACCACCTTGAGATCAAGACATACAGAAACCGCAGGGTTGGTATGATTGAAAACGGTTCATGGGCTCCCATGGCGGGAAAAGTAATGAAATCGTATTTTGAAAAAATGAAAAATATCGAGCTTGCAGGTACTTTGGTATCTATCCGTTCGTCACTCAAAGATGACACGGCAAAACAGCTCGAAACTCTTGCGGATGAAATTCTTGCATAGTTTATAAACCGAGATTTAATATGTAAAATAATTATTTGTGATGCGGGCGGTGCATGTGCCGCCCGCATTTTTCATGTCATTTTATAGTAATAAGGTACTGTTATTGGTACTTATAAACAAAAAAATCATGTTATATTTTACGGTGCGGTAAAAATTTCGTTGCAAATGCAATTGTAACTTGCGGGTTAATTAATGTAAAATATACTTGTAAATTAAGCAAGCATTACGAAATAAGCATTGGATTTTAAAATGTTTTTAGGTAATTTTGTTTTGGAGTTTTGAAATTTGCGTGATGTTGAAAGGAAGTACATCATATCTCCAATGCTTATTTCGTTAAATATCCCGTCTGATATTAAATATTGACATATTCCTTCTATAACCCAATATACCCCAAGGGCGGCCGTCAAGCGTTTGACGGTCGCTTTTGTATTTGTGATTTGACCCTAAAAAGTAGGCTTACATGCAAATTCTTGCTTTTTTAAATTAAAACAAGTCAAGTATGCCCCGCTGTAAAAAAAATATAATTACAAATATTGTCTTGATTTATTATAAAAATTAGTAATATTACTGAAATAAACTTCGTTTAATATTTTTTGTTGAAAAAAACGAGCGAATAAAGTATAATAACAGTATATGTAAACTTAATGTATGGGGGTCGTTTTATGAATTTTGCAAATATTACTCCGATTCTCGCGGATACAATGACTCTTGCCGAAAAGAGTATTTCTTCTGCCAAGGTCATACTGACGGGATTTGTAGTGGTTTTTGTCGTACTGTTTCTTTTGATATTTATAATCAATATTTACGGATTTATAATACAAAAGGCAACACAGAGCGGCAAAAAGAAGAAAGAAAAAATCAGCGAGCCTGAAAAAAAAGCTCCTGTAGTGACTAAGGCTGCTAATGTGCCCGCAGCTCCTGCTCCGAGTGTTCAGGACGGTATATCCGATGAGGTGGTTGCGGTTATTTCCGCGGCGGTAGCTTCTGTGTCTGACTCCTCCTCAAAGACCAGAATTAAGAGCATCAAAAAGTCAGACGGCAGTCGCAGCGCTTGGGCTAACGCAGGTATACTTGATAACACACGCCCGTTTTAAGGCTTAAAGTTTTTTTGGAAAGGACGCATTATTTATGGAAATTTTACAGGGCTTTGTGGACGCCGTTGTCGGCATTGTGAAAAGCTCGGGTATTTTTACCCTGCAATGGGAAAACTACGTAATGATCGGTGTTTCGATTGTTTTGCTTTATTTGGCTATCAAAAAGCAGTATGAACCGCTTTTGCTTCTTCCTATAGCTTTCGGTATGCTGCTTGTAAACCTTTACCCGGCAATTATGGCTGCGCCGTCTACGGAACTTTTGACGGCTGAACAGTGTGCCGCTCAAAATGTCGCAATCGAAGGGCACGCTTCCATGATTATCGACGGAGTAACTTATTATGAAAATCCAACCTACGGCGGACTTCTTTATTATCTCTATCAGGGCGTAAAGCTCGGTATTTATCCGCCTCTTATTTTCCTCGGTATAGGTTGTATGACAGACTTCGGTCCTCTTATCGCTAACCCCAAGAGCCTTATCCTCGGTGCTGCCGCTCAGATCGGTATTTTCCTCACATTTACAGGCGCTGTTTTCCTCGGCTTTACAGAGGCAGAGGCAGGCGCTATCGGTATTATCGGCGGTGCGGACGGTCCTACGGCAATTTATGTTACAACAAAGCTTGCTCCTCATCTTTTAGGTTCAATCGCAATTGCCGCTTATTCTTATATGGCTCTTGTACCTATTATTCAGCCCCCGATTATGAAAGCCCTCACAACCAAGAAAGAGCGTTCTGTTGTTATGGAGCAGCTTCGCCCCGTATCAAAGCTTGAAAAGATTATGTTCCCCGTAATCGTTGTTATTCTTATCGCAATCTTCCTGCCCGACGCAGCCCCTCTCGTAGGTATGCTTATGCTCGGTAACCTGTTTAAGGAGTCGGGAGTTGTTGACAGAATCGCTAAGGCAGCTCAAAACGAGCTTATGAATATTATCACGATTTTCCTCGGAACAACCGTAGGTGCAACAGCTTCGGGTCAAAACTTCCTTACATGGGCTACTATCAAGATTATTGTACTCGGACTTATCGCTTTCTGCCTCGGCACGGCATTCGGTGTGCTTTTCGGTAAGATTATGTATAAGCTTACAGGCGGAAAGGTTAATCCGCTCATCGGTTCGGCAGGTGTTTCGGCAGTTCCTATGGCTGCCCGTGTATCACAAAAGGTCGGCCAGCAGGAAAATCCCGGCAACTTCCTTCTTATGCACGCAATGGGACCGAATGTTGCAGGTGTAATCGGTTCTGCCGTTGCAGCAGGTGTTCTGCTGAATGTAGTAGGATAAAATATACGGTTATTTATCCAAATATTATGCTAAATGAAAAAGCGGTAGCAAAATGCTATCGCTTTTTTGCAGTTAATGTTTGGTTTTTGTCATTTAATTCTAATATAGAATTATTGTTATGTACTTATATAATATAATATGTTTATCGTGTTTTATACATATTGTTATGAATTTTTTAATAATAATGTAAGATATTATTATAAAGGGGTATTTTAATGACGAAAAACATTACAATACAAAAATTAATTGCCGTTTTGCTCCATAGATTAAAATTTATAATTCTTGTGACGCTGTTGATGGGCATGGTATTCTTTTTGTACTCAAAATTTATTATCACGCCGATGTACAGCACATCTTCAATGATATATGTTCAAAACTACAACGAGGACAGTGCTTCAAACAGTCAGCTAAATAAAATCTACGCATCCGACATCAGCGGTTCATCAAACCTTGCAAGTGTATGTGTAACGCTGTTTAAAAACTCTGATGAAATCACATCGCTTTATGACGGATGCTATGTGGATATTTCAACTACTGAGGACACATTTTTCATTACAATTTCCGTGTCGGGCGACGACCCTCAAAAATGTGCCAATGTAGCCAATCAGGTTGCCGAAGAGTGTCAGGTAGTATTTAAAAGCTTTTTGGAATTCGGTCAAATCGGAAATATAAGATCTGCTAAGGTACCGGAAAGGCCTTACGAGCCAAACAACCTGAAAAATACTTTTTACGGTTTGGCAGCGGGTTTGGTTTTGTCATGCGTTATATCTATTTTGCTTGAGCTTATTGACACTACAATTAAAGCTGATGATGATTTGCAGGAAATTTACGGATTGCCTGTGTTCGCAGAAATTCCGGATTTTGATACTTGATGCAGGTGATTGACATGAAGATAAAGCTATTTTCAAAAAATAAAAATAAATCCCGTTCAAAGCAGGTTGCTGCAGATACTATTTCCGATAAGAGCAAGTTTGCGATAGTGGAGTCCTATAAATCGGCACGAACAAACATTATGTTCTCTCTTTCCGCAAGCGACAAAAAGACTTTTGCCGTAACAAGCTATTCAAAGGGCGAGGGCAAAAGTACTGTGTCTGCAAACCTTGCGATATCTTTTTCCAAAATGGAGAAGAGAGTTCTTTTGATAGACTGCGATTTAAGACGCCCGAATATCCACAATATCTTCAAGATAGACAATATAAACGGACTTTCAAATATTGTCGGTAAAATGATTACATTTGATGATGCGGTTAAGCGGGATGTTCTCAACAACCTTGATATACTCACCGCAGGCACGATTCCTCCGAACCCGTCGGAGATTATGTGTTCAGGCACCTTTGTCGAACTGATTGAAAGATTATCCGATGAGTACGATTACATCATATTTGATACTCCGCCTATCGGCGTTGTTGCCGACGCCCTGCTTTTAAAGGATTTGATTGCGGGATTTGTGGTTGTTGTAAGAGAGCGTTCCACCACTCATGGTGATTTGCAAAAAATAATTGACGGTGCAAAGCTTGCCGATTCAAAGATCATAGGCATTATCGAGGTAGGCTGTGACTTGGGTCAGGGCAAAAGGAAAAAGGGCTATTACTACTATCAATATTATTAATTCAGAGCAATATATTACAGACTTACGAACATTGAACAAAAACATACTCGTAAGTCTGTTCTTTTTTGTTTATATAAAAATTGCAAGTTTTACAAAAAAGACTTGCATTTTTATCCCTTATAGATTACAATGTATTAGGTATTTAAAAGAATTTTTGCAATTGTAAATTAAGGGGATAGCAAAATGAATTATTTAAACGCAAAAAGGGAAGAGCTTGAAAAGGAGTATTCGGTTCTTTCCAAAGAATTTGAAAATGTAAAGGGATTGGGACTCAGTCTTAATATGGCAAGAGGAAAGCCGGGCAAAGATCAGCTTGATTTGTCAAACGGACTTCTCGATGTTGTAAACAGCAATTCTGATTTTGTCGGAGCAGACGGAATGGATTGCAGAAATTACGGTGTGCTTGAGGGTATTACGGAATGCAGAAAGCTTTTCGGAGATATTCTCGGAGTTGATTCTGAAAATGTTATGGTGGGCGGATGCTCAAGCCTTAATATGATGTTTGATACAATTTCATGCCTTATGACAAAGCCTGCGGCGGAGGGCTGCAAGCCGTGGTATGAGGTAAAGGACAGAAAGTTTCTCTGTCCCGTTCCCGGTTACGACCGCCATTTCAGCATAACCGAGTATTACGGATTTGAAATGATAAATGTGCCGATGACCGAAAACGGCCCCGATATGGATATGGTAGAAAAGCTTGTCGAAAACGACGAGTCAATCAAGGGTATCTGGTGCGTGCCTAAATATTCAAACCCGCAGGGTATTACCTACAGCGATGAAACGGTAAGAAGATTTGCGGCTTTAAAGCCTGCCGCAAAGGATTTCAGAATTATGTGGGATAACGCGTACTGCATTCACGATATTACCGATACACCCGATGAGCTTTTAAACATCTATGACGAGTGCAAAAAGAACGGCAACGAAGATATGCCCGTTTTGTTCTGCTCAACATCAAAAATAACATTCCCGGGCGCAGGTGTTGCCGCAATGGCAGCGTCCGAAAATAATATGAAGCTGTTTATGGAGAGATATAATTATGAAGTAATCAGCTATGACAAGCTCAATATGCTTCGCCACGCGAGATTTTTCAAAAACTTCGACGGTGTAATGGAGCATATGCAAAAGCACAAGGCGATTTTAAAGCCCAAGTTTGAAATTGTGCTCAAACACCTTGAGTCACAGCTCAAGCCGACGGGCATAGGCGAGTGGACAAATCCGAACGGCGGATATTTTGTAAGCGTCGATGTGCTCAAGGGAACTGCAAAGAGAGTTGTTGAGCTTTGCAAACAGGCAGGAGTAGTAATGACGGGTGCGGGTGCAACCTATCCGTACGGAAAAGACCCCGATGATAAAAACATCAGAATCGCGCCTACTTTCCCGCCGAACAGCGAGCTTGAAACGGCAATGGAGGTATTCTGCATCTGCACAAAGCTTGCCGCCTGCGAAAAATTACTCGGCAAATAAAAACAAAAAATAAAAGTATTATTTTATTTTCTTCCTAATAGTATATTTTTTTGTCAAATTAAAATATTTTTTTATTAAATATTTTTGTATCCATTGACATTTTTTAAAAAAAATCTTATAATAACTCTGTTATGTCTGCAAATTTGTATGATAACAGAGTTATTTTTCTGCATACATATTAAGACAATTATTTTTCGGAGGTTTCAAAGGCATGAAAAGAGTTCCAAAGCCTATGTTCTTCATTGTTGCTTTGCTGATACTTGCCTTTTCGTTTACTGCGATTTTCGGAGTATCCTACTACACGGGCGACAACAAAAACACAGTATTAAAAGGCATCGGCGATATTCGATGGGGAATTGATATCAGGGGCGGTGTTGAGGCAACATTTAAGCCTGCCGACAACTATGACGCTACTGATGAGCAGTTAGAGTCTGCTAAATCAATCATTGAGCTTCGTATGATTTCACAGGGGATCACTGACTATGAGCTGTACGCCGATAAAAACAGCGACAGAATTATTGTTCGTTTCCCTTGGAAGTCAGATGACGAGGAGCAGAACGCAGTAGAAGCAATAGATGAAATTTCGTCAACTGCAAAGCTTACTTTCCGTCCCGGACAGGAGTATGCAAATACCGAGATCGGTTCTGACGGACAGCCTGTTTATAAGACTCCTACAGGCGACACGGAAAACATACTTATGGACGGTTCTGCCGTTAAATCGGCAACCGCGAGCGTATCTCAGGAAGAGGGCAGCGAGCCTAAGTATGTTGTAAGTCTTGAATTTACCGATGAGGGCGCAAAGACCTTCGGAGAAATTACAAGCCAGTACATAAACCAAACCATTTCCATTTGGATGGACGATATTATGCTTTCGGCACCGACTGTTAATGCAGCCATCACCGACGGCAAAGCCGTTATCGAGGGCGACTTTACAGCCGAGGAAGCAACCGACCTTGCAAACAAAATCAGCGCGGGCGCGCTGCCGTTCCAGCTTGAAACAGTCAGCAACGGCAGTATCAGCGCGACGCTCGGTGAAAACTCACTCGTTGCAATGGGTTATGCGGGCGTTATCGCGTTTATCGTTATAGCTTTGATTATGATTTTATTCTACCGTTTGCCCGGCTTTATCGCGGTTATCTCGCTTTTGGGTCAGATGGGTCTTTCAATCGCGGCTATCTCAGGTTACTTCACGACAATTTCGTCGTTTACAATGACGCTGCCCGGTGTTGCAGGTCTTATACTTTCAATAGGTATGGGCGTTGACTGTAATGTTATTACGGCGGAGCGTATCAAGGAAGAAATCAGAGCGGGCAGAACTCTTGACGGAGCTTTGGACAGAGGTACAAAGAACTCACTTTCCGCAATTATAGACGGTAATATGACTGTCGTTATAGTTTCAATTATTCTTATGCTCGTGTTCGGTCCGTCCAACATTTTGTCGGTTATTTTCGGCGAATCCACAACAGGTACAATTTACTCATTCGGCTTTACTCTTCTTGTAGGTGTTATTTCAAACTTCATTATGGGTGTATTCCTCACCAGAGTAATGCTCAGAAGTGTAGCGGGCTTCAAATTCCTGCGTAAGAAATGGTTGTTTGGAGGTGCTAAGAATGACAAATGATGTTCAGACAAAAGCTAATTCACAGATGACCGTTGAGCAGGTAAGCGAAAAATATAACGGCGGCAGAAGAATCATTGACTTTATCGGCAAGAAAAAGATCTTTTTCGGTATATCAATCGCAATCATTGTTATAGGCATCATCTGCAACTTTATTTTCGGCACGACCCTTGATATTCAGTTTACGGGCGGTGCTACGCTTCGCTTCAGCTACAGCGGTGAAATCGACCAAAACGAGCTTTACGGCTTTATTCAGGAAAAAACAACCGACAAAATTACAACCTCTTTCTCAACAGATATTATGGGAAATTCGGGAAATAATGTTACGGTTCAGTTTTCAGGCAACGATGCGGTAGCTACCGAGATTCAGCAGCAGCTTGAAAAGGATTTGCAGCAGCAGTATCCCGACAATGACTTTGTTTGTCTTGAATCAAATTCAGTAGACGCGTCAATGGGCTTTAACTTCCTTCTTAAGTGTATTACAGCCGTTATCATAGCTTCGATAC
The DNA here is from genome assembly GCA_944412525.1 of uncultured Ruminococcus sp. Taxonomy (GTDB): domain Bacteria; phylum Bacillota; class Clostridia; order Oscillospirales; family Acutalibacteraceae; genus Ruminococcoides. The sequence goes on along the minus strand of CALYBM010000051.1, from coordinate 16,668 downwards.
TTATGGTATTGTATGTGACAATAAGATTTAAGAAAATCGGCGGCCTTTCCGCGGGTGTAATGGCACTTGTTGCGCTGTTCCACGATGTGGCTATGATATATTTCCTTTATGTAATATTCCAGATGCCGATTGATTCAAACTTCATCGCAGTTGTGCTTATGATCCTCGGTTATTCGCTTAACGATACAATCGTTATTTACGACCGTGTCCGTGAAGAAAGAAAAATCCTCGGCAGCAAGACAGATGTTGCGCTGGTATTCAATCTCAGCTGTACAAAGACCATGAAGAGAACAATTATGACTTCCGTTACAACATTGGCTGCAATTTTGATTGTTTTCATCGTTGCTGTGTTCTTTAATATTACTTCTGTACAGTCCTTTGCACTTCCTATGATAATCGGTATCATCTCGGGCTGCTATTCTTCAATTTGTATTGCAGGTCCGCTTTGGGTAATGTGGCAAAAACACAAAAAAGCAAAGAAAGTATCAAAATAATAATTAAAATTAAGGGGTTGCGTTCAGAGTTGTTACATTCTGCGTAGCCCCCTTTTTTTCGGAGAAATTTAATGAAAAAATTTATTTCATTTTTTATGTCGCTTCTGCTTGTGTCTTTTATCCCGCTTTTTATCTGCTCATGTTCCGATAATTCGGCTTCTGAGGGCAAAGACGGCGATAAGCTCAGCGTTGTAACTACTATATTTCCTTACTATGACTTCGCCCGCAATCTTTCGGGAGAATGTGCCGATGTAAAAATGCTGCTTTCACCGGGAAGTGAGCCGCACAGCTATGAACCGTCTCCGTCCGATATTGTGGCAATCGAAAACTGCGACATTTTTATTTATAACGGCGGAGAGAGCGACGAATGGGTTGACAAGGTGCTTGGGTCCGTTGATAACAAAAACATCAAAGTTATGAAGATGATGGACTATGTTCCTTTGCTCATAGAGCAAGGCGTAAGGCAGAGCGACGAGCAGGGCGAAAATACAGATGATGGTCATGACCACGGCAGTGAATCGGATGATGACCATTCGGATGAATATGACGAGCATATATGGACATCGGTGAAAAACGCCCAAATACTGTCTGAAGAAATTTATAATGTGCTTGTTACCTGCGATGGGGAGAACGAATCGGTTTACACCGAGAATAAAGACAGATATATTTCAAAGCTTCGAGAGCTTGACTCGGAAATAAACGATGTAGTGAAAAACGCAAAAAGAAATACGGTTGTTTTCGGCGACCGCTTTCCGTTTTTATATTTTGCCACGGATTACTCGCTTGACTGCTATGCCGTTTTTCCCGGATGCAGCAGCGAAACCGAGCCGAGTATATCTGCGGTAACTCATATGATTGATTTTGTATGAGATAACAGCGTGCCGGTTGTATTTTATCTTGAATTTTCAAACGGAAAGACCGCGCAGCTTGTTTCGGAGGACACGGGAGCAAAAACCCTGCGGTTTACATCGTGTCACAACATTACAAAGGAAGAGTTTGAAAACGGTGAAACCTATATTTCTTTGATGGAACAAAACAAGGCGGCACTAAAGGAGGCTTTGAACTGATGGCACTTATAGAAATAAAAAACGCATATATGGGCTATGAGGGCAAAACTGTTTTGTCCGATATAAATATAAAAATTGACGAGGGCGATTATGTATGCATCGTAGGCGAAAACGGGTCGGGCAAGACGACGCTGATGAAGTGTCTGCTCGGACTTTTGCCTGTTCAAAGCGGTTCGGTGTCATTCGGCTGCGGCTTAAAGCAAAATGAAATCGGTTATCTGCCGCAGCAGACGCTTTTGCAAAAGGATTTTCCCGCCTCAGTAAGCGAAGTTGTGCTTTCGGGCTGTCTTAACAAAAGGCATACTCTTTTTTATTCAAAAGAGCAAAAGGAAACCGCCGCAAAAAATATGGAGCTTACAGGAGTTTATTCACTTCGCAAGAGGTGCTTTAGGGAGCTTTCGGGAGGTCAAAAGCAGAGGGCACTGCTTGCAAGGGCTTTGTGCGCGACCCATAAGCTTTTGATACTCGACGAGCCTGTAACGGGTCTTGACCCAAAGGCGGCAACGGAAATGTATGCTCTTATCAAAAAGCTTAACAAAAGCGGCATCACGATAATTATGGTGTCGCACGATATAACGGCGTCGGTGAATAACGCGTCAAAAATTCTTCATCTATCAGGAAAGAACTATTTTTACGGCACGGCGCATCAGTATCTCCATTCCGATGTGGGCAAAAAGTTTATGATTACCGACTGCCCCTGCGATGACTGCCGTCACAAATCAGCGGAGGTGCTTTAAAATATGGATATACTTACAGAAATGTTTTCGTATAATTTTATAATAAGAGCGTTCATTGTAGGTGTGCTCGTGTCCCTCTGCGCGGCACTTTTAGGGGTAACATTGGTGCTTAAACGCTACTCAATGATAGGCGACGGACTTTCTCATGTCGGCTTCGGAGCGCTTGCCGTTGCGGCGGCGCTGAATCTTGCGCCACTGGAGGTCGCCGTGCCCGTAGTGGTTGTTGCGGCGTTTTTACTGCTCAGACTTTCCGAAAACAGCAAAATCAACGGTGACGCCGCCATTGCCATAATTTCAAGTACGGCACTTGCAGTAGGAGTTGTGTGCGTGAGTATTTCGGGTGTTAATACAGACCTCAATTCGTATTTGTTCGGAAGCATTCTCGCAATTTCAAATGCCGATGCGATTATGTGCGCCGTGCTTGCCGTAGCTGTGATCTCAATTTTCATTTTGTTCTACAATAAAATTTTTGCCGTTACCTTTGACGAGAGCTTTTCAAAGGCGACGGGACTTAAAACAGGGGCTTATAACACGGTCATTTCCCTGCTGACCGCACTTACGATAGTAATCGGAATGAGAATAATGGGTACTCTGCTCATATCGGCTCTGATAATTTTCCCTGCGTTGTCCTCGATGAGGGTGTGCAAAAAGTTTAAGTCGGTCATTCTTTGTTCGGGTGTCCTATCCGTGTTGTGCTTTTTTATCGGAATGTGCGCTTCTTATTCGCTCGACACGCCGACGGGTGCCAGCGTGGTTATAGTAAATGCCTGTGTATTTGTGATTTTTTGGATTATCGAGGCAATTCGGACAAGACAAAAGCTTAAAGCTTAAATTAAAAATTAAAGTATATTTTCAATCAACGGATACTCGCTTTCTTTTATAGAAGCGAGTTCTTTTTTTGCGGTGTCGCTTTCGGCAAAGTACATATCGACGCTGCAATTTTCGGCATACGCTTTCATCTTTGAAATATTTATGCCTATCGCGTCAACATAATCGTGTATCAGCAGCATATCAATGCTTTTTGCGGTATCGTACCAATCCTGTTCAATCGTTTCGCACAGGTTTATTGCCTCTTCAAATTCACTTTTCCTCATAAGCTTGTCGCTTTGCTCTATCATTGAAATAAAAATATCCGCCTTGCCGCTCACATATCCGAGCTGTGCGGCTGCAAAGACAAATACAATGATTATAAACAAAAAAGATATATATATTCTCTTCATACTAACTGTCCTTTAAAATGATATTGTATTTACCCGCTCCGTCAAGCGTCATAATAAATATATCTTTAAGTCTCGTGCTTTCCCTTTTGAGTATATTATAAATATCGTCCTGTTTTTTGCCGCACAGCTCAAGGGAGTTATCCAAGATCTGACCGTCGCTTACAACGACGGTTTCAATTTTATTATCAAATATTCTTACTCCGAGGTCGTCCGCGCTCGGTTTTCTGCGTTGGGGCTTTTCAAGGACACTCACCATGCCGTTAGTTTCAACAATGCAGTACTGAACATCCTCAAGTGAAAAAACATTTTGCTGACGAAGCTGTACGCATAAATCCTCTGTTGTGAGCCTCAGTCTTTTCATCTGACTTTGCAGAATTTTTCCGTCACGCACAACCACAACGGGATTTCCGCAGATAAGTCTGTGAAATTTTCCGCTTTTCATCATCAGTACGCTTGCAAGTATTTCCAAAGCCACAAGCACAAGCACAGGTACAACACCGCTCAAAAGCGGCTGCGAGGTATTTTGCATCGGAATTGACGCAATGTCCGATACTATCAGCGTAATAACAAGTTCGCTCGGCTGCATATCGCTTATTTGCCGCTTTCCCATAAGCCTTACGGCAAGTACAACGAAGGCGTAAAGCAGTATAGTTCTCAAAACAGTTATAACCATATCATCACCGTTACTAATATTTGCAAAAAGCTTTAACATATTCTTCCGAATAAAAATTTATCCTCTGTTTACAATAAATAACGGTGATATTATGAACAGCTCATTAAAATGCAATATAGATACGCTTAAAAATATGTTCGCTTCCTCCGCCGATTTTACCGTAAGGGATATGGTGATTCCGTCCCAAAAACCGAGAAAAGCGGCGATTATTACAATAGAGGGTATGTGCAACAAGGAGATAATTGCCCTGTCAATAATCAATCCTCTCCTTGCTCACCGTTTTTCGGACGGTTCGGCTGACGAAATTTTTGACGAAATTAAACAGTCGGTTCTCACATCGAGCGAAATTGTAGAATTTAACACCTTTGATGAGGCGATAATGTTTTCTACCTCGGGCTTTGCAATCCTTGCGCTTGACGGCACGGACAGAATGCTTGCAATCGGTGTTCAGGGATTTTCGTTTAGAAGCGTGAGCGAACCCGAAAGCGAGGTTGTCCAAAGAGGTTCAAGAGAGGGATTTACCGAGCCTTTGCGAATCAATATGACGCTGATACGGCGAAGAATAAAAAATCCCGACCTCGTGTTTGAAACGCTTACGGTGGGTGAAGAATCCCAAACACAGCTTATGCTTTGCTATCTGCAAAAAAGCGTATCGCCCGAGATACTCGATGAAATTCGTTCAAGGCTTAACAAAAGCAATCTCAAAAATCTGCTTGCTTCGGGTTATCTCAACGATTATCTCGAGGACAAAGGCTCAATGTCGATTTTTTCGGGTGTTGGAATTTCCGAGCGGCCCGATACCGTATGCGGCAAGCTTGCGGAGGGAAGAGTGGCAATCCTTGTTGACGGAACACCTGCCGTTATAATTTTGCCCCACCTGTTTGTCGAGGAGTTTCAAAGCGTAGACGACTACTCAAACCGCCCCTATTACGCGGCGTTTATAAGAATATTAAAATACCTTTCGTTTGTCATCGCCGTGTTCCTGCCCGGTGTTTATACGGCTTTTGCACAGTATCATCCCGAATATTTCCCGACGGGACTGCTTATAAAAACGGCAGAGTCGCTATCGGCAACTCCGCTTTCGGTGACGCTTGAGGCGTTGATAATAACCTTTGTATATGAAATAATGCGGGAAGCGGGACTGCGTATTCCCAAACCGCTGGGGCACGCCGTCAGCATCGTCGGAGCGCTTGTAATAGGCGAGAGCGCCGTAAGCGCGGGCTTTATAAGCTCATCAACGCTGATGGTTATAGCCACAGCCGCAATTTGCAGTTATGTTACGGCGTCGCTGTATCCTCCGATAACCGTGCTTAGATTTTCCTATATAATTATCGGCGGAATTTTCGGACTGTGGGGAATAGTGCTTGCAACCTGCGTTGTACTGATTAATATGTGTTCAAAAACTTCCCTCGGAGTTCCCTATATGTCATCTCTCGCGCCGTTTTCAATGAGAAGTATGAGAGATGTGTTTATTCGTTCAAACTGGAAAAAGCTTTCAAGGCACACCATCAAGGTACAAAAATTCCCCGAAACGGAGGATGTATATGCTGACAAAAATTAAATTTCCCTCAAAGCGCCTTATGCTCGCTCTGCTGTTGAGCCTAAGCTCGGTCATTTTGCTTGAAGCCTCTGATTTCCCGAAAAATTCATCTTTTTTGTTTTCCTTGCTGTCAATTTTTATCGGCTTTTTGATTGTCGGACTGTTCTTTATTCCGTCAGCCGTAATAAAGAGCAAAACAGACCTCGGATTCATAGCCTACGCCAATAAAAAAACTCCCTCGGCTGTTATATTTGTTTCGGCTCTCTACTGCATATATTTTGTATATACAGCCGAATATTTTTTGCTCAGGTACTCCGATATGTTCTCAAAAAGAATTAACAGTGAAGCAAATATATATGCCGTCGCGTTAATACTTTTGGCGGTCGCGGTTTATGCCGCCTGCAAGGGTGCGAACGCAATAGCTCGGTGTTCAATATTTATATTTGCGTTTTCGCTCGTTGCTTTTGTCGTAATTTTTTCGGGCAATATTTCTAATTTGGAAATAAACGCTTCGGATTTTTCGTTTAGCGGTAATACAGGTGATTTTATATACACCACATCATTTTTTGCAACACCTGCATTTACAGCGGTAATTTTTTCGGTTTTGTCGGGCGGAATCAAAAACTTTCACTCAAAACAAATAGTCATTACTCTGATTATAGGCGCCGTGATATTCGGATTGTTTTTGTTTTTTACGGTATTTGCTTTGGGCAGTTACGCACACGCACAGGAATACAGTGCGTTTTTGCTCTCGAAAACGGCTCATTTTGAGAGTATAGGAGGACTTGACAGCTTCTTTTTGTCAAGCTCACTGCTTTCTGTTTTCCTTGTAATATCGCTTTCACTTGTCTGTATATGCCGATGTGCCGCAAAATCGGGCTCGCTTCCTTTTGCGGGAGTATTTGCTTTGCTCATATTTATCCTGTTTATCTGTTCCTACAGCTTTGACGGCGTAAAGAAACTGCTCACAGATTCCTATGTGTTTAATGTGTTTACTTTCATATGCGCAGTGGTAATACCTGTTTTTTATATTATTTTCGGCAGGAGGAAATTGAATGTTTAAAAAAATAGTGCTTATATTCTTATGCGTTTTATCTTTAATCCTGCCCGGCTGTTCGGAGGCAAAGCAGATTGACAAGGCTTCAATCGCGGAAATTGTTACCGCGTTTGAAAACGATGGCAAAACATACTACTCGTTTTACTTTCTTTCAAGTTCGGAGACCCCCGTTTACACGACGGTTTGTGCCGACTCCTTTGAATCGGCATGTGAAAAAGCAAGAAGCGAGAGCATCTCAAATTTAATGCTTACAAAGCTTGAGCTGTTTGTAACCGAGGAAAGCCTCGCTTCAAAAACGCTTAAAAAAGATATTGGATTTATTTCCCGAAATTCGTATTTTTCTCCTCTTATGTATGTAACATTATGCGACGGCAAACTTATTGAAATGCTCAATGAGGACAAAGAGCTTAACGAAAGCGTGCAAAAGCTTATAATTCTTAATACGAAAAAAGACCGTTCTGTATCGGTTACTCCTTTATCTATATTTAATAGTTTTTCCGACAATAACAACAAAGAATTAGCTCTTTCTTATATTAATTCTAAAACAGAATTAAAGTCAGAGATTATAAAAATCAATCCTCAAAAATGATAAAAATAATAAAAATATTGAAAAATAATTCATAAAAAGACTTTATACCGACCCTGATATGGTGTATAATATATCTTAATAGTACCCGATAAATATTAGGCGGTGAATATATGTCTGTTGAATTTTCTGTACCGTTATCAGATATTGTAAAAGACCTCCATTTAAATGAGGTCTATATAGCGGAAAATTACGAAAAAACCAAAATCACCACGGTTGAAATTAACCGACCGGGTCTTGAGCTTACGGGCTATTTTGAGTTTTTTGACAATAAGCGTATTCAGGTTTTCGGAAACACCGAGTTTTCCTATCTCGGCAGATTCGGCAGTGAGGCTCAGAGAATGGTAATTGATTCTATTTTCAGCTTCGGACCTCCCGCCGTAATCATCTGCCACGACATTGATTCTACCCCTGCAATTGTTGAAAGCGCAAAGCTTCACAATGTTTCGATTTTCAGTACACGCGAGAACACTTCGGATTTAACTGCCCGTCTTGTACAATATCTTAACAATGCGCTTGCTCCGAGAATCACCCGCCACGGCGTTTTGGTCGAGGTGTACGGCGAGGGTTGTCTGCTTATCGGCGACAGCGGAGTAGGTAAGAGCGAAACCGCAATGGAGCTTATAAAGAGGGGACACCGACTTGTTGCCGACGATGCGGTTGAAATCCGCAGAACATCTACAACAACTCTTATGGGACAGTCACCTGCGAATATCAGGCATTTTATAGAACTTAGGGGAATAGGAATAATAAATGCCCGTCAGCTTTTCGGTATGGGTGCCGTAAAAATGCAGGAAAAGATTGACATCATAATCAATCTTGAGCAGTGGGACAACAACAAGGTCTACGACCGTATGGGACTTGATAATGAGTATATGGACATACTCGGAGTTGAGGTTCCCGCACTTACAATCCCCGTCAAACCCGGACGAAACCTTGCCGTAATCATCGAGGTGGCGGCGATGAACAACAGACAGAAAAAAATGGGATACAATGCGGCTCAGGATTTGCTTAAAAGCTTGGGAATGGATGTTGACGAGGCCGCAAACATCACCAAAAAAATAGTTGATAAGTGGGAGTGATATAATGAAATTGATAGCCGATCTTCATACGCACACTATTGCATCAACCCACGCATATGCAACGGTTACCGAAATGGCAAACGAGGCGGCAGAGCTCGGGCTGTTTGCTTTGGCGATAACCGACCATGCACGCACAATGCCGGGAGCGCCCGGGCCGTTTTACTTTGAATCTTTGGGCTTAATCCCGAAATATCTAAAGGGAGTAAGGCTTTTAAAGGGAATAGAAGCAAACATCTGCGACTATGAGGGTAACCTTGATGTTGAAGACTCGCTTCAAAATTACCTTGACTGGGTAGTAGCTTCGATGCATACAATTACACTAAAGGGTGAGGCAACCGTTGAGAAATGCACAAACGCCTATATAAAGCTTGCCGAAAACCCCAATGTAAATGTAATAGCTCACAGCGGATCGGAGTATTTTAAGTACGACTACGAAAAGGTAATTCCCGTCCTTGCCAAAAACGGAAAGCTCATAGAAATTAACGATTCCGCTTTCAGATACAACAAGGACAACAAGGGCAACTGTGTTGAAATCGCAAAGCTTTGCAAAAAATACAATGCGAGAATCTGCGTGGATACGGATGCTCATTTTACCGACACACTGGGCAGAGCATACAAAACGCTTGAGATGCTTAAAGACATTGATTTTCCCGAAAAATTAATCGTAAACACAAGCGTAGAAAATCTAAAGGCCTATTTTGACGAAAAAAACATATCTTATTAATAATTTGGGGGTATATTGTGAATAAATCGGATATTGTTTTCAATCTGGCAGAAATTTTAAGATGTGAAGCAAGAAAAAATGAACCTATGAGCAGGCACACAACATTTAAAATCGGCGGCAATGCCGATGCTTACATAAAAGTGAATAATCTAAGCAAGCTAAGCACCATACTAAAGGAGTGTAATGCTTCGCAAGTTGATTATATGATAGTCGGCAACGGAAGCAATCTGCTTGTCGGCGATGACGGAATCAGGGGCGTTGTAATCAGGCTTGACGGCGATTTCCGCAAGATTACACTTATTGACGAAGCCACCGTTTACTGCGGTGCGGGCGCAACGCTTGCCTCATTGTGCAAATTCGCACTCAAATGCGGACTTTCGGGTCTTGAATTTGCGTGGGGAATCCCCGGAACAGTCGGCGGCGCGGTGTTTATGAACGCGGGCGCATACGGCAGAGAAATGAAAGATATTGTTCACAGCGTGTCGCATATGTCCCCCGAAGGAGAAATCGGCAGAATCGAAAAGGAAGATTTGAATTTCGGGTACAGAACGAGTGTTTACCGCAGCAACAATATGATAATTACGGGAGTTACCCTAAAGCTTACAAAGGGAATTCAAAGAGATATAAGAGAAAAAATGGATGAATACATGCGTACCCGCAACGAAAAACAGCCGCTTGAGTATCCGAGCGCAGGCAGCGTTTTTAAGCGTCCCGAGGGCAGTTTTGCGGGTACACTTATCGAGCAGTGCGGACTAAAGGGCAAAACCTGCGGCGGAGCAGAGATTTCGGATAAGCACGCAGGCTTTATTATTAACAAGTCAAACGCAAGTGCAAATGATGTAAAACAGTTAATCGAAGAAATTCAAAAAACGGTATTTGAAAAAACCGGATATAAGCTTGAATGTGAGCTTATTATACTTTAATTTAGGTGCATTTTATGGAATTTGTAATCATCACGGGAATGTCGGGCGCAGGAAAAACAAGCGCACTCCATGTGTTTGAGGATATAGGGTATTACTGCGTTGATAATATCCCCGCGTCCCTGCTTTCCACACTATATACGCTCTGTCTTAATTCAAAGGACAATATGATGAAGCGTGTCGCTGTGGTTGTCGATGTCAGGGGCAATGAAAATTTTGAGGATATGTACGCAGAAATTGAAAATTTCAAGAAAAAACACAGCGAGGTAAGCCTGCTCTTTTTTGACGCCAAAGTGGATTGCCTTATTGTGCGTTACAAGGAAACACGCAGAAAGCATCCGCTTGCAGAGCGGCTCAAGGACGGCTCGGTATCAGAGGCGGTCGAATTTGAAAAGGCACTTCTGATACCCATCAAAAAGCTTGCCGACTACAAAATTGACACTACATATATGTCGGGAAAACAGCTTAGGGAGCGTGTTATGTCGATGTTTTTGGAGGACGCGTCCCAAAGCCTTACCCTTACATTTATGTCGTTCGGATTTAAGTACGGTATTCCTCTTGAGGCCGATCTCATCATAGATGTGCGCTGTCTGCCCAATCCGTACTATATCCCCGAACTGAAACCGCTTACGGGACTTGACAGCAAAGTGCGTGATTATGTTTTAAAAAGCGACGATACGCAGGAATTTATCGCAAGAACGCTCAATTTGCTTGATTTCTCCGTTCCGCTTTACCTCAAGGAGGGCAAAAGCGAGCTTGTTGTCGGCATCGGCTGCACGGGAGGCAAGCACAGGAGCGTAACGGTTGCGCTGACGCTTGAACAGCATTTTATTGAAAAGGGCTACAGGTGCATTATACAGCACCGAGATGTCGATAAATAAGCGTATAAACGGATTTACATAGATACTGTTTAAAAACGAGAGGATAATATGTCTTTTTCTTCTGAAATTAAAAAGGAGCTTTGCAAAACGACGGTGTATGACAGAGAAACACTCAAAGCGGAGCTTTACGGAATGTTGCTTTTCGGAAAAAAGTTTTCGGAAAACAAAATAGTTTTTACAACAGAGAATATATACGCCTCAAGACGAGTTACATTTTTGCTTGAAAATTTGTACATGCCGATAATCGAAAAGCAAAATCTTCTGCGGACAAGGGAAAACGAAAATCATCTCTACAAAATTATTATCGTCGATTCAGACGATTGCAGGCGTATTTACGAGGATTTCGGGCATTCCTCAAAGCAGGTTACGCTCAGGGTAAACAGAGCAAATGTCGGCAGCGATGAACAGTCGTCTGCGTTTTTAAGAGGCGTTTTTCTGTCCTGCGGCTCGGTGTCCGACCCCAAAAAAAGCTATCATGCCGAGTTTTGCGTGCCGCACAAGAATTTATCGCTTGATTTATGCAAGATAATTTCCGAAACCGACGAATGTGAATTTACCCCCAAGACGGTTACAAGAAACGGCAGCTATGTTGTGTATTTCAAGGGAAGCGAACAGATTTGCGATTTGCTGACATATATCGGTGCCCCCATAAAGGCCATGGAAATTATGGGTACAAAGGCGGTAAAGCAGGTTCGCAACAACATTAACCGAAGAATAAACGGCGAGGTTGCAAACATCGGAAAGGTTGCCGCCGCGTCCGCAAAACAGCTTGAAGCGATAAACAAAATAAAAGCCGAAAAGGGACTTGAGTCGCTGCCTGATGATTTGCGTGAAATCGCGTATCTAAGGCTTGAAAATCCCGAGATGTCGCTGAGAGATCTGGGGGCAAACCTCAATCCGCCCATAAGCCGCAGCGGGGCAAACCACAGAATCAAGCGGCTTTTGGAATACGCAAGGTAATACATACGGTGATAAGATAAATACATTACACTAACGGAGGTACAGCTCTCATGAGCGAAAAGATGACATTTGAGCAGGCTAATTCACAGCTTGAGCAAACCGTAAAAATGATGGAGAACAAGGGTCTGACCTTACAGCAAAGCGTGGAATATTACGCAAAGGCGTGCGAACTGCTCGCATATTGTATGAAAGAACTTGAAAATTACAAGGGTCAGATTGAAGATATAAACGAAAGAATTGACCGAATGAAAAATGCGCAGGGGGATACGGATGAAAGCTGATTATATTTCTGTTATAGAAAATTCACTTTATGATTTTCTTCCCGATACGGATTGCAGGGAAAAGGCCCTCATTGAATCAATGAAATACAGCCTCAAAGCGGGCGGAAAGCGTGTTCGTCCGAGCCTTGTAATCGAGTTTGCAAAGCTTTGCGGTGCGGATGCGCAAAAGGCTCTGCCGTTTGCCTGTGCCGTTGAAATGATACACACATATTCTTTAATTCACGACGATCTGCCGTGCATGGACGATGACGATTTAAGACGCGGCAAGCCGTCAAATCACAAGGTTTTCGGCGAAGACATAGCGCTTCTTGCGGGCGACGCGCTTTTGACGCTTGCCTTTGAAGTTATGAGCAGTGATAAAACCGCTGCTTTAATAGGCGACAAAGCGTGCCGCAAGGGAGTAAATACACTTGCAAAATACGCCGGCGCAGTCGGAATGGTCGGCGGACAGGTAATTGACCTGATAAGCGAAAACAAAAGTGCCCCCATCGAAGTTTTGAGGGAAATGGATTACAAAAAAACCGCCTGCCTCATAAAGGCTGCGTGTGAGCTCGGATGCATTTGTGCAAATGCTGACGACTCCTACATATCGGCGGCGTCAAAATACGGTGAATGTATCGGAATAGCATTTCAGATTGTCGATGATATACTCGATGTTACTTCTACTGACGAAGAACTCGGAAAGCCTGTGGGAAGCGACGAACAAAACAGCAAGTCAACCTATGTATCTCTTCTCGGCGTTGAAAAATGCCGTGAGCTTGCAAATGAGCTTACAGAGCAGGCGGTAAAGGCACTTGATGTTTTCGGCGGCGGTACATCTGAACTTGAACAGTTTGCAGCAAAGCTTGCGTGCCGCACAAAATAACAGATAAAAATTAGGAAATGGTAAAATTATGGGTGAATATAAAATACTTTCAAAAATTAAATCACCTGACGATGTAAAACGACTGAAAAGGGAAGATATACCGAAGTTATGCACCGAAATCCGTGAAAAGCTTGTTGAAACGGTTTCCGTAAACGGCGGTCATCTTTCTCCCAACCTCGGAGTAGTCGAGCTGACTGTCGCACTCAACCGAAGCTTTAATTTTCCCAAAGACAGCATTGTGTGGGATGTGGGTCATCAGAGCTATACGCACAAGCTTTTGACAGGCAGGTTTGACGACTTTGATACTTTGCGTCAAAAGGACGGGATTTCGGGCTTTCCCAAAAGATCCGAAAGCAAGTACGACGATTTTAATACGGGGCACAGCAGCACATCAATTTCGGCGGCTTTCGGAATTGCGAATGCAAAACATTTAATCGGTGACAACAGCTACACCGTTGCCGTTATAGGCGACGGTTCATTTACGGGCGGACTTGCGTTTGAGGCTATGAACAACGCAGGCCGTTTTAATAAAAATTTCATAGTCGTTTTAAACGACAATAAAATGTCGATTTCAAAAAATGTGGGTGCGTTCCCACGCTACCTTACCACCGTCAGAATACAGCCGTGGTACATTCGTGTGAAAAACGCAACCGAAAAAGCGGTTTCAAAAATCCCTCTGCTCGGTAATCCCATAAACGCTTTCTTACGCCGAAGCAAATCAAAAATCAAAAATCTTGTGTATAAAAACACGCTTTTCGACTGCTTCGGATTTACCTATCTGGGACCCATTGACGGACACAATGTAGATGAACTCGAAAACGCTTTTGCGGTTGCCAAAAAAATCAATGCCCCCGTAATAATTCATGTTGTAACCAAAAAGGGCAAGGGTTATCAGCCCGCCGAAGAAAAGCCGGGAGAATTTCACGGTATCGGCAGGTTTGACATTGATTCGGGTGAGCCGCTGTCAAGCCACAGGGGCTTTTCGTATGTTTTCGGCAAGACTATGTGCGACTTTGCCGAAAAAGACAGAAAAATTTGTGCCATAACCGCGGCTATGTCGGCGGGAACGGGACTGACTGATTTTGCAAAGAAGTACAAGGATCGCTTTTTTGATGTAGGAATTGCCGAGGAACACGCCGTTACATTCGGCTGCGGACTTGCGTCCCGCGGTTTAAGACCTGTTTTTGCGGTGTATTCAACATTTTTACAGCGTACCTATGACCAGCTTATACACGATTCGGCACTCGGCAATATTCACCTTGTGCTTGCTGTCGACCGTGCGGGAATTGTCGGAAACGACGGTGAAACACACCAGGGTGTTTTTGATGTGTCAATGCTAAACTCAATTCCCAACACAACGGTTTTTTCTCCGTCGTATTTTATAGGGCTTAAAAAATCTCTGGGTACGGCAATTTATATGTGCGACAGCCTTGCCGTTGTCAGGTATCCCAGAGGCGGAGAGCTGTACAAACCCGACGATTACGGCGAGGAGAGCATTGACTACGATATATACGGCAGCCGTGACTGCGATAATCTTTTGATTACCTACGGCAGACTTTTTTCTTACGCCTGCAAGGCAAAGGAAATGCTTGAGGAGAAGGGCATTAAGCTTTGTATTCTCAAGCTTTGCCGCATAAGACCGATAAACAGAGAAGCTGTTGAGTTTGCAGCGTGCTTTAAGAATGTATGGTTCTTTGAAGAGGGAATCAAAAACGGCGGAATTGCCCGCAATTTTTCCGATTTACTCCAGCTGACAAGCTTTGGCGGAAATTACCACATCAAGGCAATAAACGATAAATTCGTTAAGCAGATGTCGGTTTCCGAGGCTCTTAAAATGCTCAAACTTGACAGCGACGGAATGTTCGATGTTATTACAAAAGATTTAGAGGAAAAAACTGACTGATATGAAAAAAAGACTTGATATACTTGTTTTTGAAAAGGGCTTTACCGACAGCCGAGAAAAAGCAAAGGCGGTCATTATGGCAGGCCTTGTATATGTAGATAATCAAAAGGCTGACAAATGCGGCAGCGCGTATGACGAAAATGCCCAAATCGAAGTGAGGGGCACAGCTCAAAAGTATGTGAGCCGAGGCGGTCTGAAGCTTGAAAAGGCGATAGAGAACTTTGATTTTGACTTAAAGGACAAAATCGCAATGGATATAGGTGCGTCAACGGGCGGATTTACCGACTGTATGCTTCAAAACGGTGCCAAAAAGGTCTATTCGATAGATGTCGGATACGGTCAGCTTGCGTGGAAGCTTAGAAATGATGAAAGGGTTGTAAACCTTGAACGGACCAATATGCGAAAGGTAACCCGTGAACAGGTGCCCGATGAAATTGATTTCTTCTCGGTAGATGTTTCGTTTATTTCGCTCAAGCTTATTTTGCCCGTCGCACGCAGTCTTGCCGCAGAAAACGCAAATGCGGTTTGTCTTATAAAGCCGCAGTTTGAGGCGGGGCGTGAAAAGGTCGGCAAAAAAGGCGTTGTTCGTGACCCTGCGGTACATATCGAGGTAGTGGAAAATATTTATAATTTTTGTCTTGAAAACGGATTCGACGTTCTCAATCTCGATTTTTCGCCGATAAAAGGTCCCGAGGGCAACATCGAGTACCTGATACATATCCGCAAAAGCGACAACCCCAAGTCATACACCGATATAACGCCGAAACAGCTTGTTGAAAAATCTCACTTGGCACTTGACAAATAGGGTGATTAAATGAAAACGGCAATCATTGTAAATCTTTCAAAGCAGGAGGCGGTTGCCTGTGCCGAGAAAATAGCATTGCTCATGCTTTCTCACAACGCACAGGTCTATATGCTTTCCGAATATTCATCACTTTACAAGGGCGTTAAAATTTCGTACGCCGACGGCATCGACGAGCTTTTCAAAGCCTGCGATTTGGCAATAACAGTCGGCGGCGACGGAACAATAATTCACGCCGCAAAATACGCCGCAAAATACGACACTCCTTTGATCGGAGTAAATGTCGGCAGACTGGGCTTTGCGGCAGATATAGAAGTTGACACGATAGATGAGCTCGCACGGATTACGGACGGCGACTATTCGATTGAAGAGCGGATGCTGCTCGATGTTGAGGTTGTAAAGAACAACATTTCAACTCACTATCTTTCCGTAAACGACGCCGTAATAGCACGGGGTCAGCTTTCAAGAATTATTGACCTTCATGTAGCTTTGGACGACGAGGAAATTGCAAAATACCGTGCTGACGGCTTGCTTTTTTCCACGCCGACAGGCTCTACAGCCTATTCGCTTTCGGCAGGAGGTCCCATTGTGGCACCTCAGCTTGACTGCATTTTGATGACGCCCGTCTGTCCCCACTCACTGTTTTCACGCTCTGTTCTCTTTGACGGTAACTCGGTTTTGTCGGTTTCGGTCAAAATTCCGAGCGAGTGCTGCTGCGTGCTAACTGTTGACGGCGAGAAAAATGTTGATATACTTGCCGAGGATACAGTGATTATTAAGAAATCCGATTTAAAGCTCAAGCTTCTTTCCATAAATAAGCGTAATTTTTACAGAAAGCTAAACGAAAAGCTAAAGGAGAGGGAAATCTGATGAAAT
>CALYBM010000050.1 GCA_944412525.1 uncultured Ruminococcus sp. | reverse complement strand
TTTCACCCGGGGCATATACCGTTATATCAATAAAATCCGAAATATAATCAGTTACTGAAATGAAGAACCCCATATTGTCGTCTGCTACAACAATAGCAACACAAGCACTTATGCCGAGCGACGCCCGTTTATCTTCGGTTGCCGACTCATAAATGCAGTCGCTTTTAACTTCGTATGTCTGAGAAGTGCCGTCGGAGTAATCCATTCTTACTTTTATGCCGTAAATAAGATTTTCAGGCGTTTTGCCGAGTATATCGTCGGGAACTGAAACTACCTCAACCGATGTTACGGTTATTTCGGCTGCAGAAGCTTGAATAACCGATAAACACGAAAATGCCGTGATAACAGCCAAGAAGACTGACAATATTTTAAGTTTCTTCATATTAACTCTCCTTTGCGTTGTAATAGTTGTATTATTAATACAATACAATAATACAATGATGCACAGAAAATGTCAATATGATTTAATAAAAATTATAAAATATTTTATACAATTTGCATATTTAAATCAATAAAATAAAATCTTAAAACGCAATAAAATAAAATTTATAAATTATAAATTGTTTTCATCATAAACAGCTCGGCAGCCGCCGATAAATTTCGGGCGTGTTCTTGCGGCAAGCAAAATTGCATTGCCTATGCGGTCAATTTCAAGTCTTACCGGAACGGCAACCTTTTTAAGGTGCATTCCGATGAGCGTTCCGCCTATGTCAAGGCCTGCGTCCGCCCTTATTTCTTCAAGGGCAACGGGATCCTTAAAAGCCTTGTAGGCTGTTGTGGCAAAGGAACCGCCCGCCTTTGGCTGAGGCACAACATTTACAGGCTCGCAGTACGATACGGCTGCACGCTCCGTTATTATTGCTCTGTTTAAGTGTTCGCAGCACTGAGCTGCAAGGAAAATTCCGCGTTCGCAAAGCACGGGATAAAGCCCATCAAAAACTGCCTGTGCGGATTCAAGGCTTGAGTTTTTGCCGATTATGCCGCCCGCAATTTCGCTTGATGAACAGCCTACAACCATAATATCGCCGCTTTTAAGCTTTGCAACCTGACATAATTCAAGTGCGGCACACTGTGCCTGACTGCGGATTTCTTCTAAATTTTTATCCATAAAATCATCTCCGTAAAATTATAAGGAATTTAGTTTTAAAATATAAACACCGTTAAGGCGTATATAATTATTTTGTGTTATATTTTTTGACTTATAAAGTCCTTTGCAAACGACAAATCCTTGCAAAGACAGCTCATCATCGGCAAAATCTCTTTTGTAGGCTGCAAATAGTCAGGTACCATAATCGTTGTCATTTTTGCCGCGTGAGCGGATTTTATGCCGTTTATGCTGTCCTCAAGCGCAACACAATATTCGGGGCAAAGGCCAAGCTTTTGTGCCGCCGTAAGGAAGATTTCGGGGTGAGGCTTGCTGTTTTGTACGTCGTCGCCGCAGACAAAGGCGTCAAAATAGTCATAAACACCTGCCGCCTTTATTGCCTTGTGAGCGGTTTGTGCCGATGTTGATGTGGCAACGGCAATTTTAATATTATTTGATTTTAAAAATTCAAGAAGTTCAAACAGCCCTTTTTTTATCGGTACGCCTTCTTTGCTGATTCGTTTGAGAAAAATCTCACGGCTTTTCTTTTTGAGAGACGCGTAACAAAAGCCGTCGCCGTAAAGGCTGTTATAGTAGCTTTCGGCCATATCGGTACGCAGACCGATGGTATTTTTAAAAATATCGAGGTTGTATTCAAATCCAAGTTCATCCATCATTTTTTGCCAGGTTTCATAGACAAGCCGCTCGGTGTCAAACATAAGACCGTCCATATCAAAAACGGCACCTTTAATCATTACGGTTTCCCCCCTTTTGTGTTATTTTATTTTAGCACAAAGCTTTTATTATTACAACAAACAAAAACGGACGAATCATCAGAATCGTCCGTATCATAAAATCATATAGGTATCTTTAATTATCTGTTTAAAAGCTTCTTTTTGTATTGTGCGGGTGTGCAGCCGTAAATCTTTTTGCACTGGGTAATAAATGATTTAACATTTGCAAATCCGTTTTCGATTGCTGCAGCCGAAACGGTGGAGTTTTTGCTGAGCATATCCTGAATCGCGTTTTCAAGACGAAGGTTTGCGAGATACTCCGAGAAGCTTACCTGAGTGACATTCTTAAAGTATTTGGAAAAATACGAGGGAGAAAGATTTACAACCGATGAGATTTCGTCAAGAGGAATCTCACGCTTGAAATTTTCGTTTATATATGCTATGGCTGTTTTTGCGTAAGAAAAATCTCTCTTTGGAATAATTACCGAGTTTGACGCACGCCTAAAGCAAATACAGTACTTCATAAGCAAGTAGTAAATTTTGTTTACATACGAAATTTGAAGCAACGGGGAGTATTCGTCGTGGTTGGGGTCAATTTCGGCAATTTGTTTAAGCACCTCAATGATTTCGGGTTTTGCCTGAGGTCTGCTGTTGACATCAAATATTATGCTGTCAATCGGTTTGCAAAACATTCTCATGTATTCAAAGGAAAGCTGTATGCAAACAAGCTTTGCGGTTGAGCCTTTGACAGGGCGTACAAGATGGACATCCTCGCTGTTGAAGAAGATAAAATCTCCCTCGCTTACGGTTTGCGTTGTTCCGTTTTGAGGACATTCGGCTTCTCCGGAAACAACATAAATTATTTCCGGCTCGCGGTGCCAGTGAAGCTCTGTTTTGTGGGTATCCGATGACAAATTAAGATACATTATTTTTGCAGGTAAATTTTTGTCATAATTTATTATTTCGTATTTGTAATTCATACAAACTTCCCCTCTTAAAAAAGTTGAAAAAGCAGTAATTATGTTGTATATTAGTATAAGTATAAACATAAAATATCTAATAATCTATGTAATTATGTTTGTTTATTATGGATAAATGTTGCACGGAGGAAATATGGGGTTAAAATTAAACTATAAAGTAATAAATTGCCATTTTCTGTCATGTGGGTGCAGGCAGCAAAATATTGTTAACGAAGGCCGTCAGATTATTCGTGACAGCTATATGCTCTGCTATGTTACAAAGGGTAAGGGACATATCACGGTGGACGGAGTTGACTTTGCGGTATCAAAGGGTCAGTCGTTTCTGACTTTTCCCATGTCAAGCGTCTGTTTACAGCCTGACTGTGATGATCCTTGGGAGTACCGCTGGATAGAGTTCAGAGGTCTTGAGGCGGCATTTCTTGTACGACAGACTGCTTTCAGCAAAAACCGTCCGATTGCCGAAAAGATTGATGTTGACAATTTTGAATCGTATTTTGTTGTTGAGGATATTGACGCAGATACTGTTTATTCGCAGTACAGAGCGGGCGGAAAACTTATGGTGCTGCTGTCATACTACCTTGAATATTTCCCCGGAGGAAGAAATGAAAATACAAGCTATGCCGTTTTGGCACGCAACTATATTGAGCAAAATTACAGCAATCCCAATTTTAAGGTAAGCAGTGTCGCAAACTATATCAAAATAGACAGAACATATTTATACCGTATTTTTAAAGAGGAATTCGGAATGTCGGTAATTGATTATATTAACGATTGCAGAGTTTCAAAGGCGGAAATTTTGCTGATCGACAAAAATATTCCGATAAAAGATGTTGCATATTCGGTAGGATTTAATGACCAAATGTATTTTTCCCGTGTTTTTAAAAAATTGAGGGGATTGACGCCCAGTGAATATAAAAAGAAAAATAATTAATTAAATACTCTTACACGGGTTTGACCTGTCAATTTTTACGATGCATATAAATAAAATTCAAGGTATTGCAATTATACAAGACTTATATTATAATTTTTTTAATTTGTAATAAATACATTATTTGTTTAGAGGAGAGAGATTTATGGAAAAAAGGGGTATGTGGAGCTCGCGCTTTACGTTTATCCTTGCGGCAGTCGGTTCTGCTGTGGGACTCGGTAATGCGTGGAGATTCCCCGGCCTTGCGGCAAAACACGGCGGAGGAACATTTTTGCTTGTGTATTTGCTTGCAATGCTTGTTATGGGAATTCCGCTTCTTATGATGGAGATTTCCATCGCAAGGAAGTTTCGCAAGGGCGCTATTGAGTCGATGCGAGGAATCAAAAAACGCTTTGAGCCGATTGGCTGGGCGGCAACTTCAAACGCTTTTGTTATTGTTTGCTATTATTCGGTTGTTTTTGCGTGGGTTATCCTTATGTTTTTTAACTCGTGGCAGTTTGCGGGCATGACAGGAGATTCCGAGGCGGCTTCAAATTTGTTTTTTGAGCTTACGCAGACTACGGGAGTGATTGAGGGTGCATCAATTCCGGGCGAGGTGCTTGTGTGCCTGCTTATTGCGTGGGGACTGATTTTTTACTGCATAAGAAACGGCGCAAATTCCGTGGGCAAGGTAGTTAAATTTACCGTTTTTGCCCCTGTTGTGCTTTTGCTTATTATGGCGGTAAAGGGCGTTACGATGGACGGCGCTATGCAGGGCGTTGCAATGCTGTTTATTCCCGATTTTTCGGCGCTTGCGGACGCTTCTCTTTGGGTTGACGCCGTGGGTCAGGTGTTTTACAGCCTTTCAATTATGATGGCGATTATGTTTGCCTACGGTTCATATCTGCCTGATGACGCAAATATCCCCGTTGACTGTATGATTATAGCGTTTTCCGATATGGCTGTAAGTATTCTTTCGGGAATCGTTATGTTCTCGACTATGGGCGGTACGGGAATGCTTGACAAGATTACGGACAGCGGAATTTCGACGGCGTTTATGGTTTATCCTCAGGCGATAGTAAATCTTACCGATATAGGCTGGGTAAATGCGATTTTCGGCGCGGTGTTCTACCTTATGCTTATAACACTCGCAATCGATTCTGCTTTCTCGATAGTTGAGGGTATTTCCGCTTCTATATCGGACAAGTTCCATTTAAGACCCAAAAATGTAACAATAGCCGTTTGCGCAATTTGCGGCGTTATATCCATTCTTTTTGTTACACAATCGGGACTTGCATGGCTTGACATTGTCGATAACTGGACAAATCAGATAAACCTTATCATTATCGGCGTTCTTGAATGCGTTGCGATAGGCTGGTGCTTTAACCTGCGCAAGGTGCTTTCCGAGGTCAACCGCAATACCAAAGAATTTAAAATACCGTATTGGTGGTTTGCGGCATCTGTAAAGGTAATCGCTCCCGTTTTACTCACGGGACTGTTTGTTTGGAATATGTACACGCTGTTTGTGCTAAAGGGCGGCACCTACAATCCCGATTATGCTATCTGGGCACAAATCGCCGCAGGCTGGGTCGTTTCCGTGCTTGTGTTCATAAGCGGATTTATTGCAAAGATTTTTATTAAACGAATGAAGAAAAAAGGCTATGTCGAGGACGAAGTAGTATTTGATTAATTGCAAAACTCACAAAAAAGGTCGGATTCAACACATCAGTTGAACCGACCTTTTGTTTTGCGAATATTTTTAGATTAAGTATTTCTGACTTTGGGATATGCAAGTGAAATACAGCCCGTTGTACACTCCCTTGCACAGGCGCCGAAATCGGGACAGTCGGAGCATTTTGAGCTGTCAATAACTGCGAGGTTGTCAACTATCTTTACGGCACCGAGAGGGCATACCTTTTCGCACTTTTTGCATCCGATACAGCCGTTTTTGCATGATTTTCGGGTAACTCCTCCCTTGTCTTTGCTGCTGCACGAGGTAATAGCACGCTGTACATCGGGGGTAAGTACGATTACATTGTTCGGACACGCCTTTACGCACAGCCCGCAGCCGACGCAGTTGTTTGTGTTTACACGGGCAATGCCGCCCTCAAGGCAAATTGCGTCGTTTGGGCACACCTTTGCACAGTCGCCGAGCCCCAGACAGCCAAAGGAGCACTGCCCTTTTGA
Source organism: uncultured Ruminococcus sp. (assembly GCA_944412525.1). Taxonomy (GTDB): domain Bacteria; phylum Bacillota; class Clostridia; order Oscillospirales; family Acutalibacteraceae; genus Ruminococcoides. Next base: position 6,825 of record CALYBM010000050.1, on the reverse strand, counting down.
GCCGAAAATTTGTTTAGCGGCGGCACAGCTTGATATTCCGATATATTCGACTCTGTCCTCGGTTGCCGCGCAGTCGCCAGAGCAGCGCACAAAAGCGACTTGTTCTATCACGTCTTCAAATTCAACGCCTAAAATATCACTGAGCTTTCGTGAAACCGAATCGCCTCCGGGAACACAGAGGTTTGTTGCGGTTTTTGAGTCCTCCGCAAGAGCCTTTGCGTATCCGTCACAGCCGGCAAAGCCGCACGCACCGCAGTTTGCGCCGGGCAGACATTCCCTGATTTGCGGGATTTTTTCGTTTTCCTTTACGCCCATAAATTTGGAGGCGGCAACAAGTACAACGGCACATATTAAGCCGATAATCACAACGGGGATTACGGCAGTCAGTATTTCGTTCATAAGCACACCTCCGTTATGCAAACAGATTTTCTATAACGCCCGAAAATCCGAGGAAGGACAGCGAGGTTATTGAAGCCGCAACAAGTGTAATGGGAAGTCCCTGAAATGCCTTTGGAACATCGGCACCCTCAATTTTTGAGCGTACACCCGAAAACATAACCATTGCAAGCAAAAATCCAACTCCGCTTCCCAGCGAATTTACCATTGCTTCTGCAAAGGTGTAGCCCTCGTCGATGTTGAGAATCGTAACTCCGAGTACGGCACAGTTTGTCGTAATGAGGGGGAGATATACGCCGAGCGACTTGTGAAGCGAAGGGATATACCTTTTGAGTATAATCTCAACAAGCTGTACAAGCGCGGCGATTACCAGTATAAATACGATTGTCTGCAAATAGCCGAGACTGTTCGGGTCAAGCAGATATATTTGTATGGGCCACGTAACGGCTGTGGCGATAAGCATTACAAAAATTACGGCAACGCTCATTCCAACCGCCTGGTTGAGCTTTTTTGAAACGCCTAAAAACGGGCATATTCCCAAAAACCGTGACAGTACATAGTTGTTGATGAACACGGCGGAGAGCATAATTATAATAAATTTCGTCATTTTGCTTCCTCCTGTTCACCGTTTGATTTTGCGCAGATGTCAGCCGAGGGACAGCCTGCACAGCCGAAGTTTTTCTTTGAGTTTTTGCCGTGCGATATTTTGTTGACAACGGCAATGAGTATGCCGAATACAAGAAATCCTCCCGGTGCCATCGTCATAATGGAAATGCTGTTGTCGGAGAGGATTGGAATCTCAAAGCCCATCCAGCTTCCGTTTCCGAGTATCTCGCGGATTGACGACATCATAAAGAGTGCAAGCGTAAATCCCGCTCCCATTCCCAAAGCGTCGATTGCCGAGTCGATTACCTTGTTTTTGTTTGCAAACATTTCGGCTCTGCCGAGAATAATGCAGTTTACAACTATCAGCGGAAGATAAATTCCCAAAGATTCGTCAAGTGCGGGTGCGAACGCCTTTACAAGCATCTGTACCATCGTTACAAAGCCTGCGATAAGGACGATGTAACACGGGATACGCACCTTGTCGGGAATAATATTGCGCAGCGCGGAAATTACAATGTTTGAGCAAAGCAAAACCGCCGTTGCCGCCGCCCCCATTCCTATTGCGCTTGAAACGCTGGTTGTGACCGCAAGGGTGGGGCAGGTTCCGAGCACAAGGACAAGAACGGGATTTTCTTTTATAAGTCCTTTAAGAAAATTTTGCCTTTTGTTCACTTAACTGCCTCCTTTGCAACATCGTACGCTTCAAATGCCGCTTCCACGGCGCTTTTGTAGGCGTTTGAAGAAATTGTCGCTCCCGAAATAGCGTCAACCTCGCTTAGGGTATCCGAGGTTTTGCCTGAATATTGGCTTTTGTACGGATCTTCGGTGATTTTTGAGCCGAGCCCGCTGGTTTCGGAGTGTGAGAGCGTTTGGCACCGTTCGATCTTGCCGTCGGATTCTATTACGCAAATCAGATTAATATCCCCGCCGTAGACCTTTGCCGTCATCATAAACACATAGCCTGCGCCGTTTTCGGCACGGTAAGCGTCCGTTACGCTGTCGGGGATATTTTTAAGCGTGAGCTTTTCAAAGCCGTCCGCATCTTTCAAAACCTCCGACATCGCCTGTTCGGTTTTTGCCTGTTCCGCCTTTGCTATTATCGGTGATGTCACGGTGTTGACATACGCGAGCAGGGCGGTCACAACAAGACATATTACAACAAGAACCAAAACGGGCTTTATCATTTCCGAGAATGTGTTTTTCATCGCCCGTCACCTCCCGCGAGAGGTTTCGGCTGTGTAAGCCTTGAAATATATGGTGTAAAAATATTCATCAGCAATATTGAGTACGACACGCCCTCGGGAGAAGCTCCCCAGAATCTTATCAGCACCGTAACAAGTCCGCAGCCTATGCCGAAAATTATCTTGCCCCATTTTGTGCAGGGGGTTGTTGCGTAGTCGGTAGCCATAAAGAAAGCGCCGATTACAAGGCCGCCCGACATAAGCTGGTAAAGAGGAGCTTTGTCAAAAATCAGCGACATTATAAGTACAGTGCCGATAAATGCAACAGGGGTGTGCCATGTTATTACTTTTCTTGCGATAAGGTAAATACCGCCCGCAAGCAGTGCGATTATGCAGGTTTCGCCCAGACATCCGCCGTGGAGCCCGAAAAGCATATCGGTGTAGGACGGAAGCGCTTCAGGATTACCGCCCGACATAAGGGAAAGCGGAGTTGCGCTCGATACGCCGTCGGGAAAAGTCCAAGAGGTCATTGTTCCCGAAAAGGCTATGAGCATGACGATTCTTGCCGTGATTGCGGGGTTTGCAAAGTTTTGACCTATTCCGCCGAAAAGCTGTTTTACAACTACTATCGCAAACAGGCTTCCGAATGCCGCCTGCCACAGCGGAATTGAAACAGGCAGGTTGTAGGCGAGCAAAACTCCCGTCACGACCGCGGAAAGGTCAAAGACAGTATTGTCTTTTTTGCAGATTTTTTCAAACGCCCACTCCGATACTACGCATACCAAAACGCATACGCCTATAACCAAAAGCGACCTCAGACCGAAGATTATAACCGACGCAACACCTGCCGGAAGCAGGGCGATCAGCACATCGCGCATAATTTTCTGCGTAGTTCTCGGGGATGTAATATGGGGCGACGAAGAGGAAATAAGCTTATTCATTTTCGCCCTCCTTTGATGCCTTTTGCTGTGATAAATATTTGTTAATCCTTGCTTTGGCAAGCCTGTTGTTCTGTACAATCGGTCTCTTTGCAGGACACACATAAGCGCAGCAGCCGCATTCCATACACAAATCGGCGTTCTGTTTTTTCAGTTCCTCGTCAAGCCCCAGCTTTAATGCCTTGGAAATTTTTCTTGGGTCAAGCCTTAAAGGACAGTTGTTTAAACATTCTCCGCAGTTAATGCAGGATGAAGCTTTGGGAGGTCTTGCGTCTTTTTCGTCCATAGCGATAACGGCGTTTGTCATTTTGAGCACGGGTGAGTCAAGCGAGGGTACGGCAATTCCCATCATCGGTCCGCCGTAAAGCACTTTTTTCGGTTCCGCCTTAAAGCCTCCGCAAAAATCAAACAGATTTTGCACGGGCGTGCCGATTGGCGCAATTACATTTTTGGGCTCTTTTACACAGCTTCCGTCAACGGTTACGCATTTTTCCGTAAGGGGCATACCTGTTTCAATATATTCGGCAATGCAAGCAAGCGTGGTGCAGTTTAAAACTACCGCACCGACATCGAGCGGAAGTCCTCCCTTTGGAATAAGTCTGCCTGTTGTGTTGTAAACAAGCACCTTTTCGCCGCCCTGCGGATAAATCGACGGCAGTACTTTTACGATAACGCCGCTTTTGCTGTCTGCTATCTCCTGCATTTTTTGAATACACGGCTTTTTGTTGTTTTCTATCCCGATAATAATGCGCTTTGTACCGAGATATTTTTGAATCAGGTCAATGCCCTTTGAAATGTACTCGGCTTTGTCAAGCATCGTGCGTGTGTCGGAGGTTATGTACGGCTCACATTCCGCCGCATTGATTATAACCGTGTCAACTGCTGACAAATCCTTTATATTAAGCTTTACAAAGGTAGGAAATCCCGCACCGCCGAGGCCGACAACGCCGCTGTTTTTGACTGCTTCTATGAAGCTTTCAAAATCAGTAACAACGGGCGGTTTTACATCTTCGCACAGCTCCTGCAAACCGTCGGTTTCTATAACGGCGGCAGAGGTCCTTGCCGCTCCTGTCATTGTGATGATTTCCGTTTTTTTCACAGTTCCTGACACGCTTGAGTGTATCGGCGAGCTGACAAAACCGTCGGGCAAACCGATTATCTGCCCCACTTTCACATGATCTCCCGCTTTCACCGAGAGCTTGCATGGCTTTCCGATATGCATAGACATCGGTATCGTCACGGCTTTGGGCAGAGGTATTCTCTGCGGCACGCTGTTTGCCGTGTGCTTTCGGTGAGGAACCTTTATACCTTTTAATCTCATCTGTTCTTATCCTCCGTTTGTTTATGTGTTAAGCTGTTTACTGATTTGTTTTTGAAGTCTTTTAAGCACAAGCTGTGCACACAGTCCCGTAAACGCTCCCGCAATAATTCCCGAAGCCGCAAGCACGGGAAGGTAATACATAAGCTGCGGCGTCTGTGTAATTAAAATCGCAGTCAAAAGCTGACCGAGGTTGTGGGTAACGGCACAAAGCACGCTCAAAACCCAGAGCTGTTTGAGCGGGAAAAAGCGTTTTAAAAGTATCATAAGCAAAAACGAAAGCAGCCCTCCCGCCAAGCTGTACAAAAAAGAAACGAGCTGTCCCGTGAATATGCTTCCGATTGTGATTCTTAGTATCAGCAGAGCAAAAGCATACGGCGCCCCTATACTGTATAATGTAAATAGAGTAAAAATATTGGCAATTCCGAGCTTTACTCCGTATATAGGAGTAAGGGGGGGGATTGAAGCCTCAATTACAAATGATACAAGTGCAAGGGCGGTTAAGACCGAAGTAAAAATTATTTTTTTGGTTTTCATATTACCTCCCCGTCACTGCGTCCGCAGAGGGCGCATCATCTTCAAACTTTATTACTATTTTATTTGGCAGACAAACTATGGGAGAGGCAGAGCTTTTGAGTTCTCCGTGTTTTACGCAGAGCTTGTCGGGACAGTCTGCACTTTTCATTTTGATATGACCGTGCGACACAAGGATTACATTGTCGCCGTATTCGCCCGAAAGGGTAATTTCCTCAGGCTGCGTTACGCTTGAAAGGTCTATTTGTCTTACTAATACTCCGTCCTGATAAATTCCGACTGTTTCGGACGGTGAGAAAAAAGCCGAAAAGTACAGCCATACGCACACGCACAGTACACAGGCGAGTGAAAAAATAATTATCCATGTTCGGGTTTTCATTTATATTATCTCGAAGCTCCTCTCCGATGAAAAATTGTTTATGAGGTTGTCGGTTATATAAATTTTGTTGTCGTCCGTAATAAAAACCGCGCCGAAAAGCGAGTTGTTATCAAAATACAGCTTTTTTGCGTTTTCAAGTCCCATAACAAAAAGCGCCGTTGAAAGGCCGTCGGCGAGCGTGTCGTCTTGTGATACAACGGTCACGGACTTTAATCCGCTGTTTGCCGGGTATCCCGTTTCAGTATCAATTATATGATGATAAATTTGTCCGTTTTCTTCAAAATAACGCTGATAGCCTCCCGACGTAACAACCGCTGTGTCGCTGATTTTGAGAGTGCCCGCTTGTTTTGTGCTGTCGTCGGGGTCGCAGATTGCAACGCTCCAGTCTGAACCGTCGGGTTTTGAGCCTACGGCACGGACATTGCCTCCCAGCGATATGAGTGCCGAAGACACGCCGTTTTCCTTCAGCACTCTGCACGCTTCGCCCGACGCATAGCCTTTTGCGACTGCTCCGAGGTCGAGAGAAGTATTTTTGTCAAGGGTTACGGTGTTTTCATTAATCTTTATATGCTCGGTACCGACTCCCTTGAGGGCGGTTTCAATCTCATCTTGTGAGGGAACCTTGTTTTTAAGTCCTGAATAAAATCCCCATGTCCTTATAAGAGGTTCGCAGGTTATGTCAAAGCAGTTGTCGGTAAGGTTTGAAATTTCTATTGAGCGGTTTATAATACTGAGGGTGTCGGGGGATACGCTAAGTGATTTTGCGCAGTTTAGTTTGTATATTTCGCTGTCCTCTTTTTGAACGGAAAGCAGATCGTCAAGCTCATATATCCTGTCCTGTGCCGCAGATACCGCATTTTCGCTGTTTTTGCCGTAGGCTGTAATTGTCATTACCGTGTCCATTGCGAAAAATTCGCTGCTGTACACGGAGCTGAGGTCACAGCCCGTAAAGAAAATCATCGTAAATGCGGCAATAAAAAGACTCAGTATACGCAAAAGTTTCAAATAATCAAACCCTTATAAGACGTCATTGAGTTTATTATACAGCAAAATTTCAAAATAGCCAATATTGTTTTTTAAAAATACAAAATTTTATTGAAATTTATTAGATAGGTATTAAAAAAACAAAAAGGACGCAAATTTATGCGTCCTCTGTTAGTTTTGTAAGGCTTACGGCAAAGAAGTTTGCCGCAAGCTTTAGTTTTATAATCTTTATATTTAATCTTATATTTAAAATTATTTATTCGTATTTTTCCAAAACCTTGTCAAGCTTTTCTACCATATCGCATACGATTTCGTATGAGCCGCCCGTCGATGCAGATGAGATAAGAGCGTTTACATTTTCTTCAAACTTTTCGGGCAGTATTTTGCAGGTGCTTTTGCACAGGGATACAAGTCGTTTTTCTCCCGGATGGGTCTGTCTGTTAAGTGCGAAGATAACATCAAAATAGCTTTCTAAAAACGCGGTTATCC
>CALYBM010000049.1 GCA_944412525.1 uncultured Ruminococcus sp. | reverse complement strand
AATAAGTGAAATAAAGATTAAACCGCTGCCGAAGCTTATGCAAAAGGCAGCGGCAGTTTTTATTATGTAGGATAATTTTAAATTTATTGTTAAGAAAACGACAGAAATAAAACCTGTCAAATAAAAGGGAAGAATCGTAACAAATATATTGACATTTTTTGCTATTAATGCTATAATTTGGATAAAGAGGGATAAATAACCAAAAGTAACTAATAAAAGATATTAATTATATTAATACTATTCAAAAATAAAGGATTATTTTTGCTGCAGCAAATTAACATAAGATTTTACTTTATAAACAAATCGAGATTTAATTATACACTTTATTAGTACCTATGGTACAAACAGTTTAGAAACTCCGATTGTCTGCGTTTTTGAAAATCTGCAAAATTATTGTTTTAGTGTTTTGGGTGCAATATTTGTCAATTTGCTTTGTAATCTTTGCATTGCACTTGCGGTCGTTTCGGTTATAACTGTACTGTCCGTAATCACCAAAAGCAATATGTTTACGACGGCGCTTTCAACGGTGCTGATAATTATTCCTTGTATTGCGGTATATGTGGCTGAAAACATTAGAATAGGCTACTGTATTGCAAATAATTATCTTGCGGTACTTACCAGTTGTCTTCATATTCAGCGTTGCAGTATCAATCGTTATGACTGTTATTGCATATTTAAAATTCATAAGATCAAGAATACGGAGGACTTAATATGCCGACTCTTGAAATAAAAAATATCAGCAAAACATATAAAAAGGGAACGGTAAAGGCGCTTGATAATTTTTCCGTAACCTTGACTTCTGGTGTGTACGGCTTGCTCGGTCCTAACGGAGCGGGCAAAAGTACGCTTATGAATATAATCACAGATAACCTAAATCCCGACTGCGGAGAAGTGCTGTATGACGGAGTAAACATCAAAAAGTTCGGCAAAAGCTACCGTTCTGTTTTGGGATATATGCCCCAGCAGCAGGGACTGTATGACGACTTTACGCTCAACCGCTTTTTGTGGTATATGGCGGCGTTAAAGGGTCTGAAAAAGAAAGAAGCAAGAGAGAAAATCACTTCGCTTCTTGAAACGGTTAATTTAACATCATCGGCGCACAAAAAGATCGGTTCGTTTTCGGGAGGTATGAAGCAGAGGGCACTTATTGCTCAGGCTCTTTTAAACGACCCAGAAATACTTATCCTTGATGAGCCGACGGCGGGGCTTGACCCGAAAGAGAGAATAAGAATCCGCAACTTCATAAGCGAAATTGCGGAAAATAAAATAGTATTAATTTCAACCCATGTCGTGTCCGATATTGAGTTTATTGCAAAGGAAATAATTTTACTCAAGCAAGGGAAGCTGTTGACTCAAAATACGGGCATAAAGCTTACAAAGGAAATTGAGGGAAAGGTTTTTATGATTAAGGCACAAACAAAAATGCTTAGTAAAATCCGATCGGTTTATCGTGTGAGCAATCTGTATCACGACAATAACGATATTGTGGTAAGAGTGGTTTCCGATACTGCCCCTGATGAATACAATTGTGAAAGTGTTGCCCCGACTCTGGAGGATTTATACCTTTATTATTTTGAATGAGGTAGTGATTTTCATGAAAAAAATATCCACTGTATTATTTGCAGTATTACTCTGTGTGTTGCTTTTGGGTTGTGAACAAAATACCTACAAAGCTACGCAAACAGCAAAATTTGAACTGTCGTCTTTTGCATCAGATAAAGGAATATATTACTTGGATCAGAGTGCGTACTTAAAATATTTTGATTACAGCAGCGGCAAAAATGTATTTCTGTGCAATAAGCCCGAATGTTCACACGACACCGAGGCTTGCTACGCTAACAGCAACGCACAGTTTATTTTAGTGGAAAATAAATACCTTTATACGATAGATGGAGAAAGCATTCTCGCAAGCCGAAATCTCGACGGTTCAAATTATTCGGTAGTGATGAAGCTTTGTGAGCAATACAATAATTCTGACAACTGTGTGGCTTATCCTATGAGTGCTATATCGGTAGGAGGTAAGTTTTATCTTACCTATGATGTAACAATACTTGACAGCGACAAAGGCACGGAAGAGAAAAAGACGGTTTTAACCTGCGTTGACCCGATAAGTAAATCTGAAGAAATAATTTTAGAGGACACCAATGCTCAATATTCAATCATTAACGCAGTTGATGACTCTTTATGTTTTTTTGAATATAAAGCCGGTTCAAATGACGGCAGTTTATCAGATTTAAACAATGTAGAATGTATATTGTTAACGATGAAGTTGTCGGATAAATCCGTAATTGTAGTTTATCAGGACAAGCAAATTAATTTTAACCCATGCGGATATCTTGATGAAACAATTTATTTTTCAAAAGATAACGACCTGAAAAATAATTTATATTCTTTAAAATTTCAAAACCCCGAACCTGTAAAACAGAAATACAGAACATTGTACAGCAATGTTAAAGGTAATATAATTTATGATTATGCGGACAATAAATATAAGATTGAAAAGAACGAAGATGTTTCTGATTTAATATTAGACGAGGATACAACTGTTGCCTTTGGTTATGAAGCAAATGACGGACTTGTTTTTTCCTGTTTAAGCGGTACCTTAGAAGGATTAAACGGGAAAATATCCCAGCAGGACGATTTTTATGTTTCCAAAGATGATTTTTACGCAGGTAGAAATCAATATTATAAAATTGGGTAGTTTATTATTTCGGCAAAACAAAAAGGAGGTTCGAAATGAGAAAAATTAGACATTTGTATCTAAAGCGTTTTTCAGCGTTATTCTTTGTGGCTGCATTATTATGTTCCTCTGTTGTAATAGCAAATGCTGCGACAGATAGAAAAGAGACCAGTATCAATGGTGGTAATGTGGTATCTACTGCATATGCAGGAAGAACAAAAGCTACGATAAGCTCAATGGCAGGGTCAGGTACTGGCTCCGTCCAAGGTACACATACTATTACATACAGATCTCAAGCAACAAGTTCTTCCAGTATGATTGTTAGAACATCTTCATCTTCATTTGGCGGTACAGGTGGAACGATAATAAAAGACAACTTATACTTGGTCGATTATTCTGCGGGTAGACATATATACAATTTTACAGGTGTAGGCTCTTTTACAGTAAATACAAAAGCGTATTATTAATTTAATTTTTAATTTGTTTTGCCGAAATATAAACATATTATTTTATTCAGAGGTTTCTTATGAATAATTTTTTAAAGCGAATTGCATTGTTAATTTTGATACTGACGATAGTTGTATTGACGGCTTGTTCAGCTGACAGTGAAAGTGGCGAAGCGTTGCAAAACTTCACACCGTCTGATAATATGACAAAGTTAGTTGTGGTGACGAATAGATTTTGCTTTGATGCGGACTATGAGGAGGCTCTGAATCGCTTTAACCAAAAGCTTAAGGACTTAGGAAAGGATTATTATGTTTCGCTTGAAATTATTAATAATCTCCCCGAAAATGAAAAAAACAGTAAAAACTTACTTACGTCATACAGCGAAAAATATCAGTCTGCCGTGGCTCAAATGAAAAAAGATAACAAGCAAGCCGATATATTAACAATGGCAAATATTGACAACAGTTCCGGTTACAGCGACTGTGATTATTTTTATTTAAATGACCTTTTATTCCCGCTCGATGATTATTTATCAAGTGATAATTACAGTGCCCTCAGAAATACGATAAGCAAAAAAGAGTGGAATGTTGCAAATCGAAACGGAAAAACCATTTTAATCCCCACATCATCGCTGTCAGCAGCGGGGAGAGGATGGGAGGTTGATTCAGCCGCTCTCAAAAGACTCGGCTTAAACGAAACTGACTTGCAGTATGACATTTGGAAAATTTTAGAAAATACTGAATTAAAGGATATCAAAATATATTCGGACTCAATGGCGGAAAACTTTCAGTCAGGCAGCGGTGAGCCGATGCCTCCGTATAATGCTCAGTCTTATTATGACTTGTTAACATCTTGCGTGGGTGTAAAATTTGACGGCACAGAAGCCAAAGCGATAAACATTTTTAAGGACGAATATATGGAAAAATCCATGAACGCAGTTTACAAATTATCAAGTTTTGAGGACAGTGATTTATTGTTGTACCCAACAACCATTGTAAATCCAAAAATTACAAAAATAGGCGAAAACACCTATATTCCAATTGATGGAAAAACCTATCTAAGCGGCGATTTGTGCGGACTAGGGGTGGCTTCGTGGAGCAATAACAAGGAATATGCCTTTGACTTAATCTCAGAGCTCAATACTAATAAGGAACTTGCGTTGCTTTTGAATTACGGTATTAAGGGTGAGGATTATACTATTAACAGCGACGGCTCAATAGCTGTGTCGGACAGTCAATTTAAAAATTTTAAAAATCCGTACTATATATTCAGCAACAGAAGTATTCTGCCTGCTGACGATTTGATAATAGCAAGCGAGGACTTGAGCACGTCCAAGCTTTCACCGATATGCGGATTTATTTTTGATAATTCAAATGTAAAAGACGAAATAGAAAATACGAATAAAGTGCTTTTGAAATACCGTGAAAACTTGTTTATAGGTGAGGGAGACTATGATACATTAAAGGAGAAATTTTTAAGTGAGCTTGACGCTGCGGGAATTGAAAAGATAGTCATTGAAGCGAACAGCCAAATATCCGCATGGAAAGAAGCGTTATAAATTATGATGAGAAAAATTGTCTTTTCCGAATTATATAAGGTGTTTTCAAAAAAGCTTTCCATGTTGCTGTTGCTTATTCTTCTGATGCTCAATGCTTTTTTTATATATAACGGTCAGATCAAAGGCGGCGGGGCTGACTTTATCTCTGTAACAGCTAAAATAAACCTCAATAATGATATTAAGAAAATACCGGACGACAATAAAAGGCTTGAATTTATCGAAAGTAAACTTGAATCGGTTTATGATGAGGACGCAGAGCTTTACACAGGAGACGGTTACTCCGACAGAATCCTGCTTCAAAATGTCAAGGACCATTTTTTGATCACTTCGGATTATGAATCATATATTAGATCTGTAATAAAAGAAGCCGAAAATCTTACAAGTATTTCAATTTTTGCTGATGAAAATTCATTTTCCTATAAAAACGCCCTTTCCACCGCAGAGAATTTTAGCACTCTTACTAATGTAAACACAACCTTTGACAGCTCGTACGGAGTTAATATGGCAACTGATTTTGTCCTCACCGATTTGATAGTGATACTTCTACTTTTTATTGTATGCGAGGCACTAATCGGCAGAGAAAGAAACATCGGTATTACATCACTGCAAAAAACCTGTAAATACGGCAGAGAAAAGCTGGCATTTTCTAAAATTACTGCTTCATTTATTGCAGTTTTTATAATCTGCGTTTTATTCTACGGCACAAATTACATAATTTCAGCACTTACCTACGGTTTTGGCGATGTTTTCAGAACAATCCAGTCTGTTGACGGATTTGCAAATTGCCTTTTAAAAATCAATGTGCTTCAATTTTTAGCACTGTTTTTTACCTCTAAGCTGATAGTAATGTTCTTGCTTTGTCTGATAATTAATTTAGTATCTATGATAAGCGGAAGCAGGATAGGAGGGTATGTGATTTTTTCCGTTTTATTTTTGGTTTCGTATATTTTTACCATCGCTTTTGATGATAATTCAAGTGCAATGTGGCTGAAATATATTAACCTGTTTAAGCTTACAGATACTAAAGATATTATTTCTTCTTACCGAAATATTAATATTTTTGGCTATCCGATAAACTGCCTTGCTGTATCCTTTGCTTTTGTTTGCGTGATTCTTTTTGCCTTAGCCATACTAAGCGTAGTTGTATATAGTAATAAAAATATTTTACCTTACAGCAAATATACACAGCTTTTGCCGATTAAGTTTAAGCGAGCCGCCGAGCACACAAGCGTTATCACTCATGAAATATACAAAGCATTGATCACCAATAAGGCAGGCTTGTTTATTTTAGCTCTCATTACTGTGCAGGCAGCAGTTAACCTTACATTTCCTATTTCTCTAAACGAGGAGGAAAAATATGAAAAATTTTACTTTTCGTATTTTGCAGGAGATTTTAATAATGAAAAAAAAGAAGAAATAAAGACAGAGCTTGACCTGTTTGCAAAAAGCGAATCGGAATTACCCGCATTGACAGCCGATTATGAAAACGGCTTGATTTCTGAAAGTGCATATTTACGGCTGTCAGCGAAATATTCCGATATGACAGAGGAATATCAAAAGTTTAATAAGTATGTTGTCCCGTACTATGAGTACCTATGCAATCAGCAAGAGGCAGGAAACAAAGTTTCGGTGATGTTTTACAGGGGGATTGATATTCTCCTTGGAGTTAGCGGAGATTTAAGCAATATATATTGCCTTGTTTTATATGCTATTATTATAATGTGCACGGTTCCGCTGTTTACCTGCGAGTACGAGGGTGGAATGATAAATCTTGTGAAATCATCTAAAACAGGAATAAAAAAACTTATTGTCAAAAAGCTCATTTGCTCTTTCTTAATCGTTCTTGCCTTAAATATAGCTGTATATCTTCCGTATTTTCAAAGAATAATTGAAGCTTACGGAATGAACGGTATAAATAATACCGCATGCAGTATGCCAAGCTTTGAATGTCTTCCAGGTGATACGACAGTTCTTCAAGTAATTATTTTTATATTTGCCGTGAGGGTGCTTGTATCGCTGCTGATAACAGCTATTATTGCGGCTGTATCTGTGTTTACGAAAAATATCATCGTTGCCATAGCAATTTCAGTTCTTATGTTTATCCTGCCTGTGCTGTTGCCGATAAATAATGTCAATATTCTTAATAATTTTTCGCTGTACTATTTTCAAAATTTCAGTTTATCGCTGTATTAACATTGTTGACTTCGCTTCTTGAAACGGTCAATTTAACATCAGCGGCGCACAAAAAGCTCGGTTCGTTTTCGGGAGGTATGAAGCATAGGGCGCTCATTGCTCAGGCTCTTTTAAACGACCCCAAAATACTTATTTTTGATGAGCCGACGCTTGAGGACTTGTATCTATACATATTTGAAAGCGGTATGTAAGTTTTAAATATGTATAGGATTACACAAATGTATTTCTGACAACTTTGATATACCTCGCATTATAACAATAAAATGATGTAAAAATTAAATATGATCGTGTTGAAAAGTTCATTTATCAGCCTGCCGCTGAGCCGTCAAGCGAATCAATCAAACCTGCCGAGTATTTCTGAATATCAGTTGCGTTTTGAACGGTAATTTCCGAGTATGCGTCGCACACAATGGCGTTGCAGCGGGCAACCGCGTCAAGCTCTGCTTGATTCGTCAGCCATTTGTTAATTTCGGTTGCGTCCAGAATGTTTACAACGCCGTCAAGATTTACATCGCCCTTAATAAACACACCGTAATCAAAAAGCTCCCCTGTAGCTACAGGTTCGTGTGTTGCTATATCAATAAACTTTAAGCCGCTGCCGTTTGCGTATGTTTCGGCGGCGGTCGCTTTATATCCGTTGATTACAAAATCAGGGATATAAACAACATTGTAGTCAAGCTCGCTTTGACCTGTAGATGCAAAAGCGTTTTCTCCGATAATCTCTATGTTTTTGCCAAGGGTAACGCTTTTAAACGAGCAGTGTGAAAACGCGTTATCTCCTATTTCTTTTAAGCTGTTAGGAAGCACAGGGTCGACAAGAGACGTGCAATCTGCAAAACAGCTATCGCCTATGTATTCCAAGCCGTTTCCGAATTCTATTTCGCTTAAACTAATGCAGTCGCTGAAAGCAGATGACATAATTGATGTCAGGGAATCGGGCATTGAGACTTTTGACAGTTCATAGCATCCTTCAAATGCCGAATATTCAATAGTTTTTACGCCCTCATTTATCTTCAAAACTTTAAGCGACGGCATTTCCGAAAAAATCCCGTACGGTACTGTTTTGATTGTTCCGGGAATAGAAAGTGAAGTTATGCTATCACGGTTTTGAAAACTGTCGGCAAAATACTGAGAAAAGCCCACTATCGGATTGCCGAAAAGCTCGCTTGGTATTACCATATCACCGTCTGTTCCGCTGTACCCTGTCAACAAAAGCTCACGGGTTTCTATGTCGCCCGATACGGTATAGTCAATATTATCAACATTGCAGTATGAAAGCTCTACATAAACATCTCCGCTTTCTGCGCCTATCCTGTAGCGGTCTTGTTCTTTCGTAACGGTTGCTTCTTTTGATTTTGCGTCAGTAATTGTTCCGATAAAACTTTCAATCGTACAGCCGTTTTCGTCAAGTGTAATTATGGGAGAAAACAGATATTCGGAGTTTTCAGAGTAAGTTGTAACAGTTAAATCACCGTTTGTAACAATGCTTGATGAATACAGCTTTGTATCTGACAATGTGCAGTTTAGAGGGCTGCTTTCAAAATCACCTATAACAAATGCTCCCGCACCGAAGTTACCGTATATTTCCGTTCCCTTTACACTACAGTTGTTCACTGTGGTATTATAGGGGCTTGCACACAGTGCAGCAGACTGAATATCCGATTTTATTTTAGAATTTATTACATGGCAGTTTTCTATTGTTGAATCCGTGCTTATGTTTGAAATGATTGACGCGGAACTTTCAGAGTTAATAACACAGTCGGAGAAAGTTACATTTTGTATTGCGGCATTGCTGATTCGTCCGAATATTCCGCACTGACCGTATATATTGCCGTTAATCACAAAATTGCTCATAGTGTGGCCGTTTCCGTCAAAGACACCGGAAAAATCGGCGTATGTGTAAATTGTGTTTATCGTATCCCCGCCGAAATCTATGTCTGCGCCGAGTACAATTCTTTTGATATTATTGCCTTTGTTATTTTCAATTTTGTTATACAGAGTGTAGTAATCGTCAGCTGAATTAATCGTAAATGTGTAGTTTGTAATCCTTGATATGCTTTTGTTTAGCAGGCAGACTGCATTATTAACGCAGTTTTGAGATGCATTTTTGTCGCTTAAAACAGTGCGTGAGTATTCAAGCTGATTTGCAAGCTCTGTAATAAGCTCATCATCTATATATTCGTCGGGGTTTACGGCCTCGGCGTTTTTTATTGCATTTTCAAGGCTTGATTTATCGGTTCCGTCTGAGTTTGAGGTGTAGGCTTTAATCGCCGCGTAGCTGTAATCGGAATCATCCGCAACATCTTTCCACTCGCCGTTATCATTCAGGTAGTAGCTAAGCTTTGAGAAGTCATTGCCGCTGTCGCTTTTAAAATTAAGCTGAAGCTGCGATTTTTGATTTAAGACAACAGAGAAGAGGTCTCCTTTGCTAAGACTTATTGCGTCGGGACATTCAATGCAGTGAACGCCTGTAAAGTCTGTAAGCACATCAAATGAAGAAAGAAGCGTGCCGTCAACAGGGGTGGAGAAATCATCGTTTAGCCGATATATTTCAACGCTTACATCCGACGCACCGACTGCGGCAAAGCAAATCTGTTCAAGGGTTTCGTTTGAATTTGCCGTAAACACATTGGCGGCAGAGCTTACATCAAGCGAATAATCATATGTGATTTGGTGCTGATAAATATTGTCAAATTCATCAACGCTCTGCATATTAAAATTTGAAATTCCCAGCGTATTGGTTTCATATGACATCCAAAAATAGCCCTCATAGCCCTCGCTTGTGCTTCCGCTGTTTTCGCCCCAGCTGTTTTTGCACAGCCAAGCACCGTCGTTTTCGGGCTGCATACGGGGGTTAAAGTTATCCTTACTGAAGCTGTCGTCCCAGCCGACAATGACAACTACATGACTTTGCTCAAATTGACCCTCAATGGGGGTCCCGTCGTCGTAATATGCCTCCATTCCGTCAACGACATAGGTGTTGGAGTTAAAACAGTTGTATGTAACGGTCACGGCACCGTTTTCCATTATCGACTTTTTGATTATATCTTCATCATAAGTAAGCTCGTTATAATCTTTCAGCCTGTAATCCGAATAATAACGCAGTGCCTCGCTGTAACCGTTGTCCCATTCATCATAAGGCATAAGACTTTCTGGATAAGCGCCGTAGCCTGCCGCAAGACTGTCTGCAACATATTCGGGAAATCCGCCGTTCGCGCCCTTTGAGGGATCTTTTTTGTAGTCGTCATACAGAACAGACTCTTCATCATCAATGTTTGTGTGAAAATACCATGCGTTTCCCGCCTCGGAAAGGTCAAGACTGAGATGCGGATTTTCCCCTGCTTTTTGAGCAAGCGTTGGTTGAGAAAGTATATTCGATTCTATAGACGCCGTTGCGGCAAAATCCCAGCACAAGCCCTGTGTGCCCTGATTTTTGACGGAAGTTACTCGGTTGTAGTTGCGCAGGTCGTAGCTTTCGGGGAGAACGCTCTCGTCAACATTGATATCATTGTTAAGATTAGTGATGTCAATTTCATTTCCCGAATCGTCATAGTAAGATTTTATATTATTTTGTTGTGCGATTTTTATGTATGCGGGCTTTTCTTCGGTTGTATCGGCAGCCGAAGCAGTTGCAACACTGCCAAATGCAAGCAACGCACAAATAATTAGTGATAAAACTTTTTTACTCATAATTTTCTCCTTATGTTTCGGTGCAAATAAAACAGGTGTTTTGCACATCAGTATTATATAATTCAGGCTTTCTATTTAGCTCAACTATAATTTAAACAGCATAAAAAGTCAATACCGTTTTCCCCGAAAGAGTACCATTAAGGGATTTTTAACAAAATCTTGATTTTATTTTTTCTGTATGATAGAATTATTAGGCATAGATATGCAAAACCAAGCAATAAACCGAAAGGATTGATTATAATGAAGAGTTCAGTATTAAAGGACGGAATCAACGCCGCTCCTCAGCGTACGCTTTTGCACGCTTTGGGACTTACGGACGAAGAAATCAAAAAGCCCCTTATCGGTATCGTCAGCTCAAAAAACGATATTGTCCCGGGTCATACAAACCTCGATAAAATTGTCGAGGCAGTAAAAATGGGCGTAGCCCTTGCAGGCGGCGTACCTATAGTTTTCCCTGCAATCGCAGTGTGCGACGGAATTGCGATGGGTCACGAGGGAATGAAATATTCTCTTGTAACCCGTGAGCTTATTGCCGATTCAACGGAAGCTATGGCTAAAGCACATGCTTTTGACGGTCTTGTTATGGTACCGAACTGCGACAAGAATGTTCCGGGACTTCTTATGGCGGCTGCAAGACTCAACATCCCGTCGATATTTGTCAGCGGCGGTGCTATGCTCGCAGGAAGAGTAGACGGAAAGAAAATAAGCTACTCAACTGTTTCCGAAGCGGTTTCCCGCTTCAAGGTGGGCGAAATTGACGAGGAAAAGCTCGGCGAGTACGAAAACAACGCTTGTCCTACCTGCGGTTCATGTTCAGGTATGTTTACTGCAAATTCAATGAACTGTCTTACCGAGGTTATCGGTATGGGACTAAAGGGCAACGGCACTATTCCCGCTGTTTATTCACAGCGTTTACAGCTTGCAAAACACGCAGGTATGCAGATTATGGAGCTTGTTAAGAACAACATTCGTCCCCGTGATATTATGACGGAGGAAGCATTTAAGAATGCTCTCACAGTTGATATGGCGCTTGGATGCTCGACAAATACAATGCTTCACCTTCCTGCTATTGCTCACGAGTGCGGAATTAATATTGACCTTGACATTGCAAACGAAATATCTGCAAAGACCCCGAACCTTTGCCACCTGGCTCCGGCAGGCGACCACTTTATTGAGGATCTTAACGAGGCAGGCGGAATTTATGCGGTAATGCACGAGCTTACAAAGCTCAATCTTCTTAATACATCACTTCTCACATGTACAGGCAAGACAGTCGGCGAAAACATCGAAGGCTGTGAAATTAAAAACACGGAAGTTATCAGAACTGTTGAAAATCCGTACAGCAAAACGGGCGGCATCGCAGTATTGAAGGGCAACCTTGCTCCCGACGGATGCGTTGTAAAGAGAAGCGCCGTTGCTGAGGAAATGATGCACCACAAGGGTTTTGCAAGAGTATTTGACTGCGAAGAAGATGCACTCAACGCAATTTATGACGGAAAAATCAACGCAGGCGATGTTGTTGTTATCAGATATGAGGGACCGAAGGGCGGCCCGGGTATGAGAGAAATGCTCAACCCGACATCAGCTATTATGGGAAGCGGTCTCGGAAACTGCGTCGCACTCATAACAGACGGTCGTTTTTCAGGTGCTACAAGAGGCGCCGCAATCGGACATGTTTCACCCGAAGCTGCCGTAGGAGGTCCTATAGCCCTTGTTGAGGAAGGCGATACTATTGAGATCGACATTCCGTCAAATACAATAAATGTTCTTGTATCGGACGAAGAGCTTGCAAAAAGAAAGGCTGTATGGACTCCCCGTCAGCCGAGAATTACATCGGGCTACCTCTCACGCTATGCAAAGCTTGTTTCATCAGGTGCACAGGGAGCTGTGCTTGAGTAACGCGAGCAATTAAATCTTGCCGTAATAATGCACAAAATATAACATATGTTTTTATGCTTTTTAAATTAATGATTTTTTAAAATAAAGCAATATGCACAATTCACCCTTTGCTTAATTGGGCAAAGGGTGAATTTTTTTATTTTGTTCATTTTCGGTTGTTTGTTTTATACAAATATGATATAATAATTTAGAATTAGTTTATACAATTAGTGAAATTGATATATTTATGTCGAATTTACATATTGAATAACGAAAGGAGTTTTATTTTTGAAACAATACGATGCTAAAAAAATATTAAATATTGCACTTGCAGGACACAGCGGATGCGGAAAAACCTCCGTTGCCGAATCAATCCTTTATCTTTCAAAGGTGAGTGACCGTTTGGGAAAGATTGCCGACGGCAATACCGTGCTTGACTTTGACGCAGAGGAGATTAAACGACAGGCGTCAATAATGACCGCAGTTGCTCCGATTGAGTGGAAAAATACAAAAATCAATCTGATAGATACGCCCGGACTTTTTGACTTCGCCGGAGGAGTTGCAGAGGGCATGCGTGCCGCTGACACTGCTCTTATTGTGGTTTCGGGCAAAGACGGCGTAAATGTCGGTACCGAAAAGGCGGTAGAAGCCGCAAACAAGGCAGGTCTTACAAAAGTATTCTTTGTAAACGGTCTTTGTGA
>CALYBM010000048.1 GCA_944412525.1 uncultured Ruminococcus sp. | reverse complement strand
GAATTAGCAGGCATAGATGCAATAACTGCTATTTTCATGCCGCAGCTATCAATGACTTTCGCTTTATGCTCTGCCGCCGCATTATCTGTTATTGCGGAGCTAATCTTGTCCTCAAATACACTAATAGGCTGTCCCCACGCTTGCCCTGGCTTTTGCTCATCATCAAACAAATAGTATCTGTTTAACTGCGCAACATGACGCACAAATGCATATTTCTGCTCTGAAGTTAGTCCATAATGAACTGCATCTATGACTGTCCTTTCCAAATCCTTCTCGTCAAAGCACTCATATGTACATCCTTTTCCCCGAAGCTGATTATAACCAAGCATGACTGCTGGCTTCCCACGGATCAAAGAGACGTAGGCTGTCTGCGAGAGAATTGTCACCGTTATTGTGCTTAGATCGATTAGTTCATCCAAATTGACCTTGTCCACGATAATGGTATCTTTGGAAAGGCCTTTCGGTGCACCATACATTGCATAAATGGTGGGATGGGGCTTATATATAAAATTATAGTTCAGCTTTTTGCAGATCTTTTCCAGCGCAACAGCCGCCTCATCGCTGCTTTTAAACATAGGGGAATGATACGTCTTTGACATCTTTGTGTATGGATACATTCCGGACTCATAGTCATTCTGCCCGAAATACACAACAGTTGCTCTCCCGTTATCAATGTATTTCTTCAGCTTGCCGACTTCATCATTAATCGGCTGAGGATTTCGATTCAGTCCGCTTTTTTTCAGATTCTGGATCAACTCTGTAGCAGCCTGAACCTGAGCGTCGCTGACGGTAAGGTTCATAAACTTTGCATTATTTACCGCAACATCACTTTCTCCCATCTGTCCACGAGTATCCAGACAAAGAGTTCCCGGAAGCACCCCAAATTCAAAGTAAAGGATTGGAATATTTTTTTCCTGACATATATTTTTCAGCAGATAGTGCATAGATGTAAATTCATTCCAAGCAACCACCGCTATCCCATTGTTCCCCGCAGAGTACGTATCAAGAAGTCCTTCGTAATAGTGATATAAATATCGAGTTAGATGCTCCGGATAATTTTTCCCCATGTCTGGAAACCGCTTACGAATACTTTCAACAGTTTCCCTTAAGTAGTTTTTTGACTTTATCCAGTCGATCAATGTTTTATCGACAGGCATATCAATATTTTTGTGATAACAATTGCTCATGGGAACATACTGAACAACCTTATAATCAATAAAAATCTTTTTTTCCAACACTTGTTGGCTCACATGGGGAGCCTCTGACACAAACAAATAGTTATAATTGGGGTTTTCAGCAGCATGGTTTATATAGCTACAAGTACCCTTATCAAAGGCTGCGTTGTGACCAAAAAAGAGCACAGTTGGCCTGCACCGGTACCGAATCTGTCTACGGATGGTGGAGATAGATTGTTCAAAGTCCTTTAAAACTTGTTCAGTTGGAGCCTGTACTGCAACTTTCCTTTTTACAAAAAGCAGATTTAATATCTTATTTTTTATTCTCGCCCCAAGTCTCCAAACAAATCTGCAGGGTCCCAAAATACCATGATCTTTCAACCAGAAATAGGTCTTAATTCGAAATTCAGAGTATTGAGCGCCGGACTGAGCATATGGGGCTACACTCTTCTTTCCCGAGATCCGATTGTAGGCCTGCCGGTATGGATTCGACTTATTAGGATTCATAAATTCGCTGTCCGCAAAGCTAATGTTTTGAAACAGAGCGGCATCGCTAACGCTGGCACGTTCCAAAAAACGTCTATAAAACTCATAGATAGGCAGGATGTCTAGCTCCAGATTTCTAAATACGCTGTGAAAGGTACGCGCAAACGCTTCGGTATATTCAATACATTTATTTTGTATGTTTTCAATGATACTGCTATAGGAGCTTTGTGTCTCCCGTTCCAAAATAAAATTACCATCCACATCTTTCTTCACAGATGTTACGGACTTTTCCTGAGAATTCAAAAGATCCTCGGTAAGAATCTGAATGATAGTTGTTTTTTGCTCATCTGATAAACCAATATAAATGGGTGCTTTTACCGTTAATCCACGATAGTGTTCATTTTTTACCATTTCTTTTCCATAAAAATGATACCCAATAGTTTCGATATGAAACTGATCTTTTAATAATCTGCATGCGCTGCCACGATAGCCCACATCAAAAACCGCTGTTTTTTTCCCATCACCAAAAAGTGAAGTTATATAGCTCTCAGCAATTTCCATGCGGGATTTCGCGTTTTTATGGAAAAACTTTTCGAACCTGAACGCATAATCAAAATATTTATCTCTTGAAAGCTTCGTTTCCGCTCGATAGATCCCATGCTCCTTAAATATTTCAACGGCTTCCCTGTAATCTTCGGAACCAATTTCAATAAAAAGGCGCTTTTTTAAAAAGTCATCCCTTGTCATTTGATCATTTGTGAGGAAGTCGCAAATGCTTTCATTAAACCCATTTTTTTGTTTTGCGCGAAAAAGATTCGTTAAAGAGCGAGTGATATAAGCCTTTTCAATTCCAAAATCTTTATAAAATCCAGCCAGCGCCTTGTGGACCTTTTCAATCAGATAACCATCTCTATAGACATAACAGATCTTTTCAACATTCTCTTTTTCACAATCATCGAGCATCCACTTTGTAAAGGCCAAAATATATGGCGCAAAAATATAATTACAGAAGTTATCCAAATTGTTATTCAAATAGCAATCACGGGAATATTCAATAAACGGGTCATCAAACATTTCATTTGCAGAAAAAGCGATCAGATATTTATTATCGTTGTTTTTCCCAAAATTATTATAATATTCTCCTAATTTTCGAATATTTTTCAAGATTTTAACGGGT
>CALYBM010000047.1 GCA_944412525.1 uncultured Ruminococcus sp. | reverse complement strand
CAGACAGGGCAGCAATGTGTATTCGGTTCGCCGCCGAACTGCGTTGTGCAGCCGCAAAAAATCTTTGTCTTTGTAGACAGCTCAATATGGGTTTCAAAACCCGCAACTAATTCATATTTCACAGCTTAACACCCCACTTTGTATCCTTAAAGTTTTCTACTGCCGCCTGCTGGTATTTATAAGCGGCGTTGAGAATAGTTGCTTCACCGAAGCTCTTGCCGATAAGATGCATACCGATCGGCATACCCTTTGCGTTAAATCCACACGGCACCGAAACACCGGGCAATCCCGCAATATTTACAGGAACGGTGCAAATATCGGTGAGATATGTTTCAATCGGGTCAGAAACCGCACGCCCCATTTCAAAAGCCGTCATCGGAACGGTGGGGGCAAGAATAACATCACAGTGTTCAAATGCATCGTTAAATGCTTTAACGATTGTTCCTCTTAAATTTTGTGCCTTTTTGTAATAAGCGTCATAATAACCTGCGGAAAGCACATATGTTCCGAGTAAAATTCTGCGTTTAACCTCTTCACCGAAACCCTCGGAGCGTGTTCTGCAAATCATATCGTGAGTGCCATTGTAATGCTCGGTCTTGTAACCGTAACGAATACCGTCGTATCTTCCGAGATTGGAAGAAGCCTCTGCACAAGCGATAATATAGTAAACGGGAAGTGCGAATTTGAGAGCAGGCAAATCAAAATACACTATCTCGGCACCGAGCGATTTGTAAACCTCTGCAGCATTTAAAACAGCCTGTTTTACATCGTCACGCACGCCGTCAAGATATTCTCTTGCAATGCCGATTTTCATTCCCTTTATGTCATTGTTAAGCGATGAATAGGTATCTCCGCTGTAGCCTTTTGAGGTGGAGTCCTTTTCATCATACTTTGAAATTGCATCAAAAACTATTGAAGCGTCCTCAACGCTTTTGGTTATAGGTCCTATCTGGTCAAGTGAGCTTGCATATGCAATAAGTCCGTATCTTGAAACAGCTCCGTATGTCGGCTTTAATCCTACGATTCCGCAAAACGACGCAGGCTGGCGGATTGATCCGCCCGTATCGGAACCTAAGCCGTATGCAGCAATATTTGCTCCTACAGCGCTCGCAACGCCGCCTGAGGAACCACCCGAAACATGATTTGTATTAAACGGATTTGCCGCACCGCCGAAATACGATGTTTCGGATGATGAACCCATAGCAAACTCGTCCATATTTGTTTTGCCCAGCATAACTGCATTTTGCGACTGAAGAATATCCCAAACCGTCGCATTGTAAATCGGCTTATAGCCTGTCAAAATCTTTGAGCAGCAGGTTGTTTCGATTCCCTTTGTAGAAAGGTTATCCTTAAGCGTCATCGGAACGCCCTCAAGCAGTCCGATTTCTTCACCCGAAGCGATTTTTTTGTCAACAGCCTCTGCCGTTTTAAGAGCTTCGTCACCCGTTACATTGACATAGGCGTTAAGCTCGCCGTTTGATTTTTCTATTTCATCGAGATAGCTTTTTGTAAGCTCGGTGCATGAGCACTGCTTTGATGTAAGCATCTCGTGTATTTTTAAAATTGTACCCATTACTGCACCGCCTTACTCTCTGTTTCTTACAAGGAAATGATTTTCTGCCTGTTCGGGGGCATTTTTGAGAATTTCCTCACTGCTGTACGACTCTACAACCTCGTCCTCACGGAACACATTTGACAGATTATTAATATTATCAAAAGCCTCATCGCTTGCGGGGGCTTTGTTTATTTCATCAGCAAAATTAATTATCTCCTGCATTGACTGCGTAAGACTGTCAAGCTCTTCTTCGGGGACAAAAAGCTTTGAGAGCAACGCAATGTTTTCAACATCTTCTCTTGTTACCATAAAAACCATCCTTTGTAAACAGAATCAGGGCAAGTCATAATCCCGTACAACTCGCCCTTTGAGTTTTATCTTAATTTTATATGAACCTCTCTAAGCTGCTGTTCGGTTACCTCTCCGGGTGAGCCGAGCAGTAAATCCTGTGCGTTTGAGTTCATCGGGAACGCGATAACCTCGCGGATATTTTCCTCCTCGGTGAGCAGCATAATCATTCTGTCAACACCGGGAGCCATTCCCGCATGAGGCGGAGCACCGTACTGGAACGCATTGTAAAGTGCGGAGAATTTTGCCTTGAGGTCGTCCTCTGAATATCCCGCAATCTCAAATGCTTTCTTCATAATTTCAATATCATGGTTGCGGACAGCACCCGATGAAAGTTCAACGCCGTTGCAGACAATATCGTACTGATAAGCAAGTATCTCTTCGGGATCCTTGTTAAGCAAGCTGTCAAGACCGCCCTGCGGCATTGAAAACGGATTATGAGTAAAGATAATCTGATTTGTTTCCTCGTCACGCTCATACATCGGGAAATCAACGATAAAGCAAAGCTCAAAACGGCTTGTGTCGATAAGGTCAAGACGCTTTGCAACCTCTGTTCTGATCTGACCCGCAAGCTTGGGAGCGTCCTTTGCGGTGTCTGCAATAAAGTAAATTACATCGCCTGCTTTGGAGTTGTTTCTCTTGATAAGCTCCTCGCGGTCGCCCTCTTTAAGAAATTTGTCGATAGGACCGTCAAATGTGAGATCATCTCTAACCTTTACATATCCGAGGCCCTTCATACCGATTGAAAGAGCAAACTCCTCCATCTTTTTAAACCACTTTTTGCTCTGTGAGGCGGCATTGGGGACATTGATTGAGCGAACGGTTTTCTTTCTGAAAGGAGCAAAGTCTGTTTCAACAAACATATCGCTTATGTCAACAATGATAAGAGGATTTCTCAAATCCGGCTTATCGGTGCCGTATTTAACCATGCTTTCAGCATACGGAATACGGGCAAACGGAGGCTTTGAAACCTCCTTGTTTGAAAACTTTTTAAATGTTTCATACAAAACCTGCTCTGCAACATCAAAAACATCTTCCTGAGTTGCAAAAGCCATTTCAAAGTCGAGCTGGTAAAACTCTCCGGGAGAACGGTCCGCACGGGCGTCCTCATCACGGAAGCACGGAGCTATCTGAAAATATCTGTCAAAGCCCGACACCATCAGAAGCTGTTTAAAAATCTGCGGAGCCTGCGGAAGAGCGTAAAACTTGCCCTTGTGCTTGCGGCTGGGAATTAGGTAGTCTCTTGCACCCTCAGGCGAAGATGTGGACAAAATCGGAGTATTAATCTCGGTAAAGCCCAGCTCGTTCATCTTTGAGCGGAGAAACGAAACAATACTTGAGCGCAGCATAATATTGTTGTGAACCTTTGGATTTCTTAAGTCAAGAAAACGGTATTTAAGGCGAACCTCCTCGGAAGTGTTAGTTGATGTTGCAACCTCAAAGGGAAGTACATTTTTGCATTTACCTAAAACCTTAATGTCGTCTGTGTGAACCTCAACATAACCTGTGGCAATCTTTTTATTTATTGTGTCCTCGTCACGCTTAACGACCTTGCCGCTTAGAGTAACGGTACATTCCTTATTTATATTTTTCAGAAGCTCATCGTTGTGAACAACTACCTGAAGCACGCCGTACTGGTCACGGATGTCAAGGAACATAACGCCGCCGTGGTCACGGATGTTTTCCACCCAGCCTGCGACTCTGACCTGCTGACCTATATTGTCTTCTCTTAACTCACCGCATGTAACGGTGCGGTATTCATTAGCTTTTATCATCAAAAACTATCCTTTCACAGATATTTTGCCTATACTATGATATTATAACACGATATTCCAATTCAATCAATATTTAACTGATAAATTATTTGTTATCTAAGGATTTTTCATTTTTTAATTGCATATAGCTAAAAACAGCCTGACCATTACTTGTGTCAGGCTGTTTTGATTTTAAATTGTGTCTGATTTTATAAAACCGTAATTCAATGGCTAAAGGTATTGAATATTTAATAGTATTGATAACTTGTCGTTTATTTGTCTTTTAATTTTGCTATATCTTCTTTATAATCTGATATAACCTCCTCAGCCTTGTCAACATCGTTATCCCAAAGCTCATCCCTTATGTCAGACCAAAATTCATATACATCGGAGCGGAAGTCAGACCATTGCTCATAAACATCTGAACGAGTATCCGACCACCAGTCGTATTCCTGAGAACGAGCCTTTGACCACTCTTTGTACGAAACCTCATCGTAACCGTCGTCCAAAACACCGTCATAAAACAAATCATACATATCTTCTAGCACACCGTCATATATCCCGTCGTATACACTGTCACCGCCGTCGTCGTAAATATTATCATAGAGGTCGTCCATTTCACCATACTTATCATCGTTCGAAATATCTGATGCAAGAATCTTTTCAGCATATGATGCGGCATATTCCTGTAATCTGATACAGAGGTTTTTATTTTCTTCATTTACTTTGGTATAAAATGCCTCTGCTTTATCAGTATTGTCAATATATGTATCGTATGTTGTGATTTCATCTTCAAGCTTTTTATAGTCAGCCTCTAATGCTGCAACAGTATCCGAAATGTCAGCTGCGATAATTTCATTAAGTTCCTCTGTTGAGCCGGCAGTTACGGCTGCTTCTGTTTCGGATGTTGTATTCTGAGCCGATGTTTCAACTGCTGATTGATTATTTGCTGAAGTTTCCGTGCTCTGAGGCGATAAATCCGCATTAGTGTCAGATATTTCTCCGTTACAAGAACACAATGAGATTAGAAACAAGCCTGCAAAGAGAATAGAAATTACTTTTTTCATAAAAATCCCCCTAAAATATTATAAAATATAAATTCACGCATTTGTATAGGTGATAATACAATAATAAAATAACACATAAGTATTCATTTGTCAACATATGTATTCATATTTTACCTAAAAAAAATATACACTATTGACAGGTGATGTTATATTATGTTTGTACCGATGTTAAATTCAAAAATTGTCGGAGAAGTAATCTCAGAATACAGAAAACAAAATAATATTTCTCAGGAGGTTTTGAGCGGACTTTCAGACATAGGAAGAACGCATTTAAGTGCTATTGAAAGAGGCGAGCGTAAGCCTACGCTTGAAACCTTTTATAGAATTTGTCTTGCACTTGGTGTTAAAATGAGCGAAGTTATGACAGAGATAGAAAAAAGAATAGAAATAGACGAACAGAGTAATAACATTTAATAACACATTTCGCACTCCGTTAGCATTAATTTACAGATACATTCTAATCTATTTTGTATAATATCGTTTTAAATTAACTTGATGCATAAAAGACCAGATATAAAATCATGTCAAATCCTATTTGCTATTTTATTATATTATATAAAACAAAACGGCTGCTCCAAACGGAACAGCCGTAATTTATTAAGCAAAACTTAAAGTTTTAAATCAAACGAGTTCGATGATTGCCATTTCAGCACCGTCACCGCGGCGAGGACCGATCTTAGTCACTCTTGTGTAACCGCCGTTTCTGTCGCTGTACTTGGGAGCAATCTCCTTGAAAAGCTTGCTTGTAACGTCTTCCTTAGTAACAAAAGCCAAAACAAGGCGTCTGTTGTGAAGTGTATCGTTCTTTGCTGTTGTAATCATCTTCTCTGCCATAGCCTGAACTTCCTTGGCACGAGTAAGAGTTGTTTCGATTTTGCCGTTTTCGAGAAGGAATGTAACCATAGCACGAAGCATTGCCATTCTCTGAGCTGTGGTTCTTCCTAATTTTCTTGTACCGGGCATTGTTTTCACTCCTTTACCGTTGGTCTACAAGGGTAATTTATTCGTCTTCCTTCTGAAGACTGAAACCGAGAGAATTAAGTTTCTGAATAACCTCTTCGAGAGATTTTCTTCCGAGATTACGAACCTTCATCATATCCTCTTCGGACTTGTTAATTAAATCTTCAACCGTGTTTATACCTGCACGCTTGAGGCAGTTGAACGAACGAACAGAAAGATCGAGATCTTCTATCGTCATTTCAAGAATCTTCTCCTTGCCCTTATCGTCCTTTTCAACCATAAGCTCAGCGTTTGACGCCTTATCAGAAAGGTTTACAAAGAGGTTAAGGTGCTCGGTAAGTACCTTTGCCGCAAGAGATACAGCCTCTTCAGCGTTGATTACACCGTTTGTCCAAACATCAAGCGTAAGCTTGTCAAAGTCAGTAATCTGACCCACACGGGTATTGTCAACAGTATAGTTAACCTTTAACACGGGAGTATAGATTGAATCAATCGGTAGCACACCGATAACATTATTGCCGCTAAGCTGCTTGTTGCGCTCACCCGGAACATAACCCCTGCCCTTGTCAAGCGTTATTTCCATATTAAGCTTTGCGCCTTCGCCGAGTGTTGCGATGTGAAGCTCGGGGTTCAAAATTTCAACCTCGCTGTCACATTTAATATCGCGCGCTTTAACTTCGCACGGACCCTCGGCTACAATTTCAACCGTCTTGGGACAGGTTTCATGCAGCTTGGGAACAAGACTTTTCAAATTGAGAACAATTTCCGTAACGTCTTCCT
>CALYBM010000046.1 GCA_944412525.1 uncultured Ruminococcus sp. | reverse complement strand
TTATACAGTGCTATATTTATATTAACATATGAACACATAATCATATGAACAAATTTAATCGTTAGGAGAATAACTATGGAAAATAAGGTTACACCTGACAAAAATACCGAAATGCCCGACCTCGAGGTGCTTTTTGACCTTGCCGACCTTTTTAAGGTATTCGGGGACTCTACAAGAATAAGGATTATGTTTACCATATCAGACAGAGAGATGTCGGTCTTAAATATTGCCGAGGCTCTGAAAATGGAGCAAAGCACAATTTCGCATCAGCTTCGTGTGCTTCGTCAAAACAAGCTTGTGCGTGTACGCAGAGAGGGCAAGCAGATTTATTACAGTCTTGACGACGACCATGTAAAAAAGATAATTGAAATGGGTCTTGACCATGTGCTTGAGTAACGGGAGGACATATGAAAAAATATACTTATTGTCTTGAAAATCTGAACTGCGCTAATTGTGCGGCAAAAATAGAAAGGGAAATTGCCGATACAAGTGAATTTGAAAGCGTCAGCTTCAATTTTGCTACAAAGCGACTTTCTTTCTATTCAGAAAATCAAAATCCAATGATAAAAATACAGAAAATTTGCGACAGCATAGAAGACGGCGTATTAGTTACTGACGCGTCAAAAAATAAAAATGACACTTTCAAAAAGAAAAGGATTAATAAAGACAGTATAATGCTTATTGTTTCGGCAGTTTTTGCACTTGCTGCATTTGTTCTGAATTTTGCCTTTAAAGACGGCAATACAGCTGTTGCGCTTTTAATTGTAATTTTCAGTGTAGCGGCAACAGTTTTATCCGGATACAAAATTTTTTTAAAGGGAATAAAAAACGCAATTAAACTTAAAATCGATGAAACCGTACTGTTGTTTATTGCTGTCGTAGCGGCGTTTTGCCTGGGAGAATTTATAGAAGCGGCTATGGTTACAATTCTCTTTTCGCTTGGTGAATTAATTGAAGACGTCGCTGTCGGAGCGTCACGCAGTGAAATTAAAAAGCTTGCACAAATACGCCCCGATACCGCTGTAATTGCAGAAAACGGAACACAGAGAGTTGTTCCTGCCCAAAGCGTTAAGCTTGGCAGTATAATTTTAGTTAAGCCGTATGAAAGACTTCCTCTGGACGGAATAGTTGTTAAGGGTAAGTCAACCCTTGATAATTCCGCTTTGACGGGCGAGAGTATGCCTGTTGATATTGAGCAGGGAAGCGAGGTTATGAGCGGAGCCATAAACGGAAGCGGACTGCTTGAAGTGAAAACAACCAAAGAATACAGCAACAGCACGGCGTCGAGAATTTTACAGCTTGTTGAAGAGGCTGCCGCACAGAAGGGGCGCAGGGAAAAGCTGATTACAAGATTTGCGTCAATTTATACGCCTATAATACTTATAATCGCAGTTGTAATTGCCGTTGTTCCGCCAGTTTTGGGTTTGGGAGAGTTTACGCAGTGGCTTTACAGAGCACTTGTCTGTCTTGTGGCTTCCTGTCCGTGTGCGATAGTAATTTCCGTCCCTTTGGCATACTATTCGGGAATCGGTGCGGCGTCAAAAATGGGTATACTTATCAAGGGCGGAAGATACCTCGAGGCACTTGCAAGGGCGGATGCCTTCATTTTTGACAAAACGGGAACTCTTACAAACGGTACGCTTGAACTCGAAAAGATTTGGACATACGACGGCTTTTCTGAAGTTGAGGTGCTTGCCCTTGCCGCCGCGTGTGAAAAACATTCCGTTCATCCCGTTGCCTATGCAATAAAGAACAAGGCAAACGGTCTTGATTTGCCTGAGCTTTCATGCTACAGGGAAACAGCAGGCTACGGCACAAGTGCGGTTTACAAGGGAAAGAGCCTTGAATGCGGGGGAGAAAAGATACTCGGCAAATACGGTATAACACGCCGCGAAAATTCATCCGTGTTTGTTGTCTGGGATGGTAAACTTATCGGAGAATTAAAAGTAAGCGATACCGTTAGAGATGAAGCGGCAGGAGTTATTTCACAGCTCAAAAAGCTTTCCGTAAAAAACACGGTAATGCTCACGGGAGACTCAAAGCTCAACGCGGAAGAAGTGAGCGAAAAATTGGGTGTTGATAAATGTTATTCCAATCTTTTACCGTCTGACAAGTTAGAGATAGCTCAGCAAATCAAGTCGTCGTCAAAAGGCGTTTGTACTGTCGGCGACGGAATAAACGACGCCCCCGTACTTTCCGCAAGTGACTGCGGAATCGCAATGGGACTCGGCAGTGAAGCCGCCATAGAAGCCTCAGATGTTGTGCTTTCCTCGGGTAATCTTGCAAGACTTCCCGACGCGATAAAACTGTCACGCAGAGTAATCAGAACTGTCAAAACAAATATTATATTTGCTCTTTCGGTAAAAGCGGCAGTTATTATTCTTGCGGTTTTGGGTATTGCGTCAATGTGGCTGTCCGTAGTAGCAGACACAGGTGTGAGTGTTGCCTGTGTGCTGTACGCCGCAAGACTTTTAAAATTGAAGTAAAAATAAAATATACAATATTCTGTCTATTTAACTACTCGAAAATTATTTAAAAAAGCAAGTGTTCACAATATTGTGAACACTTGCTTTATGCATATTGCACAAAATTTATATAAGAAAATTTTATGCGTAATGTTTTTATAATTATTTAATTATTGATGAACTTAATGTATAATTAATGTAATACATACATTGTGAGACATTTATTTTATTTTGCTTTCAGGAGGTAATTATGGTTTACACATTAGCATTATTATCAGCATTAATTGCGGCGATAATTAAACAACCTAAGGTGTTTTATATTTACTTGCTGTCATTAGTTTATGCTTGTATTTACTATTTTACCGTGAAAGGGAAGATACTGTTCGGTGTTGAAATTCCGACATTTTTAGTTTTTGTAACCGATCTTTTTCCTCTGCTGATAATATTTTTGGCTGCACTTTGTATAAGGAGGAAAAAGTAATGCTTTATATTAATTATATTGTGCTTGGTGTGTTAATCGTATTTTTAATTATCTTTTGCATACTGTTTCGAAAAAAATCTCTGTTCTTCGGACTGAGTGTTGCATGGATTTCATTGATTATAATAATTGAGATTTGCTCAATTTGCTTTAAAGGAAACATGGCAAATGTTAATCCGTCTGATTCGGGCGATTATATGAAAATGTATTCGTATTTAATAAATTTTCTGAAAAATTTAAACTTTGTTTTGTTCGGCGGATTTTTGTTATCGTTCTATTATCGAAACCGAAAAAGCAGGAATAAAGACCAAAACAATCAAAGCGTTTAAAAGAATGTATAGTTTTAATTTGCTTTTAACATACGATTTTGCTTGTAAGTATAAGAAATAAGTAATGTTTCTCTTGACTAACCGATGTTTGCTGATATAAAATTACTATCGGGTGTTAAGCTCAATAATATTATATTTAAGCGGTGTTAGTATTGATAAAACTACTGATAAGGCTGTTTGTAAAAAACAGCGATGATGTAAAAAATCCTGATGTTCGTTCGGCGTACGGCAATATGTCGGGGATTGTGGGTATCTTTCTTAATCTGTGTCTGTTTACTGCAAAGCTGACGGCCGGAATAGTGTCTGCTTCAATTTCGGTTGTTGCAGACGCGTTCAATAACCTGTCCGATGCAGGAAGCTCGGTTGTAACATTCCTCGGCTTCAAGCTTGCTAACAAACCTGCCGATAAGGAGCATCCGTTCGGCCACGGGCGTTACGAATATGTAGCGGGACTGGGAATTTCTGTCGTTATTTTGCTTGTCGCCGTTGAGCTGTTTAAAAGTTCGGTTGAGAAAATAATTTCCCCCGACGAATCAACCGAGATTTCCGTTGTGTCCGCCTGCATACTTATTGCTTCGGTAATAATCAAGCTTTGGATGTATTTTTTTAATAAAGTTCTGTCAAAGAAAATAGATTCTGCAACTTTAAAGGCTACTTCTCTGGACTCTCTGTCTGACTGTGCAGCTACCACGATAGTTCTTGCAGGTCTTTTGATTTCAAGGTTTACCGGTGTAAACATTGACGGTTACCTCGGCTGTGCGGTTGCTGTTTTTATACTTTTTACGGGAATAAGTACATTCAGGGAGAGCCTTTCGCCTCTGCTCGGCAATCCTCCCGACGCCGATTTTGTGCGTCAAATTAAAGAAACCGTTATGCAGGG
>CALYBM010000045.1 GCA_944412525.1 uncultured Ruminococcus sp. | reverse complement strand
CCATTACTGCCTAATACATTTCCAAATCGTGTTGCAGAAAAGTTGGTTTTACTCTCAACTCGACTCTGTATGATCATCTCACATAACCGCTTGGTCGCCCCCATTACATTGGTTGGGTTCACCGCTTTATCTGTTGAGATCAGAATGAACTTCTTAACACTATGCCTCTCAGCCATATCCACCACATTAAGTGTACCAAAAACATTATTCTTAACTGCCTCACAGCAATTATGTTCCATAAGCGGTACGTGTTTATGAGCTGCTGCATGTAGTACAATATCAGGTTTATACCTGGCAAACACCTTGTCCAATTCCCGGCGATCACATATAGACACTATTTCAAGACGTGTATCTAATTTACGGCCATACTCAAATTTCAGCTCCTGTTGAATATCATACGCACCATTCTCACAGATATCGAGAATTATAAGCTGCTTTGATCCCATTTTAGCAAGCTGCTTACAAAGTTCACTTCCTATGGAACCGCCACCACCGGTGATCAAGATAACTTTATTATGATAATTCATTCTTGTCTGTTCATCTGTAAGTTCCCTTGACTTTCGAAAAAGCAGCTCCTCTATATCAAATTCCTTCATACGAAGCTTGTCCTTTTTGTCTGCCTGAACAAAAGGAGATTCACAACAATTTATTCTACAGTCTGTTCCTTTGAACATATTCATATCCTGCTGATTATTCATTTTAGAAGCTGTATGTATCTGCAACTTTTCTGCGTTCAATTGTCCCTCCATATCTTCAGAAAAAGTTTCGTTTTTTTTCTGAAAATCGTTCAAACGCATTTCAGTTGATGTAGATACACATTCTTTTTGATGAATCAGCAGTGGCATATTAAATCCTACTCCTTCTACTTTAACACTTTCTTTTTTTAATTCCTTCTTATCTACGGTTATTGGTTTCATTTTCAATCCAAGCGTATAGCCAATTAGATCACGATGAAAGTCACCAATACATAGCTTTTCTCTATTAATAAATCGATAAATAACTCTTACTGAAATATTCAGAAGTAGATTTAATGTCACAATTGAAACTACATAAGTCAGAGGAATTCCGTTCCCAAAAAGCAGGTTTTCAAACATTATGTATATACAAACAGCCAATATGTCGGACATGATTAAACGCCTGTACAAAGTTGTCGTACCAAGATGAAAACTCTTATATATTCCACCTGCCCCCCTACAGATAAACAGACAAATCACACCTAATAATACTCGTTCTAGTACCCCAATTGTACTTAATCGGTTGATTTCAGCAGAACAAATTACCATAATCAGCAACTCTAATAAAAGTAAAATAACAACATCGAAAAGCACAAATGTTATTAACTGTCTCTCATTGTTCTCTTTACGAGTTTCTTTTATTTGAGGACTGGTCTTAGGTATCATATTATTTCCCTTTCCGCTGCACTTTTGTTATCATGTATATATTTAAAATAAAATACTATATAGCCTGAAATTAAATTGATTTAACAGAAAATCAATCAACATTCTCTATTTTTATAGTAAAGGAACTAAATCAAAAAATTATACGTATACACCAATATCAAGTTTGTCCACAGGCATTATAAAATCATCTATGAAAATTCCAAATAAGAACTTATAATATTAAAGTTGAATTTCAGCAACTAAAAACCAGGAATTCTTAAATTATTTGGAAGTTTTCAAATTTAAAACATCTTAAATTTTGCAATAAAAATAAGTTAACAAATATCATTATTGGATCTTATTGTATATCTTAACAGTTTGCAAGCCTAAAAAGAATAACAAATATATTTTCTATGTATGTAAACTTTATTTAGAATAGAGCTTGATAACTCTCTAAATAAGGCAAACAAAATAGAGTCTGCGTGAAACAGACTCTATCTTAATTTACAAAAACAAGCAACAAACAGCAACGAGTCTGTAATGCATATCCAATTATCTACAACCTATCTAATCATATGTTTGTCTTATTAAATAATAAAAGTATAAGCGTTTAGTACAACTATGTACTAGTTTTATATAATTATCTATAAAATGAGCAAAGTTTAGGCTATCAGTACTCTGATAATTATATTCCCATCATAAGTGGCAAGGCATAATTACCATGAAAATAGAATAAGTCTGTAAATAATATTATAAAATAATTATATCTAGTATCTTAATAGCATCCATAATTAGTATCTTTTCTATGTTATATTCGATCTTTTACCGTTTTTTCCTTTAAATTCATAATTTTAATATGACATAAATTCTCCTTTTTTAAATCCAATTATCAAAACAATTTTCTACATATTATCATCTATTCTTGCTATATTTCTTATTAAATTACTCACTACAATCATATCATAATCCAGTCTTTACGTCGTCATATATTATAAATCCATATGATGATAATTGGCAATTTCATTTTCCATCATCTATCCACACTAATTGCTCACAATTATCCTCTTTTTCAACCAACATATTAAGCTCATTTACGTGCTAAAGTAATACTGCGCGTACAGAATTTTCTCCCACATCATCTCTTATTAAACGAAAAGCTTCCCTTGATAAAATCAGTAGCTAGTCTCAATATTTACAGTGTTTTCGTAA
Organism: uncultured Ruminococcus sp.; assembly: GCA_944412525.1. Taxonomy (GTDB): domain Bacteria; phylum Bacillota; class Clostridia; order Oscillospirales; family Acutalibacteraceae; genus Ruminococcoides. The sequence goes on along the minus strand of CALYBM010000045.1, from coordinate 606 downwards.
TTCAGTGATCACCTCAGCCATGCTCCATATAATTACGTTCTCTAGTTTACATCACAGTCAATATAGTAATTACCACCAAAAAAATCAGTAACTTACTTAACTTTATCTGACTGTCCATTATGATAATCAGGTTTGAGATAGTACTCGCTGTTGTAATGTGAATAATACGATCTATTATAGTACTTTTTAGCACTCAGACTGTCAAAAGAGACCTTGTTAATCACACATCCCAAAATCGGACAACCTGCCTGTTTCATCTGATGCTTGGCGTCCATGAGTTCTCGTCTACGTGTCTTGTTGTATTCAACAACGAACACAACACCGTCACAGCTCCTTGCTATTTCAGCCGCATCAATAACTAATCCCACAGGTGGTGCATCCACAAGAACAGTATCGAATTGTTCAACTAATTTATCCAGCAACGTAGCAAAATATGGCGTATCTAATAATGGAACAGGATTGGTTACATCCCGTCCGGCAGGCACAATACATGCCCCATCGAGGTCGGTTTCATACAGCACATCGTCAATCCCACAGTATCCCGCCAGATAATGTGCAAGCCCCCTCCACTCGTCATCGGTTTCAATATCATATTTTCTGACCAAA
>CALYBM010000044.1 GCA_944412525.1 uncultured Ruminococcus sp. | reverse complement strand
GGTAACGCCGCTTGTGTGCGTATTCAGTTTTTAACACATTCCCTGTCTATCCGCTGTCCGCAAAACCATTGATTTTATTAGCTTTTTGCCGCTATCGCTATCACACCTCATTATTCAACCGTCCTGGTTTTCAGAAGATGATTGAGGATATTGAACTTGGATATGTTTCTACTATCATAGTCAAGGATTTATCGAGGCTCGGCAGACGGTATGATATGGTTGGTTACTACACCGACACTTATTTCCCTGATATGGATGTACGGTTTATCGCTGTCAATGACAACATCGACAGTGATGAGGGCGAAAGTGAAATTGCTCCGTTCAAGAATATTATAAACGAATGGTATGCAAGGGACATCAGCAAAAAGGTTAAATCAGCCTATCGAATCCGAGGAAACTTGGGTGAGCCGTTAGCTCCACCGCCATACGGATATATCAAATCTCCCGATAATCCGAAAAAATGGATTATTGATCCCGAAGCAGCGCAGGTTGTTAAGGATATTTTCAGAATGTGTCTTGAAGGAAAAGGCAATGAAACGATTGCCGGAATTCTGCAAGAACAAAAGGTGCTTACACCTACGGCGTACTGGGCGTCCAAAGGTATTCGCAAAGGCGGCAAAAAGACAAATCCGGATCCATACAAGTGGAACAACTCAACCATTGAAGCCATCTTGGCAAAGCAAGAGTATTGCGGCGATATAGTCAATTTCAAGACTTACAAAAAGTCGTTCAAACACAAGGTCCGGCGTGATAATCTGCCTGAGAATTGGGTGATTTTCAAGGATGTTCACGAGCCGATAATTGACCGGGAAACCTTTGAAAGAGTACAGACGTTCACCAAGAAAACAAAGCGCCGTGCTCCTAAAAAGGAAAACGGCGAAAAAAGTATGTTTTCGGATTTGCTCTACTGCGCCGATTGTGGCAGTAAACTATGGTATCACACGAATACCATCAATAAGGATATTCACTATTTCAGTTGTTCCAACTACAAAAAGGACACTCGTGGAAGCTGTGAGACACGTCATTATATCCGTGCCGACGCTATTGAACAGGTAGTGATGTTGGAGTTGAGGCGATTAGCCAAGTATCTGGAAAGCAACGAGGAAGAATTTGCTGACTTGCTTATCAAGAAAACTACCGCTGATATGGCAGCCGAGCAAAAACGGTTGGAAGAATCATTATGCCAAGCATTGTATCGAAATGAAAACATTACCAACCTGTTTTCAAAGCTCTACGAGGATAATGTCAGCGGCAAACTGAGTGACGAAATGTTTATGGAGCTATCCCATAAATACGAAGTTGAACGAATGGAGCTGAAAGATAGAATACAAGATTGTCGGGAACGCCTTGCGAAAATCGGTGAGATGAAGCAAAACAAAGATGATTTCATAAAGGCTGTTCGCAAGTTTATGGAGATGGAAACGTTGACTGCTCCAATGCTTAAGGAGCTAATCGACCACATCGATGTGTACGAAAAAGAGGGTAGTAAAAAGAAATACACTCAGCAGATCGTCATCTATTATCGTTTCGTTGGTTTTATAAAAATTCCGGGAGAATTGGAAGATGAAAACTATAAGGCTGACACAAGGACAGGCGTAGAGGTAGAATATATCCCAACCAAATCCGCATAAGAGAAAAGGTGAGCAGGCACAACAACCTGCTCACCATATACAAATCAGAAGAAATTGAATAAAAAATGAGTGCTCACAACATAAGTCCGTTATGAACACTCATACTGGCAGGGGCAGAAGGACTTGAACCCTCGGCACGCGGTTTTGGAGCGACTGTTGAAAATTCAAAACCGCATAGACAAGCCACTTTTTAAGCCAAAGTCAGAGCATCAGAATTGCGTTTTTGTAATTTTGATGCTTTTTTGATGCTATTGAAATTTTTATGCTTACAATATAGTAGTTGATGACTTTTTGATGCTATAGAAATTTCAAATACTGACGGTCTGCTAAAATAACATCCTTTATTGCAGTGTATGGTGGCATGCTAAAATCAATCTGTCAATCAATTCAGAGCTCAAATTTTGCGTCACAATAAACAAAGAATAAGCCGTAATTTTACTTTTACATTCAGTACACAGAAAAATATATCTGTGTATGAAAAGATAGATTTAAATTTTACAAAATTTTCTTGTAAATTTATATTGATATTTCGTTAAAAAAAGTATATACTTTTTTTAACGAGGTGAGATCGTGGAGCGTTCAAATTACTTAAATGAAATACGGCAGAAAATTATAGAATCAGAAAAAGGAACCGTGTTTGTGGCGAGTGATTTTGCGGATATATCTGATAATATGAAAGTTGGAGTTTGCCTTTCAAGATTAGAAAACGAAAAACTTTTGCGCCGCATTATGCGTGGAGTATATGACAAGCCCGAATACAACAGCTTTTTGCAGGAATATCTTGAACCTGCTCCTGATAAAGTAGCTAACGCAATAGCACGTAACTATGGCTGGACCATTGTTCCGTGTGGCGACACAGCATTGAATTTGCTGGGATTATCAACCCAGGTTCCTGCAATTTGGCTTTATGTCAGCGATGGACCGTACAAGGAATATTCATTCAATAACACTACCATCAAGTTTAAGCATACTGCAAATAAAGAGATCTCAAAGCTTTCATACAAAACATCTCTCGTAATTCAGGCACTCAAGGCTCTTGGTAAAGAGAATATTGATAATAATGTCATTGTTAAACTCACTAAAGCGTTAACCGATGATGAAAAGAAAAATATGCTCAATGAAGCCAAAAGCACAACATCGTGGATTTACGAATATATAAAGTCCATTGCAAGGAGTAGCGAAAATGAATAATATTGCAAGAATAAACAGCAGTGACCGAAAAGCATTGTTTCAGAATACAGCCGCCAAAATGGGTTTGAGCGAGGCTATTGTTGAAAAAGATTATTGGGTATGCTTTATGCTTGACTATTTATTTCATCGTTGCAAGTGGAAAGACAGCATTGCGTTCAAAGGCGGTACGAGTTTATCAAAAGCCTATGGTCTGATAGAACGATTTTCCGAAGATATTGATTTGATTCTCGATTGGCGAGTTTTAGGATATGAAAAGGACGAGCCTTGGGAAAACAGAAGCAATACAAAGCAGGATTTATTTAACAAAGAAGCCAACAGGCGGACGGAAATTTTTCTGAAAGATACTTTTATGCCGAGTATTGCAGAAGATTTGAGCAAAGAAACGACCGCACCCTTTGAATGTTACATAGATGAAACCGATCCTCAGACAGTTGTGTTTGCATATCAGAGAGATTTCAGTGATACAGCAATATTGCCCGTCATCAGACTTGAAATCGGAGCTTTAGCGGCATGGACTCCTGCCGAAATCAGAGAAATCACACCTTATGCAGCTATTAAATATCCAAGATTATTCAGTCAGCCGACAACAGACATTCTGACTGTTTTACCGGAAAGAACATTCTGGGAAAAGGTAACTATTTTACATAGAGAAGCGAACAGACCGGAGGGAAAGCCCTTCCCTGCAAGATATTCAAGACATTATTATGACTTGTACTGTATGATGAATTCACCTGTAAAGAATGCGGCATTGAATAATACTGAGCTACTCCAAAAGGTAGTTGAATTTAAAGAAAAATTTTACCGCTGTCCATGGGCAAAGTATGAAGAAGTAAAATTGGGCAAAATTAAACTAATGCCTCCAAAATATAATATGAATGTCCTGTTTGATGACTATAATCATATGCGTAATATGATTTATGGAATTGCTCCAAATTTTGATTTTATATTAAAATCTATAGAATATTTTGAGAACGAGTTATATAACTTACTATTCTTTTTCAGAAAATGATTCTCTTTCAGTTTTGTAAAATTTTTTGGGATTTTAACGATAAATTTGACATATAAAATAAATATATCTTTATTTCATTAACTTTTTGTGATATTATGTATATATAAGACTTTAAAAGTTAAAGGACGAATTTTTATGAGCAATATTATGGATATTATTGCAGAAAAAACGAACGGAAAAAGTTATAAAACTTTTAAATATTGTTTTGATGGTTTTGACGTGCCAAGTTTTAACTATGATGACCATGCTCAAATAACATGGAGCAAATATGGAGAAACCGTTCCTCCATCTACACCCGAATGCCAGAATATGAAACCTTTAGCAGAAAAAATTATTTTGCAAAAGCCTCTGTTTACATATTTCTTAGATGGTTCAAGACACACATATAAAGTAGATGATATAGCTTATAATAATCAGGTATACCCCGTTATTGCGGGTCAAGTTGGGATTAGTTGTTGTAAGAGAATTAATCGAAATATGCAGTGCCACGATTTCAGAAGGCGACTAGTAATTGCTTTGCCAAAGTGTGCTTGTGCAGAAACATGGAATAAAAAAACATTTTTTCCAAGTGTTATGACAAGTGTAAATAAAGGAGCATCTAAATTAGTTAAAAGTAAAATCGAATTTACAGATATTATACCATATTCGACTAAGAGAGATGAATACGAAAGAATAGAAAACAAAGGGATCTCAGTAATTCAAGATTTAATGATAGATCATGAAATACAAATGGTAACTGATTTGGTAAAACAAGGCTTGTTAGATCAAGATAATTATTTGCTTAAAGACGGTTCGCTAGAGTATAGAGTAGATAAATTTGAAAATTCTAGAGAAAAAAGAAGATTCCAAAGCACCTTTAGAAATGTAGTAGGTGTATCCAAATCTTTTAATCCAGAAAATTGTAAAGACAAAAAAGGAAAAAACAACTCTAACTTAATAGCTAATCTGCCACTATATCATAGAACACCAGTTTCTATGTATACATCACCAAGGTTATCTGGCATGGCTTATGCTGTTTGGTATTTGAGAATTAGAGATAAGAAGTATACTACAAACACATTTGATGGAATATTAAAAATAGAGAAAATAATGGTTACAGAGGAACAGAAGGAAAATGGTATAGATACTGAGGAAGTAAACTTGATATCTGCAAATTTGATTAATGAACGCAATCCAGTTTGTTATGGAGCTGATTCTCGTTGGGCTAATCATCTATATCCTGTATATGTTACTGAATGTTTTGGCAAAAGCAAGTACATTAGTAACACGATGTTTCTAAATCTATTTTAGGAGAATGATTATGGCAAAGGTTATTGGAAAAGTTATAGCAACAGAAAAAAATCCATCTACTATTGACGATTTTTATTTTTGGACAAAACAAGATATGGTTTTAAATCCGTTTGATGTAGTAAAAGTTTCTCATTTAAACGATAGTACATCCTTTGGAGTAATTGAGGAAATATCACATATAACAGATACAGCCAATTTTTTAACTGATTACATATCTAATGATTTTGGTGATGTATCTACTACAGAGTATACAAACCGAGTAGGTATGAATTATGTCAAAGCAAAGATAATTGGTAATACCGAAAATCTTTATATTCCTTTAATAAACAATTCAAAAGTGCAATTAGCGGATGCCAACGAGGTCGCTAAGGCATTAGGTTTGGAAAATGTAAAAAATCCAGTTACTTGTGGTTATCTTGAAATGTATTCAGGACAAGAGGAAATCGTTACATTGCCAGTGAACATGGATTCTAGATTTTTAATTGGGCCAGAAGGAGCACACTTAAATATTTCTGGTATTTCTGGCTTAGCAGCAAAAACTTCTTATGCGATGTTTTTACTAAAATCCATACAAGATAAATGTATAAAAAAAGAATTTGAAGAAGATAATGATGTTGCATTTGTGCTGTTTAATGTAAAAGGAAAAGATTTATTAGCAATTGACGAACCTAATGATTTTGAATCTGTTGAAGAAAAAGCTGCTGTTTTAGAAATGTACAAAAAATTAGAATTATCAACAGAGCCATTCAAAAATGTTAAGTATTATTATCCTTATCAGTCATCAGATATGGGAAACACTTATTTATCAAAAGATACCTTTACAACACAACAAAAGTTAGGAAAGGCGAAGCTTTTTAAATATTCATATGAAGATGACAAAGATAATTTGGACTTGTTATTTGCAAGCATGGATGATCCAAACCAAACGATGGAATCTATTATAAACTATATCTCAAATGGGCAAGGCAACTTTAGTGGAATTGATGATTGGGAAGATTTTTTAGATGAAATTAACAAGCATACAAAAGCAGGAGCATCAGGGGACAAAGAAATTGCAGTTGCAAGTTGGAGAAAGTTTAGTAGAATAATAAAAAAATCAATTTACGGGAATAATCTTTTTGGAAATGTAAGAAATTCTAAAACTGAAACACGTATTGAGGATGCCATTAAACATATTAAAGAAAATGAAGTTCATGTTATAGATATAGCAAAATTAAATGAAGATATGCAGGGGTTTGTTTTTGGTGATGCTATTCGAACAATCTATGACCTACAACTGGGTCAATACAGTGATGATGAGGATGTAAATCCTCCAAAGAAAATAGTTGTTTTTATTGATGAATTAAATAAATACGCATCACAAGACACTCCTAAGAGTTCTCCTATTTTGCACCAGATTTTAGATATAGCAGAAAGAGGTCGTTCATTAGGTATTGTTTTGTTTGCCGCTGAGCAATTTAGAAGTGCAATAAATTCTAGAGTTACTGGAAACTGCTCTACTCATGCTTATGGTAGAACAAACGCAATAGAAATAGCAAAAACTGATTATAAATATGTTCCTCCAGTGTATAAGAATATGATGACTCGATTAAAACAAGGTGAATACATTATACAAAACCCAGTGTTTAGATCTTTATTAAATATTAAATTCCCAAAACCGATTTATAAACAATATAAATAATAGTTTCGGAGAGGTTAAAATGGCTGAAATAGGAAAAAATGTAATTGAAAATTTAACTACAGCAATGTATGAAAACAGTTACACTGTATATAGAGAGTATATACAAAATGCGGCAGATTCAATTGATAAGGCAATAGAAAATCGACTTTTAAATAAAAAGAATGCCTTCATTGACATAGATATTGACGAAAATAAAAGAACCATAAAGATTTATGACAACGCCTGTGGTATACCCCAAAAGCAATTTTATAAGGTATTATCTGATATTGCAGATTCTCAAAAAGACCGAACAAAAGATAAGGGTTTTAGAGGAATAGGGCGATTAGCAGGAATTGCTTATTGCCGAAAACTAGTATTCAAATCTTCTTATAAAGGAGAACCAGTTACGTCCATAATGACATGGAACGGAGAGCTTCTAAGAACTATTTTGTCAGATAAAGACCAGCATCCATCTGCGTCAGAATTAGTTGATAAAATTATTGCTTGCAATGAAGAAAAATGTGCTGTTGATGACCATTTTTTTGAAGTTGTTTTGGAAGGTGTTATCCCCGAAAGCGATAATTTGCTTAATGAGCATGAAGTAATTGAATATTTACAGGCGGTTGCTCCTATACCATATAGCAATACATTTATTTTTAGAAGTAAGATCTATGAATTTGCACAAAAGAATAACTTTGTAATAGACGAGTACAAAATAGAAATTAATGGTAATCCAATATATAAACCCTACAAAACTCTTATTTATAGAGGAACAAATGATAATAAAGAATCTTTTGATGAAATTAAAGATATACAATTTGAAATAGTCAAAAATAATAACGGTGAAGTTTTAGGTTGGATGTGGTATGGTATATCAAAATTTGAAAAACAAATACCAAGTATCAATTCTATGAGAGGAATACGTATTAGAAAAGAAAATATTCAAATTGGCAATGAAGAAACATTAGGATATCCTAAATTCTTTAAAGAGCCTCGTGGCAATTTATATTTCTTCGGAGAGCTATTTGCAACTCATTCAGAATTGATTCCCAACGCTAGAAGAGATTACTTTAATATTAATTCAACATTAAAGGAATTTGAAAATACAGTATATCCGCTTTTACATGATGATTTATACAAACTATATCATTTTGCTAATAAAGTAAAAAATAGTGCTAAAAAAGTTTCGGAGTATGAAAAAAGCAAAAGCGAATATGATGAAAATTTAAATAGAGGTAGATTTGTTAGTAAGGAGGACCAAGATAGAGCATTAGATAAATTAACAGCCGATAAAGAAAAGGCTGAAAAAGCTCAGCATGAATTGGAACTTAGGAAAAAAGAAGCTGAGAAAAATAAAGTGTTAAACAGAGTTTTTACAGAGATTAACGATACATATACGATGAATAAACCGAAGCAAACTAATAAAAAACATGTTGCTGAAGAAAATAACGAAAAGAAGAAAAACACTTACCTTTCTCAATCTTTATCTAAATATTCCAAAAAAGAGCAAAAGTTAATTGGTACTATTTATGAAATAATAAAACAGATATTACCACAGGATAGTGCCGAACTTGTAATAAAGAAAATTCAGGAAGAGTTAAAATAAATGAACCGAAAGATATTATTAGTTGAACCAAACTACAAAAACAAATATCCGCCAATGGGACTTATGAAAATTGCTTCATATTACAGAGAATTAGGCGATGATGTTAAATTCTTTAAAGGAAATTTGATGCAACTTGTTATAGATGATACCTTTGAAAAAGCATTGAAGCAGTTATATGCTATTGATGATTCAATATTTTGGGAAAAACACAAGCCAGATATTTGTCTTTTTATAAAAAAGGGAAGCAAAGATATATTAAATAAAATTCCGTTAGCTAATGAAAACGTATTAATTAACAATATCCTCACTTATTATAGAAAGTATTACTATAACAAAGACTATTTCAAAACAGAAAACAGAATATATGATAGAGTTGCAATAACAACGTTATTTACATTTTATTTTGATATTACAATAGATACAATCAATTTTGTAAAAAAGTTATGCAAAACTCAAGATGGCGTTATGATTGGCGGAGTTATGGCTTCCATTTTACCTGATGAAGTTGAAAAGAAAACAGGAATTAGACCTTTTGTAGGAACTTTGAGTGAGCCTGGTATTCTTGATGATAATAAATTTATTATAGATACCATGCCTTTGGATTACTCAATTTTAGAAGAAATTGAGTATGAATATCCAGCTAACAATGGTTATTTAGCATATATGTCCAGAGGATGCATTAACAAATGTGCTTTTTGTGCTGTACCTAAGCTGGAACCAGAATACAAAGATTACCTTCCGATAAAAGAGCAAGTCAAAGAATCTGAGGAACGATTTGGAGCTAAAAGGGATTTATTGTTATTAGATAATAATGTTTTGGCATCATGTCAATTCACTAAGATTATAGATGAAATAATAGAGGCTGGTTTTGGCAAGGATAGCAATTATATTCCTCCTAACAAGTATGAAATTGCTATAAAAAATATAAAAGACAACTTTAATGTTAGGGGATATACAAAAGCTATTGTAAAAGAATATAAAAAACTTGTTGAAAAATATGGTGAACAAATTCAGGATATTTATAACCTATTAGAATCTAAACATTTGTTTAATGATTATACTGCAAAAGTTGAAAATATGCTCTCAATACACAACGAAGTAAAACCATGGTTTGAGAAAATGTACCAAACCAAGCCTAAAAAAAGATATGTAGATTTTAATCAGGGCATCGATTCAAGACTGATTAACGATGATAATATGGAAAAATTATTTCAAATTCCGATAAAACCTGTAAGAATCGCTTTTGACCATTGGGAACTACATGAGATATATGAAAAAGCTGTAAGGACGGCTGTTGCCCATGGGCATAATAATTTATCTAACTATGTATTATACAATTTTAAAGATAAACCTATCGACCTTTATTACCGTTTAAAATTAAATGTTGATCTATGCGACGAACTTGGAGTTAGTATATATTCATTTCCAATGAAATATCATCCAATAGAAGATCCAGATTATTTTAGCAATAGAGATTACATAGGGGAATATTGGAATAGAAAGTTCATACGAACCATACAAGCAATTTTAAACTCTACTAAAGGCAAAGTAGGAAGAGGTAAGTCTTTTTTTGAAAAGGCTTTTGGATCTAATGAAGAAGAATTCAATAAATTGTTATATATGCCAGAAGTTATGATAATTTATAGACGTCATTATGAGCAAAACGGTATTACTGAAAAATGGTGGAGTGCATTTAATAGTTTGTCTGTTGCAGAGCTAAATATTATTAAACCTATTATTGAAACTAATAATTTTTCAAAAATAGATGATATAGTATGTTCAAGAAAAGCAAAAGAAGTTTTATCTTATTATACAATATCAAGGAACGATGCCGAAAAAGAAATTCAAAAGTAGTAAATACTGATTTTGTTTTTTAAAACTGCTACACTGTGAACAAAGAAAAGCCCTGAAAGTTTTTATGCTTTCAGAGCTGATTTTATATTAAGCTAATATTGTTCGGCAGTTCCTAAAATATATCTGTATGCTTGGGTACTTAAAGGACAAATTTGAGTGTGAAAAGCAAATTGTACAAATATCGGAAAGAACGTAAAGTTATATTGGATCAAGATGTAGTTCATGGATTATAATGGTTGAGTAATTTTAAACGTCAAGATTATATTTACTCTGGACTTTCACAATACTTTGTGATATATGTTTGTGCTACGAAAGGTGGCATAAACTATGGATATACTTGAAGATTTATATTACGGAAACTTATTCCCTCACGAAAAATGTGCTGAGCTTGATGATGAAACGAAAGAATTGCTCGGGTTGCTCAACAGAAATGAGGAAAAGCTCACTGCAAATCTTTCCGATGAGCAGAAAGAAACCTTTGAAAAATACAAGGATTGCAATCGGGAAATTTCTGAAATCTGCGAACGGCAATCCTTTATCACTGGATTTAAGCTTGGTGCAAAAATCGTAATTGAATCAATGACCTGAAAGAACAACAGCAAACAGGAGATCACGTGAAATGTGGTCTCCTGTTTTGTAATGTTACATATCCAAAATTTGCGTCGCATAAAACAAAGATAATCTAAGAAACCGCTGAAAAGTTTGTGTATCAAGTTGATTAAATTTTCCGGTCTGTGTTTTAATGCTTCCTGTTCCTATTAGGGAAACAACTTTCCATCCAACTTATAAAATCTTCCTCTGTCAGCTTACCATCCATACACTCATTTCGTTTTGTCATAGCCTCATATTTCCACTTTTTAAAATCATTCTCAAGAATAGTATGAGCCTTAACTCTGGCTAAATATCTCTTGTAATATTTACTATAAATTTTTATGGCGGAGTTGTCTGCCATTTTCTTTTTGTAGTTTTCAAGTGCCATAATATCCTGACAATTCCGTGTCTCACCTTCTGCGATTCTATCACAGTAGTTTGTGTTATAATTGCCCTTCATAATGAAATACTTGCCACAGCGTTTGCATTTTCTGAAGCGAATATCCTGTTCAAGCATTTTGGTGAATTCAAGTTCAAGAGCTTTCCTGATGTTCCTGAATTTATAACTCGTATTAGGGGAAATAGGAAAACGGCAGAACACTTCCATCTCGGCATCACTTAAATTATATTTCTTTTGAAATTCCTTATGCTGTTCAGTTGGCCCATATTCATTCATAACTCTGCTGATAAAATCCTCTTGAGATAAATGAATCGGCAGGATTTTTCCATTGGGATTGCTTCTGCTGTAACTAAAGTACTCCTCTCTCTGGATTGTCAGAGGCTGATTATGAATTATTTTGTAAAGATAATACCTCTCAGCCGGCTTGATTTTCTCCATTACCTCCGGATAAAAGTCTTCGTCAAAACAGAATTCTATTAGCTCCTTATACTCGTTCTGTAATGTAATTAGATAGTTATAATACCACTTCAAACCTTCAACAGGTAAGTTTTCTTTCAAAAACACAGGAGGAGAAACTGCTGAGTATAAAGACGCATTGGCTATATTCTCAATGAAAAGTTTGCTGTCTGTATATTTGAAAAACATTTCAACATTTTCCTGATTGCAGTTGTATATTTTTTCAGGTTTTTCATTAAATTCAATGTGCCTTTTCTCTTCGCTGTTTTTAATGAAGGTGTCAAAAGCAGAAACAAATCCGTAGCTTTCATTGAATGGTGTTTTAAAGTCTGCATAGATAAAATCAAGTATTCCCTCACCTATTTGCAGATTAATGACCGCACCACTCAGCACATTATGAAGCGGCTCTTCTTTTTTTATTTCATATTCATCCATAAGGTCTTGAAAATACTCGTCACTCTCATCCCAGTCAATATTATATTTTGCAGAGAAATGTTCTCGCAAAGCTTTGTTTTTCTCTAAGCCTTCAACTCTACTCTGTTCATAATCAGCAATATCTTCATCAGACAAAACATCAGGATGAACCTCTCTGAGTGAGCGTTCAAGTTCTTCAAATTCATCAATGGAATCCTTCATAGACAGGTCTTCATTAACCCTATCAACTTTAATTGAAAACAATTTCGTGTCAGGATCGAATGATGCAAAGTTAATGAAGAAATCATAGTACACATAGCTGTTGCTTTGTCTTGCAATATTATATTTTTCATAATTTGTATGTTTATATTCCGAGTAATCTTTCTTCATAATCTGCTCCCAAAATTAGAAAATGTAGATGCTTTAGATTTTCGATAATCAACATCACTCCAACTAAGATTATACAATTCTATTGTTTCACTGTCAATTTTCTGTTACCCTAAAAGCAGAGGTGATGAAGATGAAAGAGAATTTTTACAAAAGCTATGACGAACTGCCGTTGATGTTATCGGTGCATGAAATTGCAAAGGTACTTGGAATATCAAAAACAAGTGCATATGAATTGGTTAGGTCAAAAGGTTTTCCCGTTCTAAAAATTGGTTCAAGGCTTGTCGTGCCGAAAGAAAAATTCCGTGAGTGGGTAGAGCAGAATACAGGAGGAAGTATTTGAGATATAACTCTAATAATAGTGCAAGCCATTACTTTACTATGCCGAATGAAATATTTTGTCTTGGCTTATCATCCAGAGAGATTGCCGTGTACAGTTATCTTTTGAGATGCGAGAACAGAAAAACATATCAGTGCTATCCCAGCTACCGAACAATCGGAAAAGCTTTGAAAATGAGTCAGAATACTGTAAGAAAATATATTCAAAGCCTTGAGGATAAGCATTTAATCTCGACCGAGAGAACTGAGGTAATTACAAAAGACGGACGAAAACGCAACGGTACTTTGCTCTATACTATTCGTCCTATCAAAGAAGCTATTGATTACTTTCATAGTGAGCAGTTGCGGAGAAACACATAATTTCGAGGGAATTATTTTAAGCAGGTTAAAGTAGGGCGTCTCCCCACGGCGTCACATCAGACGGCAGAGCCGACTGTTATGCGGTTTTACAGTATGTCAAAAATCTGAAATTGAGGAGTCTGTCAAAAATGAGCGAAAATAAAAAGAAATATGCCTATTGGATGAAGC
>CALYBM010000043.1 GCA_944412525.1 uncultured Ruminococcus sp. | reverse complement strand
AAAATATGGGACAAAATTTGCGGCGATGAAAATCACCATATTATCGTATGTGAGATTGACGGTAAAATTGTTTCTTCCTGTGTTTGCGTGATTATTCCGAATCTTACAAGAAACATCCGTCCTTATGCATTCATAGAAAATGTTGTAACTCACAGTGATTATAGGGGGAAAGGCTATGCCGCAAAGTGCTTGGACTACGCAAAGGAGCTTGCACAGAAAGCGAATTGCTACAAAATGATGTTGCTTACAGGTTCAAAAAATGAGAAAACTTTAAACTTTTACAAAAATGCAGGCTATAATTGTACCGATAAAACAGCGTTTATTCAGTGGTTGTGAGGAGCAAAGCGATGGAAAAGTTAATTTCAGTAAACTCAGAGGAATATAAAATAATTAAATTATTGGGCAAAGGAAAGGGCGGTTATTCATACCTTGCCGAAAAAGAAGGCAATCAGTATGTACTCAAGCAGATACACCATGAGCCTTGTTCCTACTACACCTTCGGCAATAAGATAGAAGCCGAAAGAAATGATTATCAAAGACTTTTAAATGCGGGAATCAGAATTCCGAAAATGGTGGATATTGATATTGAAAACGAGAGAATTGTAAAAGAATACATTGACGGTGAAACAATTTTTGAAATGGTAAAAAACGATATATCGGTTTTGCCTTATCTGAAACAGATACGGCAAATGGCTCACACGGCAAAGTCGGCGGGTTTGAATATTGACTATTTCCCCACAAACTTTGTCGTACAAAACGGAATAATTTACTATATTGACTACGAGTGCAACAATTATTCAGACGAGTGGAATTTTGAAAACTGGGGGATAAAATACTGGTCAAAAACTCCTGAATTTTTAGAGTATGCTGCTCAAAACAAATAAGAAATATAATTATGAACATACAATACAGAAAAGCGACATAGAAAACGGAGAATTATATATAGGTAAAATCGACGACCGTGCTGCTGTTATTTATGTTATAAATCAATTTTTTGATGATGAATACAAAAACGGTGAATGGCAATATCCGAATGTTGATTTTCGTATTATACACAGACTTTGTGTGCATCCCGATTTTCAAAACAAAGGTGTTGCAAAAGCCGCTGTGCAGCATATTGAAACAAAACTTTGTAAATCGGGTGTTGAAGCAATAAGACTTGACGCCTTTTCTGAAAATCCATATGCATTAAGACTGTATGAAAGCTTGGGTTATAAGACAGTAGGCTGTGCCGATTGGCGAAAAGGGAGATTTTATTTAATGGAGAAATACATAAAATGACGAATAAAGTAATATCAGCAAAAATAAAAAACAAGCTCTTATAAAATACATATGTACGCAGAAATTTGTTTACAGGTAATATTTGTTATGAACAAGAAATTTATGAATTATATTATCAGAGAAATGAAAAACAGCGAATATCGGTTGCTTGATGATTTTTTGTATCAGGCAATTTATCAGCCCGATAAAACAAATTTGGCACCGAAATCAATAATAAACAATCCCGAACTTCAGGTTTACATAAAAGACTTTGGCAGCCGAAAGGATGATTATTGTTTTTGTGCAGAGGTTGATAACAAAGTCGTCGGAGCGGTTTGGGTCAGAAATATTAACGGCTACGGCAGTATAGATGATAATACAGTTGAGTTTGCTGTATCGGTTTTAGATGATTATCAAAAAATCGGCATCGGTACGGCACTTATGAACAGGATGATAGAACATTTGAAAAGACTCAATTACTCTAAAGCTTCTCTTGCTGTTCAAAAGGAAAACTATGCGGTCAAAATGTATTTAAATGTTGGTTTTGAGATTGCGGATGAAAATGAGCAGGAATATATAATGGTGCATAGGTTGGGAAACGAAAATTACAAATTAAATACTACAATTTGCTAAATTATAGAGGAGAAAGATTATGGACAATTTAAAAAAAGCAAAAGGATTTGTTTACAGAAACGCCCGTCCGCTCGACCTCGCCAGATTCCGATTTCATTTTGAGAACGGAAGTGTTGATGAAGTGCTTTATGTGCTGTCATTTTATCAGAATGACGACGGCGGTTTTGCCTATGCCATTGAGCCAGACAATTGGAATGAAAGTTCAACTCCAATCGGCACTTGGGCGGCAACTATGATTTTACGGGAAATAGGATTTTCAGATACTTCTCACCCGATTATCATTAATATTCTGAAATATCTGGACAGCGGAAAAGATTTTGCCGATGGCAAGTGGTTTAATACCGTTCCTGGAAATAATAATTATCCACACGCTGTTTGGTGGAAATGTGAGGGTGGAGGACTGCCTGCGGATAACCCCACCGTCAGTCTTGCGGGATTTGCACTACGCTTTGCCGATAAGGCGAGTACGCTTTACAGAAAAGCGAGCGAAATAGCTACAAAATCTGTGGCTGAATTTATAAAAAATCCCACCGACGAATGGCATACCGTCAGATGCTTTGCAGATTTACTCGGCTATTGCGAGCAAATTGAGGAATTTAATCTATTTGACCTTAACGCCTTTCGCAATGCGGTAATTAAAAAAGTGAATGAAACCATCTGTAAAGATACAAGCAAATGGGCAAAAGAATACGTATGCACACCGTCTTTCTTTAATTATAAGAAGAACAACATTTTTAAGTATATCGACCTTAAACTTTGCGAATACGAAGCTGAAATCATCAGGAACGCTCAGTTATCTGATGGGTCTTATGCTATTACTTGGCAATGGCACACCGGTTACAAGGAATTTGAAATCGCTGCCAATTGGTGGAAGTCGGATATTATTATTAGAAATATGCTTTTTTTGCGAGGGCTTGGAAAGATATAATTATGTCCTCAAAAAGTCGGATAAGTAAAGAAAAATCCTGATATAATACTATTAGGAGGTTAATTGACTGCAAGAGATAATGAGTTTATTAAAACTTTGATAGGTTAGAGCATTATGGACTTACGAAAAACATTTAACACGGATGAATACAACTATGACAGGTCACGCCCTGATTTTTATGTTAATAGTTTTTCAGAAATACTTGAATTATTATAGGTGAAATTATGAGTATTACATACAGAAAGCTAACTGAAAATGATCTTGATATTTTTATAAAAATGAGAATTAATCAGCTTCGTGAAGAAGGTGCGAAAGGAGATTAAGTCAATGCGATGCGGCTCAATTTATTTGGTAGTTAAGGATTTTAATAAATCACTTGATTTTTACGAAAAGCTCTTGGATATGGAGGTTAGTGCAAGAAACGGAGAACGCTTTGCTGTTTTCAATAACGACGGCTTGAATATTTGCCTTTTTAATGGATATTATGATGCCGAACATCCTGAACAAATGGAAACAATAGGCCAATCATATCCAATATACGATGATTCGTTAGCTATTGTAAACAGCGAAAATAACAGAAAAATATTTATTAATTTGGGCGTGCATGATTTACGGAAAGAATACGATAGAATTGTTAGTTTAGGTATTGCCGACGAATTAACGCCTATAAGGTATCTAAATGTATTTTCTCCTTATTGGTATTTTACATTTATGGATCCTGACGGTAACCCTATTGAGATAACAGGAGGATATCAGGAAGAAAATTGATTATTGATTTAAAGGAGTGAATTTTAAATGAAAAATCTCGGAACAGTAACGCTTGAAACAGAAAGGCTGATACTTCGTAAAACAAGGCAGAATGACGCTGAGCCAATGTTTAAAAACTGGGCAAATGATGAGAGAGTAACCAAATATATGACATGGGCACCCTATGAAAGCGTTGAACAGCTGAAAACTAAATACCACAAATTTTTGTTGGAAAACAAAGACAAGCCTGATTTTTATGACTGGAAAATAGAACTGAAAGAAATCCGCGAGCCCATAGGCGCTATCAGCGTGGTACAGCTCAGAGAAGATGTTGAATCCGCCGTAATCGGATATTGTCTTGGATATAATTGGTGGCACAGAGGAATAATGAGCGAAGCTTTTAAAGAAATAATAAGGTTTCTTTTTGAAGATGTAGGCTTAAATCGCATTGAATCCTATCATGACTCCCGCAATCCTCACTCGGGCGATGTGATGAA
>CALYBM010000042.1 GCA_944412525.1 uncultured Ruminococcus sp. | reverse complement strand
GCAATGATATTAAAAAATTGCAAAAAAATGGTGGGAACAATAGGGCTCGAACCTATGACCCTCTGCTTGTAAGGCAGATGCTCTCCCAGCTGAGCTATGCTCCCACATTAGTAAGAAAGAAAAAGCACTCCGCGCTGAAGTGCTTTTTCATGGAGGCGACACCCAGAATCGAACTGGGGAATCAGAGTTTTGCAGACTCGTGCCTTACCGCTTGGCTATGTCGCCGTAACACATACAGTTAAAATCCAAATTCTCAACGACAACTATTCTATCACAGCACAGGTAAATTGTCAAGTTAAATTTTAAAAATTTTTAACGCGCCCCAGCCATTTAAGGCTGAGAATTAACAAAGCGAGATAATACTGCGGCACATAACTTTTATAAGGTTTTATATATTGTATTATATGTATTTTTTTAATAATTGTTACAGAAAATTTTGACAGAAAAAAATAGATCTTATGTGCCAAATGTAAAATAGAACAATATATACAGCGGGCGTATAAAACGCCCGCTTAAAATTACATATATTGTGTTTGCAAGTAAATTAAAAGGTATAAATAAAATGACACTTTTTATACTTTACTTTGATGTTTTTTTCTTTCTCACAATGACAAAGAGTACTCCCGCACATGCAACGAGAGCTGCACCGCCGACTGTAAACATCATTGTGCCCATTCCTCCTGTCTGAGGTACTGTAGGGCTGTAGTTTGGAATCGGAGCATTGTTTACGAGGGTAAAGCCTTTAGACTTGTCAATACTTACCGTAAACACTGTATCGTTGATTGTGTATCCTGAAGGAGCAGTTGTTTCTTTTACATAGTAAGTTAAATCTGCATCAAACGCAAATGCTTTTGTGCTGCCTTCCAAAACAAAATCAGCCTTGCCGTCAGCACCTGTTGCAGCGATTACCTTCTTACCGTCAACAATGAGTTCGGTTTTAGCATCTGCATCCGTATATACCGTAAACACGGCACCCTCAAGAGGAGCGTTTGTGTTACCGTCAACTTTCTCTACCTTTACGCCGTATGTATATACATTTACAGTAGTACCGGGTTCGTAGTTCATTCCGGAGCTGTTGCCGTAATAAAGACCGTCGCTGTTGGGCATTGCATTAGCAAACTTAGAAGCTGCTTCTGCGTTGAGATCGGCTGTATATTTTACTGTTACGGTTTCTGCACTGTAAAAAGCCGTGCCGTTTAATACGGAATCTGTAAGTACAACTGCAAATGTGGCAGTCTTTTCTGATGTACCGTCATTGTAGCTGTAATTCTTTTCAACTGTATAGTCTGTACCGAGATTCAATGTTGAAGCGTCAAGCTTAACCTCGATTGAGCTTTCATTGAGAGTAAGTGCACTGTCCATTGTATCAACAATAGAATAAGTAGTAATCTTGTTTTCAACAGAACCGGCAGTTGAAGCGGTAAGCGTATATGTAACAGTCTTGTCGTTGTCACCCACATTAACCTTGTCGGCAGTCTTTGTAACCTCTACGGGACTTGTTGAAACCTTTGAAGCGAGGTTAACCGATGACTGGTCTGTAGTCGAAACCCAAGCTCCGTTTGAGTAGTAAGGAAGCGATACCAGAGAGTTGGTAACCTTTGTTACCTTGGCAGGTTTCTTTGTGCAATAGATGTAGTAAATACCTGCATCAGAAAGAGAAACTGTTTTGCTTGTTTCACTGCTGCTGAAAGAAATAGTTGCAGCGGCAGTTCCGAATTTTTCGGGAGTCTGCGAATAGATAGAATCGCAGGCGTCGATAATCGCTTTTGATTTATCGGCTGTGCTTTCTGAGTTTACGGGAATATTATTAGAGCTTAATGAGGATATAAGCGTATATTCACCTGTTGTTTTGTTGAGATCAGCGATTTTGAAGAAACTGAACTCATAATCACCGACTTTGTCTTCTTCAGACTGTGCGTTGGGGGCACACACATAAGTAGCTGTATATGGACCGTCGGGAGCTGCCGCACTTGCCGTAAACGGAATCATCATTGCAATAATCATTACAGCAAGAACAGCCGCAAAAAATTTTTTGGTTGTTTTCATTTGTTTTTCTCCTTTATTGATTAATATATGTAATTTAGTATAACCTAACGGTTAGATTGGTTTAACGGCGGTAGATAAAGTGTTATTTCCGCCTTTTTTTCCTGATTTTCTCACTTAGCACATACCCTGTAGAGGTAACAACGCCGAGTCCTATTATTCCCAAACCCTTCAGCAAGAAAATTCCGATTCCCGAACCGCTTGTTTTCGGAGCGACAATCGGGAAATTGTCAACATCATATTTTAAATTGTAAACGGGCTTACCGTCCTTGCCGAGAACATAGCTGTATTTTACGCCGTCACTTATGAAGTCATAAACATCGCTGCTCTGGTCTTCGTTTGCCCGTGCAAACGGTATCGTAAAGTAATGCTCCTCGCTGTTTATGTTGTACCCGTCTTTTGAGGTCGTTTCAACAAAGCAGTACCACTGACGCTCGGAGGTGTCGTTATTATCCTGATTTACAAAAATATCAAGATTTTCAAAAGTCGCCTTGCCGTTTTCGTCAACGGTCTTTGTCTCAACGAGATTGCTTTCAAAGATTTCTCCGCCGTTTGAATCGGTTTTATAGAGACTGAATGCGACAGAATCATTTATTATATTGCCGTTTGGGTCTTTCTTTGTTATTTCAAGAGAACCCTTATGGTAGTTGTTAAATACTGCATCGTCAGGCTGCACCTCGTTTATCTCGCTTACTGCATCTGCCTCAGATAAGTAATACTTAGCCTGTGCAGTAATCGGTGCGGTACTCCTGTCAACAGTCACCACAACATAATACACCGATGAATCATAGCTATATGTGCCGTCGGACATATTTGCAGTCTCTGCTATTTTGTAGTAAAGCCTTTCAACAGGTGACTGAAGTGTTGACGGGTCGATGTAGTTATACACAAGTGCGTCAAATACGATGTCTTCGCCTGTGTTTGTTTTTGTCTGAATGACATCTCCGTCATCAAGACTGTTTCCGTTCAGCGTGAGATTTGTCAATGTAAATTCAAATGTATTTACATCGGGGGTCACGCCGTCGAGCAACTTTTTGGCACTCAATACAACGGACGCCGCAGATTTGTCAATTTTTGTATTGGTAAATGTAATGTTTTCTGCCGAAGGTCCGTTTCCGATTGTACCGTTAATTGTTCGGTTTGACGGCTGCGTTGTATAGTCGCTGTTTTCCGTCTCGGTAACACGATACTTTGCACCTACGGGAATGTTTTTAAATTCAGCCGTCTGACCGCCCTTAAGCGTGAAATTTCCGTTTGACGCCGTGTACTGCACCCCGCCGATTTCGTAAACAAGCGGATAACTTACATAGTTATCCGTACCGTCAAGAGACAGAGCTATTGAGAAATCAAAATCAACATCATTTATTGCTGTTCCGTCGCTTTGCAAAGCTACTTTTGTAACGCTCAAGTCGTTTACCTGCGGTGTGTTTACAAAATCCACTTTGTAATTTGCCGCGTGATTCTCGTTTACCTCGTTTTTAAAGAGAAAGTTTGCACTTGTGCCCGACGCGTTGTTTACTTTGACTATGTTATTTTGAACATCCGTAACGGTGTAACTTGATGTGTATGTAAAGACATTTCCCGATGTATCCTCGGAAACCGTAATATAATCGCCCGACTCCGTTATGTTGGTAAACGACGCCGTGTCGCCGTCTTTCATATTGTAAGAACCTGCGGAATCGGATGTTTTTGTTGTTTCGGTTGAGTTTTTGTCTGTGTGCGTATATTCCTTACCTGAAAGAGAAATATTTGAATTGTTTGCTTCACCGTTTGAGGTATTTGTAAACTTGAAGTCGTCAGTCTGTGATACAGCCGACTTTATGCCGTCGTTCACATTTGCGGTATTAACCGTCTTTGTTGTTGTAAGATAATTATCAACAGGGCTGAATGAAAATTCGATCCTCATATTTGATTCAATAAGGCCCCGTTCCATATAAAACATTTTGAGTGTATGAACGGTATTGCCTGTGCTTCCTTCCATTACCTCGGCAAGCGTATATTCATCTGACGCACTTGTTACGGATTTTGTGTTTATGCCCGTGGAATATGTTGTTGTATTGTCCTTGAAGTTAAGAGTACATGACGCATCCTTGTGATCTCCTCCGAGGTCAACTACAAGTTTATCGTCAATAAAAATCCAAATATCATCATCACCCGTGAATGTAAATTCTACAGGGTCGGATGTACCCTCTACACAGCCGTCTGTCGGAACGGTAAAATCAACGGTAAGAGCCATGCCAAAACCGTAGTTAAGGTCATTTCTTACATCGCCGCCCGTATGCGAACCGGTGTTATTATTAAACGGGAAAAATCCATAACCGCTGCTTCCGGAGTTAAACCATTGCTTACCGTCAAGAATTGCGGTGGAAGTATCGGAACCGCCGTAAACCATTGTAAGCGAGTTATCCGAAACGCCGTTTAAATTATTTGCACTTGAACCTCTGTTTGAGTTTGACAGATAAATTCCGTTTACAGGGGAAGAGTGAGTAGTTTCTACGCTCGACTGATAGCTGTACTTTTTGCTTGAGCTGTCATATACAAACGGCAAAACAGTATTGACCTTGCGTCCCAGCATAGTACTCGTACCCGAATAATGCTGACTTAAAAAGCTGTCGCTGAAAAACGGAGCCTCAACAGTACCCGAATTGTTGTTTTGCATAAGCTGTAGACTGCCGTCTGCACCAAGTTGATTTGAAACTATGCCCTGATACGAATACGCCCAGCTGCTCGGATCTGCGCAGCTTGCAAGCCAAGCTGTATCGTTAATATCAACTGTGGTTTCACAGTCATACCACACAGCTTTGGAGTTATTTGGTGCCGCATTATAATTATAAAGCGAACCCTTATTGTAGTCATACTCGTTTTGTCTTTGAGTTTCGGTTGCTGAACCTGTATTGAAGTTTCCGAAGTACAGGGGATTTTTTACATTGTTTGAGCTGTAGTAATCGCTCAAAATGCTGTTATATGTTGAAAACGGATACCAAGTCGCGCTGTTACCCGCCGTCTTGACATTACCCCAGATACCGCTTTCGAGTTCCTGATCATCAAGATAATCATAGAGTGAACATGACGCCGCAAAACTTACAGAATCAAACGATGAATCCGTTTGTGCTTCGTACTCATACATTCCGCTATTTGTATCAGGTGATGAGGAATAATCCGACCATCCTCCGTTTTTAAAGATCTTACCCGAATCCGACGGCAAATCAAGGTCACCAGTTTTTTGACTGTCGCTTCCTCCGTTGAAAATTATCTTATCTGCGGAAGTTGAAACGGAAATCTTATAAACATTTTCGCTGACACAGGTCATCTGTTGTCCCGGAAAATCGCCTAAATACTTTGTGCCTGTTGACGAGTCCCACGCATATGCATTGACGGTACTCCAGCTTGAGGAGTTTTCATAGTACACTTCAACAGTACCGTCAGCACTTACCGAAAATCCGCTGATCACACTGACCGAAATAATTATTGAAAAAGCAAGTACAAGAGACAGGCTTTTTTTCACGGTGCGTGCACACCTTTTTAAAGCTTTATGCACACTGTCTCACTTCCTTTCTGTTACAAGCAGATTTTATCAAAACAACTGTCATTTGTTTTTCTCCTTTTTATTTGAGATTTTTCTAACAGAACAAATTGCCGAAATGATCTGTAAAAACAGCCTGACAATTTATGGAATAATTTATTGTGATATATTATATAATAAATCTTTGCTTTTTTAAATTCGCAATATTACCAAAATACAAAAAATTAATTTTAGTATTTTTATCAAATTTAATTATCAATTTGCAGACAATATTTTATTTTTAAAAACACAATATATTTATAATAAATTAAAATTTGACAATATTATATCAAAATTCTCTAAAATAAAATACAATACATATTTTCGGTTGCTGCTTATAAAAAATGCAAAAAACAATTATATTTAATTTTATAAAAAAATATAATATGTATTATATTGTTCTTGAAATTAAAAGTAAACATAATATAAAATTACTGATTTATCAGGGAAAACACAGGTACACCCCTACTATAAATTTTACAGTAATTATTAATAATGAAATGCCTAATAAAAATATATTTTTAACATATGTTTTTTAAAATTTTCCTTTATGTCAGATCTAAAACATATAAAGAAATTGTGCTTGTAATACCGTATGTTAAATCCACCTATTAAAATTTGACAAAATACAGTTTCAAGCATACGCCTTTAGTATAAATTAGAGCATAAAAAAGAGGCACAACAGTGTGCCTCACATCAAATGAACTAACATTTATTTAATATAAAAAAATGATTTTAATTTTTACATCGGTTTAATAAGCTAAGTTAGAGATTAATACCGTTGCAAAAAGCAAATCCGTGTATTTTGATTCCGTTGATTAATACATAAATCTCATACAACTATCAGTTAAAATATTAATATGTGATTTATAAAATCTTCTAAATTATTTTACGCGTTCGCAAATCACATAATACCTGTCAAAATCTCCGCTGTTATTTGAAATACAGGTAATCATCGTGAGCAGGTCTTTACCATCCTTTATAAAAATATCCTGTGATTGATCGGGTTTACAAACCTTTGTTTCTGTCACCCTGTATGTAAGAGTCTGCCAATAATTGCGCAGAGTTACCTCATCACCTATCTTGAGGTTTTTCAAATTATCAAAAAAAATTCTGCCGACATAACCCGTATGACCTGCAATCACGGTATTTGTGCTCTCCCCTCCCACAGGCAGTGAGGTATATGTCATATGTGCCGCCCCGTAGCTCATATTCACGCTGTTTGCACCGAGGTAAATCGGCAGTTTCATATTAATAGACGGAGCAGAAACATATCCGTAGATTTCGTCGTTTATACCGTAACTGCTTAAATCAAGCGACGGCTCTGTATAATAATTGTTATTGACAAGGTGAGAGCTTTGATTGTTTTTAAGATTTTCATTATATTCAACACTGTCCTTGTAAAGTCTGTCAAGGTCAGCTTTAAACAGTATGGGAGTATCTGATTTTCGCTTTCCGTTTTTATCAAGCAGGTAACCGTCCTCGTCAATCATGCCGTCTTTAAAAGCTTCATCAAAGGTAATGTTTTCAACTATATTTTCTATTTGTTTATCAAACTTTTCCGTTTCAGAATTTGCAATTATATTTCCTATAAAATTTGACACAATCGGAAACATAAATAAACCTACTCCGACAATGAGCATTATGATGGCAACACCTGTGAGTATTTTTCTCCACAAATTTAATCACCGTCCTGATTTTCGGTAATTTCATCATATTGACCGTAATGCGTTAAATACTTTTTCTTTTTTGACCTCTTCAGTTTTATTATTACAAGGATTATAACAACGGCAATGACACCCGCAATTATTAAAGCCGCTGCAAAATAAGGAATCTTGTAACCCAGAAAGAATATTCCGTCATCTGCAAAACTTGCCGCGGAGGCGCCTGTCTTTATATATTTCGAGTCGTCATAATCAACTCGTTCTCCCCTTACAAGCAGCCTGTGTGTGTTGACACTGTACGGCGTGCATGTCAGGAGAGTGACATAATCTTTGCCGTTTACTATCCGCAAGGCGTCTGTTTCTTCCGGCAATATTACCTTTATGCTGTCAACTTCGTATTTCAATACTCTGTCAAGGACATGAACATAAAATTCATCGCCCTCTTCCATGTCAGTTAGATAATCAAAAAAAGTCTCTCCCGGATATGCGGTGTGTGCTGAAATAACAGAATGTGTGCTTTCACCTCCGACAGGAAGCGATGTGTTCTGCAAATGGCCGGCTCCCTTCGCTAAAACCTTGTCGGTTGTTCCGTGATAAATCGGCAAATATACATTTATCTTCGGGATATCAATATAACCGATTAAACCGTTACCGTCAACATTTAATGCATCCTCGTAATTTGCCCCGATTTTTTCGTAAGCTTGCTTATCAAACGGGTCTGTAATTACAACATTATTTGTAAGACTTTCATTATACTTCTGTGCGCTTTCAATCATTTTGAGAGTTTCCTCGGAAGACATCTGTTTTGTCTTTTCTGAATACTCCTCTATATGACTTCTGCTGTCAATATTGTTTATCACGGAACTTACCAGCGGATAACTCATTACCGCTATTCCGGAAACAAATATAAGTATAATACCCCAAATTGCAAGTTTTCTCTTCATTGACAAATTCCTTTTACTTTTCTACTGTGTGAGCGTCTTAATTAAACAAAAAGGATGCAAATAAATTATATAAATTGTCTTATGCGTCATCGTTTGTTACACGGTTTACTTGAAAACATATGATTTACTGCACTGCGGCACCAAGTAACAAGCACCGTTACATAAGCCTATCACACTTTATTGTACATTGTCAAGCAGCTCACTGGGCACAAAGTATATCAAAATGCGGCATAAAGAAAAGTTAATCAATATTTTTATTTTGATTTTGGCAAAACAATTATTTACATTATATATTTGATAAAAATATAAATTATATAAAAACATAAAAAACAAATATTAATCCATAAAAAAGCGGCAGCGTATATCAACACTGTCGCCCTTGTTATGGTGATTTGAGGTTATTAAAAACCGGTTATTGGTATTTTTTTGATAGACTGTCAATAAAATACTGCCAGTCGTCATCACAAGCATTATATCGCTTGGCCGTTCTCAACAGCTCATAAATAAGTTCATGACTGTTTACATATTCCGTCAAATCACATGCAATAGACGGCACATGCTTTGATTTTGCAGCCAAGTCAAATAATTTCTCCTGCTCATTTTTGTTAAGCAAAAGAACATTACACATTTTCTTCAATATATCATATGAGGGTGCAGTACGAGTACCGTTTTCTATGCTTGATGCATAGACCGGCGAAATACCTATCCTTTTTGAAAAGGCTCTCAAAGATATCTGTTTTTTAATCCGATTTTCTTTTATAAAAGTCCCAAAACTATTCATACGCACCCTCATTTTGATATACCGTTTAGATAATTACTTCTTTAACAATTTCTTTAAAGAAGCCGGTTCTTTTGTCTGGCAAAAGCTGTGTAACGATGCTGTTCCGCAAGCAGTTTTTGCAGACTTTAAAGCCATTGATTTAACTATTTTTTTAGTCATTTCCTTTGCTGTTTTCATGTTTTGTACCTCCTTTTTTTATTAATATATCAAACAGCATTGATATTTCTATTACGCAAAAAACAGGAAATACAATTAACAATTCATTTTTTCCGATTACAGTATCTGTAAAAATTGCAATAACAGAAAATATCAAAACCATTATGATCGAAATTATTTTAAATTTTTTTCTGTCCTTATCGTCTATTTTCTTATTTTTGTTTTCCACGGGTGAAAACAAAAACAATACTGTCAAAAACGATAGCAATATAAAACCGTAAATAAAATATTCTGCAAAATTTAAGTTTTCTAAAATGTAATTGTTTAACAAAACCACAGCAGAAAAAGCTATGACATATATAATGTTGCATTTAAGATAAGAATTTGCGTGATAACCTCCCGAAAACGAACGAACGGCGAAAAGTGTGACAATATACACTATCGCCTCAAATAATCTGTTTGTAATTAATCCTAAGGTCACGATCAATATCATTCCGATTAACGAAGAAATCATCAATTCAATTCCATAGGTATAAACTTCTAAGGGATAATCAGAATCATTGTCGAACAGGAACGCCGCTATACTTTCAGATAAATAATGCAACATAATAACAACCATCCAAATCCTCTTTACTTTAATATAACACTTTTTATCACATTTTAAAGCATCTGGGAAAATTCGACAGATTTCTGGGAAAGTTGGATAAAAACGCATATTATTATGATATTATCCGCATAATTTTTATGATATATTGTTTAATAGAACGGCGTAAAAAAAGACCCGATTTCTAAAAAGCAGAAATCAGGTCGTTTTTTTATATAAAATATTATTAAATAACAACTATAATTTAATTACTTATTAAAGATTGACATAATATCATAGAAAGTGTCATCTTCGTCATCAGTCTTGTCCTTAGTTGCAGCAGATGAAGTTTCTTCATTTTTATCAACAATAACCGAATCACCCTGGAGCTTTTTCTTCGCGAGCTGTCCGTCAGCGTTGAAACCTGTAGCAATAACCGTTACACTCATCTCATCCTGCATTTTGTCATCAATCACAGCACCCCAGATGATATTTGCATCCTCTGAAACCTTATCTTTAATCATTGTGGATGCTGTGTCAATATCTTCAAGACTTACATCGGCAGAAGCAGTAATGTTAATGATAACGCCCTTTGCACCGTCGATAGATGTTTCAAGCAACGGACTTGAAACAGCCTTATCAGCGGCTACAGTCGCCTTATCCTTACCTGTTGCGCTGCCCATACCCATATGTGCATATCCTGCATCTTTCATTACAGCGGTAACATCTGCAAAGTCGAGATTTACAAGACCAGGAAGAAGAATCAAGTCAGAAATGCTCTGTACACCCTGTCTTAAAACATCGTCTGCAATTTCAAATGCATTCTGGAGTGTAATGCTCGTGTCGGAAACATATTTAAGTCTTTCGTTTGGTACGATAATAAGTGAATCAACGCAGGCAGAAAGCTCTGCAATACCCTGCTCAGCCTGAGTCATTCTTCTCTTACCCTCAAATGCAAATGGCTTTGTAACAACACCGACAGTCAAAATACCCATATCTTTAGCAATTTTAGCAACTACGGGAGCAGCACCTGTTCCTGTTCCGCCACCCATACCTGCAGTAACAAAAACCATATCTGTATCTTTAAGAAGAGCCGCTATTTCATCCTTGCTCTCTTCAGCGGCACTCTGTCCGATTGCCGGCATAGAACCTGCACCCTTACCCTTAGTGAGCTTTTCGCCGATTTGAACCTTTTGTGAAGCCTTTGAAAGTCTTAAAACATGTTCATCGGTGTTGACAGCAATAAATTCAACATTTTTTACTTCCATTGCCACCATTCGGTTAACGGCGTTTCCGCCGCCTCCGCCTACACCTATAACCTTGATTTTAGGCATATACTCATTTTCCAATTCCAGTTCAAAAGCCATTTTTTCGTCCTCCTTAAAATCTATTAAGCACTTTATAGCAATAAAACTCCATATTATTAAATTGTATAATTTAATTTATATATTATCATACTTTTTCAAAAATATCAATGCTTTTAAATGCTTTTTATCCTTTTTGTTGCAAATAAATCAATAAAAACCTCATATCTTTTATTGCGGGTAATAACCGTCGTCCGTGTTCTCCGCATAGCCGTAATCCGAGCTTACATCATTAGTATAGCCGTCTGTGTCATAATAATCGCCGCTGTCGGAATACTGATCCGAATAATCGACATCTTCACTTACCTCGGTGTTTTCATTCCAAACATAGCTGTCACCGTAGTCCTGATAATTTCCGTCATCAACGACAGGAGCGGTCGTTTCTGTCTGCGACTGAGCCTGAGTAGCAGGCTGTGTGGTAGGTTCCGTAGTTTCGGCAGGCTTAAATCTTGAAATCTTGTTTGTATTGCAAGACGAAACATCAAGCACACCTTCAACCGTTCCCGTATTATTGGGGTCAAGATTGTCGTTAATGATAGTTATCGCTGTTCTTATTTTGTAATCTATATCTTCGGGAAGTCCCAAATTGATTGTAATTCTGTCATCGTACACCAACATAATATTGGCGGTATCCGTGACATCAAACGCAGTTATATTTTTAACATTGTTTGCACTCAAACTTTTTGTAACTGTTTCAAGAATTTCGGGTATGTTATCATCACTGAAAGATACATAATCCCCCGGCTTTGCACTGTCAAGTTTTTCGCATTTGAGCAGGGGAAGCTTGTCCGAATTGTCGGTTACGCTGTCAAGAATACGCCCGGTTGAGCTTATTATCAAATACTCGCTTCCGTTTTCTATCACATATGACGGAACGGCGTTTGTTATTTTTATAATTATAGTGTCAGGAACAGAAAATGTTACTTCTGCTTTTTCAACATACGGAAGGTTTTTTGTAATATTTTCAGTGTCGGCACTCAATGCCTCGACAAAAATATTCTTTTGATATTCCACTCCGCTGAAAGCTATTATCTGATCTTCATAATAATACTTGTCGCCCTCAACCTCGATTTTTTCCGTTTTAAACAGAACAGTTAAACTCAAAACTACACCTATTATCAACACAACAGCAAATATCGCACTGTAAATTGCCGCCCGTCTTAATCGGATCTGCTTTTGCGTAAGAGGCTTTTTAGGTCTGTGAATAACCTCGGCTTCCTGTTCATGAATCTCCTTTGCACGGCGTTGCTGTTTTTGTCTTGCGCCGTACTCATCTATATAATAGCCGTCGCTGAAATCATGCGGCTTGAGATTGCGTATTTTTTGCTCGCTTTCACGCATAAATCTTTCTTCACGGCTGATATTTTCATAGTTTGTTGTTCGCCTTGAATTGACCGCCTCCTCGATTTTGCTTGAGGATGGCTTTTTAGATTTTGCAGAGGATGATTTTGCCTTTTTCTCTTGCTCCTTGTGGTACTTCTGAGCCTGCTTTGCAGCGTTTTTTCTTTGTTTTGAAAGCTGTTTTTTCTCTTTTGGCGTAAGCTCTCTGTTCTCGCTCATCGGCAATATCCTCCTTCCTTTATTTTAAATATTACTTTAATTTGAAATTCACTCATTATGTATTTTGCAGGAGCATTTCTGCTACAAATTCAGTAGCCGTATCTGCACAGCAAATGCCCCGCATAAACTTTTATATCTTCCTTAAATCTTCTTTATATCCGCTCCGAGTGCAGACAGCGTAAGCTCAAAGCTCTCATATCCCCGTTCAAGGTATTTCACTCCGCCTATTTCGGTCTGTCGGGCGGCACACAAGCCTGCAACAACCAACGCCGCAGCTCCACGCAAATCGGTAGCTTCGACATAAGTGCCGTACAGTGAGCTTACACCCTCGACCACAGCAACTTTACCGACAGTTTTGATGTTTGCACCCATCCGCATAAGCTCACCCGTGTGTCTGTAACGATTTTCAAATATATTTTCAACAAAAACCGTTGTACCGTCTGCCACACAAGCCGCCGCAAGCAAGGGTGCCTGAGCATCAGTCGGAAAACCCGGGTACGGCATGGTGCGGATAGTTTTCATTGATTTTAGCTTTTCGGGGGCAATAAACTCAAGCTTTCCGTTTCTGCATTTTATCTTGCACCCGGCCTCCTCAAAAACAGGGATAACCGAAGCAAGGTTACTGCAAATAACTCCGTCAAGCGTAATTTTAGAACCTGTAACGGCAGCACATGCCATTAACGTTGCTGCCACAATTCTGTCGGGAATTATGGAGTGATGAGCCGCATTAAGCGATGACACGCCCTCAATTACAATCACGCCCTCGCCTGCACCGTATATTTTTGCTCCGCATTTGTTAAGGTAGTCGGCAAGATCGCATATTTCAGGCTCTCTTGCGGCGTTTGTAATAGTGGTTGTTCCATCTGCAAGGCATGCCGCTATCATTATCTCTTCTGTAGTGCCCACGCTCGGAAATGAAAGGGTGATTTTTGCCCCTTTCAGACCTTTCGGCGCCGTACAGTCAAGATAACCGTGTCTTTCACATATAACGGCACCCATTTGACGCAGTGCCTTTAGGTGCATATCAATAGGCCTTAAGCCTATTTCACATCCCCCCGGGAAGCTCATTTTTGCACACCCTGTTCGTGCAAGCACAGCACCCAAAAATACTATGGAGCTTCTCGTTTTTCGCATCAGCTCATCGGGTATATCGCATCTGTCTACAGAATCGGAATTTACAAGCACCGCTCCCGAACTTCGGCTGACCTTGCATCCCAAATAACGCAAAATTCTTGCGGAAGCGTCAACATCGGAAAGTCTCGGGCAATTATAAATCACATTTTCGCCTTTTGTAAGTATTGTTGCGGCAAGCACAGGCAACGCACTGTTTTTGGCTCCTTGAACATATGTCTCTCCGCTTAGCTTTTTCCGTCCTGTTACAAGCAGTTTTGACACAGTAACACCCTCTCAAAAAGAATACCCTTATATTCTATGAGAAAGCTGTTTTAATGTTACTTTACGGTTAAATCACACCAAGCGTTTTTTTGATGACGGAATAAATCCTTTCATTCGCGTCCGTAATTGCCATTTTTCGGGAGTTTTTACTAATTTCCTGCATTTTTTGCGGGGACAAAAGCATTTTGTCAACCGTCTTAATTAACATCTCACCGTCAAGCTGCGACTCTTCGATTATTTCTGCCGCTCCTGCGTTTACAAGAGCCATTGCATTGTGATACTGATGATTTTCCGCAACATTGGGCGAGGGAATAAGAATCGCTGGCTTGCCCATCGCCTGAATTTCGCTGAGTGTAATAGCACCCGCACGGCAAATAACCAGATCTGCCGCAGCCATACAGGTGGGCATATTATCAATATAAGCTCTTATATCAAGATTACTGCATTTTGTAATATCAACGCCCTTTTCTTTAACAAGATCGGGAAACCAATCTCCGTATTTGCCATATGCATGGATATGCTGATATCTTCCGTCCTTGCCGCTTCGTGCCACAAGGTCTGCCAAAGCCTCATTGATTTTTCTTGCGCCGAGGCTGCCGCCGAACGAAAGTATGAGCGGTCGCTCATCAACATTCAGCTCTTTTCTTGACTGAGTTTTATCAGCTGTTAATATGTCTCCTCTTACGGGATTTCCCGTAACAACAAAATCTGATTTTTCAAAATACTTTTTTGCTTCAGGCACGGCAAGCATTACCTTTTTTACACTTTTAGCAAGCATTTTATTTGTAACGCCGGGATATGCGTTTTGCTCATGAATCAAACAGGGGATACCCATCTTAGCCGCCGTTCTGACAACAGGTCCCGATACATATCCTCCGGTACCGATACATATATCAGGCTTAAATTCGGAAATTATCTTTTTAGCTTCGTGTGAAGATGTAAATGTTCTTGCTACGGTTTTTGCGTTTTCTATCATACTTTTGGGCGAAAAGCTTCTTTTAAACCCGCTTATTGTAATCGACCTTATCTCAAAGCCCGCCTGTGTAACAAGCCTTTGCTCCATACCGCCGCGGTTACCTATAAAAAGGATTTCCGCGTCGGGACGCTTTTTTTTGATGTAGCCGGCGATTGCGAGAGCAGGATTAATATGTCCTGCCGTGCCTCCGCCTGCAAGCAATACTTTCATACATTTTCCTCCAAATAATTACTGTCTTTCGATATTTGCAGTTCTCGAAATTGAAAGAACTATGCCCATTTGTGCAAGCAGCATTATAAGCGAGCTTCCGCCGTAGCTGAAAAACGGGAGGCTGATACCTGTATTCGGAAGCCAGTCTGTAATTACAAGTATATTGAGCACTACCTGAATACCGATCTGAGAAGTAAGTCCGATTCCGAGAAGCTTTCCGAATTTATCTTTTGCACGCAGAGAAAGCGTAATACCACGCCAAACAAGCAGTGCAAAAATAAGCAAAATAATTGTCGCTCCGATAAATCCGAGCTCTTCAACAACTATGGCGAAAATAAAGTCGTTTTGGGGTTCGGGAAGGTAAAGATACTTTTGGCGTGACTGTCCGAGTCCGAGGCCCCACAATCCGCCCGAACCGATTGCATACAGTGAGTTTCGTGTCTGCCAAGTGGTCTGCCACATATCCTCGTCGGTATAAACGAGTGCCTGACCCCAGCCGTCCATTCGGCTCATAGCATACGATAATCCGCCCGTCATCGCAAGAATCAAAACCAAGCCTACCATAATTACAAAACCGATAAATAAATACTTGGTTTTCATACCACCTATATAAAGCATTAGCACTGTAAGAATTGCGATGATTACTATACCCGAATAGTGCGGTTCAAAAAACAAAAGCAGTGCGGTGGTGCCGAAAACTATCGCTCCGGGAAGAACACTGTAACGGGCAAACTGCATTTTGTTATAATATTTACTTGCCCAGTGTGCAAAAAATAAAATCAATGCAAATTTTGCAACCTCTGAAGGCTGAATATTAAACATTCCAAGCGGAATCCAGCGTTTTACACCGCTGTCGCTCGGAAGTGCGAGAACCACTAAAAGTGCGATATACGAAATTGCAAGGACTATGGGTGCAATTCTGTGAAGCTTATTGTAATTAAAGAAAGACATCAAACACATTGCACCGAGTCCGATAGCTATAAATATAAGCTGTCTTATCAGAAAGTAGTAGCTGTCTCCCTGGGTGTAATAAGAAAAAGCATAGCTTGCAGAGAACATCATAATTGTTCCTATCGTAAGCAAGATAAGAATAATTATGCAAAAAGGCAAATCAATTCCCATGCCGATTGAGAAAATCTTTGTCTTTTTCATTTTACGCTGACGGGAGGGACGAACAAAAAACTTTTCCTGCTTTATTTTTTGCTCTGAATAATATTCGTCATCATAAATTCTGTTCATATCAGCTTGTAGCATCATTCTTTTGTTTGGAGCCATACTACTATCCCCTCCTTTTTAAATATTTATAAGCTTTTGCAAGCTTTAATTATATATATGAATCTATTTAACTCCGAAATACACAAGAGCAAAGGCGATAGCACCGAACACGGCAGTTACAGCACTGAAAACTGCAACAATTTTCACTTCGCTCCAACCGCACATCTCAAAATGGTGATGTATTGGGCTCATCTTAAAAAGTCTTTTTCCGTGGGTGAGTTTAAAATAGCTCACCTGAAGCACAACCGACAACTCCTCGGCAATATAAACAATTCCGATCGGGAGAAGAAGAATCGGCATATTGATTGCAAAAGCAAGTGCACACACAAGACCGCCGAGAAACAGCGAGCCCGTATCGCCCATAAACACCTTTGCGGGGTGGAAATTCCAGACGAGGAATCCAAGGCAGGCACCGGCACTCGCAGCACCCATTGCGGTAATTCCAAGGCTGTCAAGCATACTTGATATCAGCATGAACGCAACACAGGCAAAGAAAGTTATCGAACCGTCAAGTCCGTCTACTCCGTCAGTAAGATTAACTGCATTAACCACACCCACTATAACAACAGCGGCAATAATGTAGTAGAAGAATCCAAGGTCAACTTCGCCTATGAAAGGAATAACGGTTGCTGTTGAGCATCCCGAAAATGCAAGCACTGCGATATAAATTCCGGCTACAACAAACTGCAAAATGAGCTTTTGAGTTGCTGTAAGTCCCAAATTTTGCTTTTTAACAACCTTTGTAAAGTCGTCAATAAATCCGATAAGTCCGTTTGCAAGTGCAAGACCGAGTCCCGCAAAAATCATGAGGGCTTCTTTCGGAATATCGGCAAAATATGTGTTGATATAGGTGTCGCCTGTAAAAATATAGATAACCGTACTTACTACCGTAACGAGTGTAATTGCAGCGATAAACATCAAGCCGCCCATAATCGGAGTACCTTGCTTATTTTTGTGCCAGCTCGGTCCGATATCAAGAATTGTCTGACCGAAATGGAGCTTGTGAAGATATGGTATTAAAAATCTTCCAAGCACCGCAGAAATCACAAACGCTGCAATAGCCGCACAAAAGGTCCATATTCCGTATATCATCATAATTATCTATCCTTTCAGACATTTTACTATATCTTTATTAATCACATTACAGCATTTAATCAACAACAAAGAAATTTTAATCATCAGTCATTGAATGTTGCAGAAGAAGAGAACGAAACGGTAATTACCGTACCGGGACTTACTGTTGTTCCCGATGATATATCCTGCGAGGTGCTGACTACACCTGTATCCGACGCTCCAGAGAAGCTGACATTCAAACCGTATGTGCTTGCTATACTGTTGACCTCTGACGGAGAATAACCTACAAGATTCGGAACCATAACCGTTTCATCCCTGCTGGTATCGTCAGTATACAAAACAATATTACCGCCTGTGGGGACTTTTGCAGACACAGCAGGTATCTGAGAAATAACCTTGTCGCCGCTTCCCTTTACGGTTGTTGTAAATCCGTCAGCCTTTGCAGCTTCCTCAGCCTCACTTACGGAAATACCTGTATAATCGCCTGCCGAAACATCAACATACTCAAGTTCACTTTCAGTATATTCCGTCTTTATTTCAAGATACGGCAGAACCTCAGACATTATGTTTATAAACACAGGAGATGCAACCTGAGAGCCGTAGTAAGCATCTCCCGACGGTGTATCAAAGAAAACAAGCATCGCAATCTGGGGATCATCAGCGGGTGCATAGCCGCAGAATGAAGCTATGTAGTCCTCGCTGAAGTGGCTTATTGTTTCAGAGCCTATTTTTTCGGATGTACCTGTTTTTCCGGCTATTTTATATCCTGCAACATAACCTGCCGTCGCACCTGCCGTTGCAGTATTGTAACCGAGTATCTCATTCATTTTATCCGAAGTAGCTTCCGATATAGCCTGTCGCTTTACCGTTCTTTCAACATTCTTGATTACATTTCCTTCCGCATCGGTAATCTTTGAAACAACATACGGTTCAAGCACATATCCTCCGTTTGCTACCGCAGAAACAGCTGTAATCATCTGAATCGGAGTAATTGAAAAGTTCTGACCGAACGATGCAACCGCAAGGTCAACATCGGTCATTGTACCCTCAGCCCAGAAAGTATCTTCAGCTTCGCCGGGAAGGTCAATTCCTGTTTTTTGAGAAAACCCAAAGCCCTGATAATACTGATTAAACTTGTTCATTCCGACAAGCTGACCTATCTGGATAAAAGCAGGGTTACAGGAATTGCAAATGGCCTGAACAAAGTTTTGCGAACCGTGTCCGCCCAGTTCATGACAGTGAATAGTCTTATCGCTGACAGTCATCGAACCTGTGCAGTTAAACGATGTATTGTCATTAACTCTGCCCTCTTCCAACGCCATGGACGCAGTACATATTTTAAAAACAGAACCCGGCATATAAGTATCTGTTATTGCCTTGTTACGCCACATAGCCGAAAGTGCTTCGTTTTTCGCCTGTGTCTGCTCATCTTGAGGAAGCTTTTTAATTTCCTTTTGAGTTTCTTTAGGCAATGTAAACGGGTCGTTTAAGTTATAACCGTCAACGGTAACCATCGCAATAATTGCACCGGTATTGACATCCATAGCTATACAAACGCCTCTGTTTAGGACATTGTTGTCGGCTATTCCCTGTTTCATGTACTTTTCGCATATTGACTGTACGGTTTCGTCAATCGTCAGATAAATATTATTTCCGTCTTCTGCCTCAACGCTCTGTTCATACTGAAACGGCATATCCGTTCCTCGCGCGTTTTTTGCAGTGATTATTCTTCCAGGCGTGCCTGACAAATACTCATCATACTGGAACTCTACTCCCTCAAGGCCCTGCTCGTCGCTTCCGGTAAAACCTATTACGCACGACGCAAGGTCGTTTTTCGGGTAATAACGCTTATAATCATCAAGAAGCTGAACTACACTTCCGCAGTCATAATCCGTTGAAAGCTTATCAATAAGTTCTAATACCTTATCTCTTGCTTCAACCTCTATCTTTCTCTTTACAACAACATAATAGCTTTCCTGAGTTGTTTTTTCATAAACATTATCATAGTCAAGCTCAAGAATTTCGGAAAGGCCTTCGGCAGCCGCTCTCCTCTGTTCGTCGTTTTCAAAATAAATCGGAGACATCACAACCTGCCACACGGACGCACTCTCGGCAAGCACCTTGCCGTTTGCATCGTAAATCGTACCGCGTTTTGCCGGAATGGTTGTGTCCTTTAACTGTTGCCCTACGGCAGCCTCCTGAAGCGAGCTGCCTTGTACTATAGTTAAAAATCCAAGTCTTGCTATAGCAGCACCGAAACCTATTATCAGTATCATTATGATCAAAATAGCAGTACGCTGTCTTAAGCGTTGATTGGGACCTTTTGCGGCTTTCTTGTTATTGCGTATATTACTGTTATTTTCCAAAATAATGCTCCTTCCACCGCAATTTAACCAAATTAATTACTACCCTAATACTTTTTCACAAACAGGGCACACAGCCGTATATACCGAAAAAAGAGTCAAGACGCAGTCTTAACTCTCATTCTTTCATAATATATGTATTAACTTTAAATGAATGTTATGACCAAAGATTTTTTATGGAATCAATAAAGCGAACAAAGATGTTATCACTTTGTTCGGCAGAAACCTCTGCCTTATCTCCGCCTGAAAGAGTAACAAACTCTTTCTGAGCGTTTGATGCCTTGGTCATACCAAGCACATTTTCAGCATACTCCTCAATTTCCGAATTTGACAGAGTTGCTTCGACTTTCATTTGATTTTGCGTATAAATACTCTGCGTATCAGCAAGCAAGGACTTTGCCGATATAATTTCCTGATTAAGTTCGGTAAGCTGAACCTGTCCCACAATTATAAGACCGATTACAAACGCAACTGCCGCACCGCTTAAACCGCCCAAAATAAGTTTGAGAGGATTATGTCTGCGGCGGCGGATTCTGTTAATCTCGTCCTCAGGCAAGGTAACAACCTTGTTTGCAGCCTTTGACCTTTTGACTTTCTGTTTTTTATGTAAATCATCATCCTTGCGTTTAGGCACGGCAGAACCGTTTACATAACTTGTGTCCTCATCAAAAAGGCTTAAATCATAGGCCGCATTAATGTTTTCATATGCCATTATTCCTGCACCTTATACTTTCTTTATCAAAAATTTTCATAAAACACACTGCTTTTGAGCTTATATTTCTATAAAACAAAAAAGTTTCAATTTTTTAACAATTACTTCTAATTGTCTGTCACACAATCTGTTCTTTTTACGGAACTAACTCAAAGTAATCCATATATGTAGTAATTACAAACACATAAAGCACTATTGCTTGTATTTGTAATATTCTTTACAACTTTGTTATATTTTACTACAAATAAGTTACTTTGTCTATAGCTGAGAGAAAAATAATTTATATTTTTTCGCATATTCTCAACTTTGCACTTCTGGCTCTCGGGTTTGAGCTTATTTCTGTTTCATTTGCACAAATAGGCTTTTTGTTAATTAGCTCTGCCTTCGGAGTATTTCCGCAAACACAAATCGGAAAATCCTTGGGGCAGGTGCAACCCTGACACCAGGAAGCCATTTTCTGCTTGACAATTCGGTCTTCAAGCGAATGAAAGGTTATTACGGCAAGCCTGCCTCCCTTTCCGAGCATCTCGAACGCCCCGTCAAGCCCTCTTTCAAGTGCACCGAGCTCGTCGTTAACGGCGATGCGAAGTGCCTGAAATGTTTTTCGTGCAGGATGACCGTCCCGCCTGACTTTTTGAGGAACATTATTTTTGATGATTTCAGCAAGTTCAAGCGTTGTACTTATCTCGCCGTTCTCTCTTGACGATACTATGCCGCTTGCAATAGATGATGCGTATTTTTCTTCGCCGTAGCTTGAGATTATGCGCCGCAGCTCCTCATACGGAAGTGTATTAACCAAATCCTTGGCAGATGTTCCGCTCTGGCTCATACGCATATCAAGCGGTGCGTCCTCATGGAACGAAAAGCCTCTTTCAGGGGTATCAAGCTGATGGGAAGAAACGCCTATATCAAGCAAAACACCGTCGAGTCTGCCTACGCCTCGCTGCTGCAAAAGCTCCTTAATATCAGCATAATTGCCCTTGATTATTATTGAGTTTTCGTTGTTCTTAAATTTTTGGGTAAGAACAGTTATGGCGTCGGGGTCACGGTCGATGGAAATAAGCTTACCTGTTGTAAGTCTCTTCAAAATCTCTCCGCTGTGGCCTCCGCCTCCTGCCGTACCGTCAACATAAATGCCGTTTTCCTTTATGTTAAGGCCCTCGACAGACTCTTTAAGGAGTACGGAAATATGCGAAAATTCCATAGTTTCCTCCTTAAAGTCTTAACATTGACAACGCTTCTGCCACGGTATCCTTTTGCGAAGCCATAAACTCGTCAAATTTACTGTTGCTCCATATTTCGATTCTGTTGTTCATGCCGATAACCAATGCTTCACTGTCAATCCCTGCAAACTCCCTCAGATTCTGTGGAATAATAACCCTTCCCTGAGCATTCGGAGTTACCTCTACGGCTGTTGCACTGAATGTATATTGAAGTGCCATTGCCTTGTCGGCGGGAAGCTGTAAAATCTTGACACAAATAGAATCAAACTGCTCGGCTGACATCGCCTGAATACAGCGGTTACCGAAACCTCTGGCAAGATAAAAGGTACTGCCAAGCTCTTCACGGAATTTTGCGGGCAAAACAATACGACCCTTTGAGTCTATGGAATGATTTGACATTCCCGAAAACATTTTGCCCACCCCCGTTAAAATCACTTGAAAATATCTTAAAAAACGATAATTGCAGTCACTGAATGACACAATATGTCACCGTTTGATATAATTATACTCTATAGTATTTGAAAAATCAAGTAAAAGTTACGAATATGTCGAAATAATTTACAAAAAATTTTAAATATATTAAATATTGAAATTATTTTCATTCTAAAAACAATTATTATTCTTATTTGCAATAAAAAAACCGAAAACACAGACTAAATTAAGTGTTTTCGGTTTAAATATATGACTGTTAAATTTTAAAAGATTACAAAACAAACTTAAATATTACAAACAAATGTTCGTTTGTTACATTTGTTTCTTATAAATACTATGCATTACTTTTTCTCGGTCAAAAGCTTGTTAAGCTCCTCCATAAAAGTATTAATGTCCTTAAACTGACGGTAAACGGAAGCGAATCGAACATAGGATACTTCGTCAATATTCTTTAGCTGATCCATTGCAAGCTCTCCAATTTGCAATGTGGTAACCTCTCTGTCAAGTGTGCTTTGAAGCTTGGCCTCTATCGTGTCAACCATTTCCTCTATCTGTTCAATCGAAACCGGGCGTTTTTCACAGGCACGCAAAATACCTGCCGTAAGCTTGTTGCGGTCAAAAACTTCTCTTGATTTATCACGCTTAACCACAATCAGCGGCACTGTTTCTATGACCTCGTGAGTTGTAAAACGCTTACCGCAAGCAAGACACTCTCTTCTTCTGCGAATTCTTTCACCGTCATCGGCAGAGCGTGAATCTATTACCTTGCTTTCCTCATAACCGCAATACGGACATCTCATACACAGCACCTCGATAATTATTCTCTAATGCAATTATAACACAGATTGATTAAAATTCAAGTAAAGAATTATTTACAAAATAGTTACACTTTTTCACCGTATATTATTGTTAAACGGTGTTCAAAATCAAAAATTACGGTAACGCTTAACCTGTCTTTTGTCTTTACTGCGTTTCTTGCTGATTTTTGAAGAAATAAAAGAACACAGCAAAATTATTACGATAATTCCGATAATTACAAGAAACCAATACGACTGAAATATTGTTCCTATTACTCTGAAAACAAATAGTATTCCGCTCATTTCTATTTTTTCGCTCGGAACAAGATTAACCTTTGTAATAGCCTGTTTTTCACCGTCGTTGTTTTTGTAGTAAATTGTCGCAGTTCCCACAACCGTGTCCGTATCAACAGGGGCGTCGATGCTTTCGGGCAGATCTGTCTCTATTACAATCTCGTCGTCATCCAAATTCTTGGGTACAATAGCACTGAAATCTTTTTCGGGAACAAGCAAAACGGAATCTCTGCCCCACGCAAGCTCAATCTTTTGTTCGCAAATAGGCGTTGACGAAGTTGCTACCGTTTTAAATTCAAGCTCTGTTAGTGCCCAGCGAAACAAATTTGCGGCGTCGGTCATTGTGCCGTATTCCTCACTTACGCCCTCCTTGTACGGAGAATGAAGCAAAACCGCCATATAGGAATATCCGTCAGCCGTTGCTGTAGTTACAAGGCATCTGCCTGCCTGATCCGTTGAGCCTGTTTTTATGCCTTTCGCGTACATATAGTAGTATTCGGGATAATTGGGGTTTATAAGATAGTTTGTGGTGACAAGCGGGTAATCATCACCCTCGCAATAATATGAGGTAGTATTCGTAATTTCCGAAAATCTCGGTAAAGTGAGCGCATAAGTTGTAATCTTATAAAGGTCGCGCGCTGTGGTGTAGTGATTTTCGTCATGCAGTCCTTCAGGATTTTCAAAATGTGTATTTTCACATCCAAGCTCTTCTGCCTTTTGATTCATCATATCGACAAATGCGTCAATATCGCCGTTGCCGACATAATCGGCAAGCACCACAGAGGCGTCATTTCCCGACGGCACCATCATACTGTAAAGCAAATCAATAACGCTCATCGTTTCTCCGATATGCTGTTCGAGATTTGCAAGCGAGCTTCCCGTACCCTCAAGCCGTTTGAGCACCGATTCCTTGATGGGAACACGTGTGTTGTCAAGATCATCAATATTTTCCACGACGATTATGTATGTCATAATTTTAGTTGTTGAAGCGGGGTAGCGTTTTTCGTCGGCGTTTTTCTCAAAAACCGTCTGTCCTGAATCCATATTTACAAGAAGAATCGAATCCGACTCTGTTTTTACATCATTCGGATAGGATATTGCCCCGACCGTAAAAAACGATGAACAAAACACTACCATCAATATCAAAATCAAAGAAATTATCTTTATAGGCTTAATTTTCATCAGTAGGTATTCTCCCCTTATAAGTTAATTCAAGTTATTTTGTCCGCCTCGTTCAAACAGCCTTTCAATTTCTGCTCTAAGCAAACGAAGCTCATCACATCTGATATCCTTATACACAAAAATTATATAATCTGCAATTTTTTGAGAAAGCTCAAGACTTTTGGTATCGGCAAAATCAGCTATCGACATCTGCGGAAGTCCGTGCTGTCTTTCTCCGAAAAAGTCACCCGGGCCTCTCATTTTCAGATCCTCGTCGGCAATCACAAAACCGTCGTTTGTTTTGCACAGAGTTTCAAGCCGAGCCAAAGTCGAAGGGTTTTTGCTGTCGCTGACGAGCACGCAGTAGGATTGAAATTTACCTCTGCCTACTCTTCCTCTAAGCTGATGAAGCTGAGAAAGTCCAAACCGTTCTGCGTTTTCAATTACCATAACAGAGCTGTTGGGCACATCAACTCCAACCTCAATAACGGTGGTTGCGACAAGAAGCGAGTATTCACCCGACGCAAATTTTCCCATTACCTCGTCTTTTTCGTTTGACTTCATCTTGCCGTGCACAATCCCTACGGGAATATCTGAAAATTCCCGCAGCATAAGCTCTGCCGCATATTCCTCGGCAGAGGCAATGTTTTCAAGCTCGCCCTCCTCAACAAGAGGACAAACTATATACGCCTGTCTGCCTGATTTTATCTCGCTTTTTATAAAGTCATAAATCCGTTTGCGGTGGATTGAATTCATCAACACGGTTTTTACCGGTTTTCTCGACGGCGGCAACTCGTCAATTACTGAAATATCAAGATCGCCGAATATTATAAGTCCAAGCGTTCTCGGTATGGGTGTTGCACTCATTACAAGAAGGTGCGGATTTTCTCCCTTGCACAGCAGTTTAGCACGCTGAGCAACTCCGAAACGGTGCTGCTCGTCGGTTACCGCAAGGCCGAGATTTTTAAACTCGGTTTTATCGGTAATTAAAGCGTGCGTACCTATTACGAGGTCAATTTTCCCCTCTGACAATTCCTGTCTTACACGCTTTTTTTCCGATTCCTTTAATGCACCCGTAAGCAATGCAATATTAATATCTGTATTTTCAAACAGCTTTTTAAATGTTTGATAATGCTGATTCGCCAAAATTTCTGTAGGGGCCATA
Source organism: uncultured Ruminococcus sp. (assembly GCA_944412525.1). GTDB lineage: Bacteria > Bacillota > Clostridia > Oscillospirales > Acutalibacteraceae > Ruminococcoides. The sequence continues at coordinate 2,673 of CALYBM010000042.1, read as the reverse complement.
AATGCGGCCTGAAATCCGTTTTTTACAACCGTATAGCAAACAGAAGCCGCAACGGCGGTTTTTCCCGAACCGACATCTCCCTGAACCAATCTGTTCATAGAGGTCGATTTTGTTGTAAGGTCATTTACACAGTCGCTTACGGCTCTTTTTTGAGCGTTTGTCATCTTAAAAGGCAGTAACGATTCAAATTCTTTTGAAAAGCTCTTTTTTATTATAACGCCGCTTTGCGTTCTGCTCATTTCACGCAAATTTCTCATTCCGAGATTAAGCACGACAAGTTCTTCGGCAACAAGTCGTTTGCGGGCTTTCTCAAGACTCTCTTTATTTTTTTGATATTGAATATCGTTTAAAGCTTCCCTTAAACCGCACAAATCAAATATATTTCTTACCTGTTCCGGCAACGGGTCGTTTATTGTCTTAGGAAGCAGAGAAAGAGCCTGTTTCACCGCATTCGATATTGTTCTGCTGACAAGACCTGCCGTCTGACGGTAAACGGGGTGTATTTTTACTCCGTCGCTCACGGGAGAAAAAGTTGGTGAAATCATCTGTGCACCGTAGGCACTGCTTGTAACTCTGCCGTAGAAATAGTATTCCGTCCCGCCTTTGAGCATTGAGCTTATGTATTTATTATTAAAAAATAAAATCTGCAAAGAGCCTGTGTCATCATAGACAACCGCTTTTGAAACAATCCTTCCGCCGCTGATTCTTGAGTCGGAAACAGGAGTTCCGAGCACAGCCTTTATGCAGCACATGCCTCCGTATTGCAGTTTTTCGATTTTCTCAACGGTACACCAATCCTCATAAGTTCGGGGATAAAAATTAAGCAAGTCACCCACGCTCTTAATTCCGAGCTTTTTGAACAGCTCGGCACGCTTTGCTCCTATACCGCTTAAATTTGAAATCGGCATTTTATATAGTGAAGCCATATTTATATCCTTACAAGTAAAGGGCATGACGCAGTATCATGCCCACAGTTATCATATTATTCCACGCTCAAAATAAAGTAGTAAATAGGCTGATCGCCCTTTACAAGCGAAATATCCGTGCGTGAGCCAAACTTATCACAAAGCTCCTCATACGCCGTTTTTGCGTCGGCGTCGCTTATGTCCTCTCCGTATATGAGAGTAATAAACGAGCTGTCTTTGTGAACCATATTTTTAGCAAGCTTTACAAGAGCCTTTACGGGGCTTTTTTCGGTAATAGTAAGTTTGCCGTTTTCAAGTGCGATTATATCGCCCTCTTTAATCTTCTTACCTCCGAATTCACTGCTGCGTGCAGCAAATGTTACAAGACCGGTTCCCACATTTGCCGCTGAGTCCATCATCAGCTGTGCATTGCTTTCGGCCGAAATTTCAGGGTCAAAATTGAGCATAGCCGTCATACCCTGAGGAATTGTACGGGTAGGTACAATTACCACATTTCTGTCTGTTACCATGGGCACCGTCTGTTCAGCCGCAAGCACGATGTTCTTGTTATTAGGCAGAACAATTACATTTTTTGCGGGAGTAGCCATTACTGCCTCATAAATATCATCGGTACTCGGATTCATGCTCTGACCGCCCGATACGACATTTGTACAGCCCAAATCCTTGAACAGTTCCTTTAATCCATCGCCCGCTGCAACAGCAACAAAACCAATGTTTTCTACAGGTTCGGCGGGAGTAAAGACTTCTTTTTTGCTCTTTTTAACATTTTTGTGCTGTTCTTTCATATTTTCAATTTTCGTTGTGAGCAGCTGACCGAATTCAAGACCCTTTGTAAGAGCGTTGCCCGGCTGTTCCGTGTGAACATGAACCTTGATTATTTCGTCATCGCTTACAACCACAACACAGTCGCCTATAGTTTCGAGATATTCGCGGAGCTTTTGAGGATCGGTATCAATTTCCGAATCTCTGCCGACGATAAATTCCGTACAGTAGGTAAAGTTAATATCCTCATCAAATTCAGCCGCCGCACTGTCAAATGTATCAACGGTAACGCTTTGTGAGTCGTCATACTCGACAATAACGCCGTCCTTGATAACAGACAGCATACCCTCAAATATTGCACAAAGACCTTTGCCGCCGGCGTCAACAACGCCCGCCTTTTTAAGAACAGGCAGAAGCTCGGGAGTAATCAAAAGTGCTTCGTTTGCCTTATCGCAAATAGCTTTCCAGACAAAAGCTGCACTGCTGTTACGCTTTGCAGCCTCAACGCCCGCCTCGTATGACATTCTTGCGACTGTAAGGATTGTTCCCTCGGTGGGCTTCATTACAGCCTTATACGCGGCGTCAACGCCTATTCCGAGAGCCGCTGCAAGATTTTTTCCGTTTACCTCTTCCATATCCTTAAGCCCTTGTGCAAAACCCCTGAATATGAGAGATGTTATAACTCCGGAATTGCCTCTTGCACCACGCAGCATAGCCGACGCCACAATACCTGCAGCCTCACCTGCATTGCTGCCCTGATACTCTTCAAGAGCCTTTGCCGCAGCCATTACGGTCATAGACATATTCGTTCCGGTATCGCCGTCAGGCACGGGGAAAATATTTAAGTCATTTATTTTATTTTTTGCCTGCTGATATTATTAGCACCGGAAATAACAGCATCTTTTAATAGTTTTCCGTTAATCATAAAATAGCACATCCTTTTTAATGTACAAACTTATTACACAATTAATATGTTTATTATATC
>CALYBM010000041.1 GCA_944412525.1 uncultured Ruminococcus sp. | reverse complement strand
CTCAACAGAAAATTCTGTTCCGTCAGCTACACCCGTATCGGCGCACTCAGCGTACTGCGTATATCCCTCGTTGTAAAGAACAACAACTGAGTCTTCGGGAATAGGTGTCTCGCAAGTCATTTTGCCGTTTTTGACGGTATATTCCGTTTTACCGTCAACACGGTCAATATAAGTTCCGTCGGCAAGATTTGTCTCAAAATCAACTGCAAGCTCACCGCTTGTATTTACAATAACAGCTCCCTTTTCGCCTCTTTCAATCATAAGTGCGGTTGAATCCATGTTAGGATTAACAAGATTTTCGTCCTCACCTATCATAGCTGTGCGGAAGAAATTAACCGCAGATACTCTTTTATCCTTATACATATCATCGCCCTGAACGCCGATTCTGTTCATTCCCCATTCATTTTCAACAGATGAATTCTAAGGACGGGAGAAAAACAGAGGAGTAGCGTCCTTGCGGGATGTTATGATAGCCCAACCGAGTATAACGTCTTCATTAGAAAGCTGATACCAGGTACCCTCATTTATATAGTTATCGTGCGACTCAACCCAAGTAACCATATTAAGTGGCGCGTCGCCGAGCCAATAATCTTGGACTGCACTTGTATCAACCATATCACCGCTTATTGCCGCACGGATTTTACTGCCGTATGTACTTGAGGTGGTTCTGCCGATTTCTTCGATATAATCGGCAATTCTGTCATTGTTGCCCTGAAGAACCTCGCCGTAAATAAACATATTTTCGGCGTTGTCAATCTCCGTGGTCACTCTCTCCCAGAAATTATTTTCAAAGCCGTCATCTTCCTTGGGATCATCAGGCAATCCTATATGTTTTGCGGTATCATGGCGGAATCCGTCTGCACCGCAGGCAATGCAATCATTAAGAAATTCCAAAAAATAATCCTGATACGACGGTCTTTCCGTATTGATGTCGGGTAATCCTCCCATTTTGTATGTTGTACACTCAAGACGATTACCGTAATTTTTAAGGTCATAGGCGTTGCCCTTGTGATACAGAGTTTCAAGGCTTCCTCCGCCTGCTTCAATCAAATCCTCGCTTATTGCGTCGGTTTGAGGCGTAGTATGGTTGGCAATAACATCTACAATGACCTTTATTCCGTACTTGTCAGCCTCATCACACATAGCCTTGAATTCATCACGGGTACCGAGCTGATAGTTTCCTATCTTAAAATCAGTCGGTTGATAGTGATAATACCATTTGCCGTAACCGTAAAGCTCCATACCGCCGTCCTCGCCCACAAGACATTCATTTATGGGAGATGTTTGAACGGCAGAAAATCCCGCAGCCGCAATATCTGCCATAGATTCCTTTATCGTATTAAAATCCCAGCAAAAAGCCTGTAATATAGCACCATCTGCTACCTTATCGGCAGTTTTGAAATCAACGGATTCAATATTTGTTTCTTCATTTTTATTCTGCTGTGTACAGCCCGAAAAAGATGAAAGGGTCGAGGCGGTTATAATAGCTGCTAATATACTTGCAATAATCCTTTTTGTCAAATCAATCACCGTCTTTCAAAATTCTAAAATGATATATAAATATATCACTCAGTATTATAACATATTATCCTATAAATTCAAATACTTTTTGCATATTATATACATAATTATTAATTACAATACCCGCCTAAATTATTAAAATTAGCGGGGCTTTTATTATTTTCGCACTTACGGTAAAATAATAAAACAAAAAAATAAGACTGTTTACATAACAAAACAGTCTTATAAAAAGTATATTAAACTATAATTTATTCTCCCTGCTTTTTTACAAATCCTTTTCCTCTTATAGTTCCTGCCGTTGTTACAATTATAAAGGCGTTTTCATCAATGGATTTAATCTTATTCTGTATTCTGAAAACCTGCTGAGGGCGAACAGCACACATAATAACCCGCTTTTTCTCACCGCTGTATGCTCCCTCGCCGTCAAGCAGCGTAACGCCCCTTTCGAGGTCGTTTATAATTGCGTCGCTTACAGATTTATGCATTTTTGTAATAATAAACATCAGCTTTCCGTTATCACGAGATGTACCGTATGTCACCGTATCAATTACCTTAACACTGACAAAAATTGCAACAATAGCATATAACACGCTTTCAATACTGTCATATACAAAATAAACCATAACAAGTGTAACAATATCCGCAATAAGAATAATAGTTCCCGTAGAAATATACGGCATACGCTTGTGGATATTAAGAGCAATTATATCAGCTCCGCCCGTAGATCCGCCGCGGTAAAATATTAAACCGAGGCCAAGTCCGTTTAATATTCCGCCGAATAACGCGGCAAGGATAGTATCGCCTGAGTAAACAGGCATAAACAATGTCAAAACATCAATAGCTATCGACACAAAAGCCGTGCCCGCTATAGTTTTGGTCAAAAATCCGATACCGTTTTCCACCGCACCCCACACAAAAAGAGGAATATTCATAACAAACACAAGCGTTCCTATCGGAAGCGCGAACATGTAGTTGAGCATTGTCGCTATACCCGTCAGTCCGCCCGGGGCAATGTTGTTCGGTGCGGTAAAAACTACAACTGATAATGCATACAAAACCGCTCCCATTACAATTATTATATAATCGGCAACAGTAGTTTTTACAGTGTCATTTGTTGGTTTTTTAAATTTTAATTTATCCATTATATCACTTCTAATTCAGAAATATGTAATATTAAATTGAAAAGTTCCTTTATTCTGTCGCTTTCACCGCTTAAATAAAGATAACCGAACAGCGCCTCAAGACCTGTTGCGCTGTGATAATCGGCAACACTGCTGTTTTTTGGTGTACATTTAGGTGCGGCATTTCTGCCACGCTTATAAACCGAAAGTTCTCTGTCAGTAAGACTTGGCATTATGTGCATCGCAAATTTAGCCTGGCTCTTGCAATTTACAAGCGACACTTTTAACTTATTTAGCATTCCTACAGGACGGTTTGCATTGTTTACAAGGTATTCCCTAACAAGCAAATCATATACGCCGTCTCCAACGAAAGCGAGAGTTAAAGGAGAAATTTCATCAACTTTTGTATGCTTTACTGCTATATTTTCCATATCGTTTACCGTTTATTCAAAATAAATTAATCCATAAAGTCAAATTCAACATCATAAATTGACACGGTGTCGCCGTCGTTGCATCCCTTATTACGCAAAGCATCAATTACGCCGCCGTTAATAAGAACCTTTTGAAAATAATTAAGACTTTCATAATCGTCAAAATTAATTCCTTTCATCACCTGAAGCAGCCAATCGGCTTCTACCGTATAAATTCCGTTTACATTTTTAATTGTAACGCTGTGATCGTCAAAGTCATCAACCCCTACTACAGGAGCAGGTTCTGCCTCGTACTGAATAATCGGAGGCAATTTTGAAAGCATTTCCTGTATTTTTTTGAGCATTGGGTCAACATCGTAGCGAATTGCAGCCATGATCGGAAAAAAGTCATATCCTTTTGACTCAACGTAAGTTTTAAATTCCGCAATCTGCTCATCTGTCGCCATATCGCACTTGTTTCCGGCAACAATCATAGGTCTTTTTGCAAGCTCCGGATTGAATTTTTCAAGCTCCGAATTTATTGTATTAAAGTCATCTATCGGATTTCTTCCCTCGCTGCCTGATACATCAACAATATGCACAAGCATCCTGCATCTTTCCACATGGCGCAAAAACTGATGACCAAGTCCAACGCCCTGCCACGCTCCCTCGATAAGTCCCGGTATATCGGCAATTACAAATGAACTTCCTTCCCCCATTGACACAACGCCCAGAACAGGTGTTATCGTAGTGAAATGATAGTTACCGATTTCAGGCTTTGCCTGTGAAACAACTGATACAAGCGTGCTTTTACCCACATTGGGATATCCTACTAAGCCTACATCGGCAAGCAGTTTAAGCTCAAGCACTACATCAAATTTTTCTCCGGGAAGTCCGGGCTTTGCAAATCTCGGCACCTGTCTTACGGGAGTAGCAAAATGGGGATTTCCCCAGCCGCCTTTTCCGCCTCTCGCAACGATATACGGTTCCTTGCCCGAAACATCGGCTAAAATTCTGCCTGTGCTTTCTTCTTTCACAACCGTTCCTACGGGTACCCGGATTATTAAATCATCGGCATTTTTTCCCTTACATCTTCCGCCTCTGCCGTTTTCGCCCTTTGGGGCAACATATTTTCTTTTATATCTGAAATCGGCAAGCGTTGAAAGGTTTGAATCGGCAACAAATACAACATTTCCGCCTCTGCCGCCGTCACCGCCGTCTGGACCGCCTGCAGCAACATATTTTTCTCTGTGAAACGAAACCGCCCCGTCGCCGCCGTCGCCTGCTTTTATTTTTATTTTAGCCTTATCTACAAACATAATAAGCACTCCGAAAGTTTTGTGTTATTTATAGTATAAACAAAAAGGGTGGATAAAATCCACCCTCAAATGATTTATGCTTACTGCTCAACAGGGTAAACGCTTGCGCGCTTTCTGTCTTTGCCAACACGCTCAAATCTAACTACACCGTTAATCTTTGCAAACAGTGTGTCGTCAGAGCCGATGCCTACATTTTCACCGGGATGAATATGTGTGCCTCTCTGCTTTACAAGGATGTTTCCTGCGAGAACCTTCTGACCGTCAGCACGCTTAACGCCGAGACGCTTTGACTCACTGTCACGACCGTTCTTTGTAGAACCCATACCTTTTTTGTGAGCGAATAACTGAATGTTTATTTTAAGCATTACCTTACACCTCCGAAATTTTAAGTTTAATATAATCTGAAAATTGCTCCGAAAGAGCAGTCAAATGAAGCCTCAAACCGTTTAAAATATCAGACGATAAAACCGCTTCATCCTTTGACAGATTCAATCTCATAAATCCGTCATTTTCGGTAACATCTGCATCAATGTGCAAAATCTCGGTAATTGTATTTGCAGCCATATATGCGGCAGAGCTTACAGCCGCACAAACAATATCACTGCCATCTTCGGAATATCCCGAATGACCTGAAATTTGAAAACCGCAAATTAAATCATCCGAACAATTAAAAGTTACCGTAATCATACTCAGGCTTCGATAGCTGTGATCTTAACCTGTGTGTAAGGCTGTCTGTGACCCATTGTTCTCTTCTCGCCTTTTTTGGGCTTGTAAGTAGCAACTCTGATTTTCTTGCCCTTACCGTTCTTTAAAACCTGTGCAGTAACCTTAGCTCCCTCAACAAACGGTGTTCCAACCTTAAGACCGTCATCTGTTGAAACAGCTACAACATCAAATGTTACTGTTTCTTCTGCCTGAGCGTCAAGCTTCTCTACAAAAATAACTTCATCAGTAGTTACCTTGTACTGCTTGCCGCCTGTCTGAATAACTGCGTACATTTAAGTACCATCCTTTACATTAGACTCGCTATGCGTGGGTGGATATGAATCACTTATAACCCACAATATGCGGCTTATATACTATAACACAAAGAATATACATTGTCAACAATTTTTTCCTGATTTCGCATAACTTAAAATCAAATCTATTTTTCGATATAAGAGGTAAAATATTTTTCGCAAACGGACTTCGCCTTAACCTCTCCCGATGTTGCGTCAGCAAACTGCTTATTAAGCTTGTCAAGCAGTTCGGGTTTAATGTGGAATTTTATTTCGACATCCGCTTCATAAATCGTATCGTCAATTTCAGCACCGATTTCCATAATCAATGACGAAACCTTGCCGTATTGGTTGTAAGTGCACTTTACATCACACATAAGACAGCTCTGCATCAAAATAACCTTACCTGCTTCGAGTGCAAGCTTAGCACCGTGAGAGTATGCACGAACAAGTCCACCCGTACCCAAAAGCACGCCGCCGAAGTAGCGGGTTACAACTATACACACATCGTATATATCATTTTTAGTTATAACATCAAGCACGGGCATACCGGCAGTACCCGACGGTTCGCCGTCATCGCTGTATCTTTTAATGTTTCCTTCCCGTAGTGAATAAGCAAATACATTATGAGTCGCATCCCAGTGCTCGCTTCGTTTGTAATTTATAAAATCAACAGCTTCCTGCTCCGTTGTAACCGGCTTGCAATATCCGATAAACTTGGAGCGTTTTTCAACAAAAACATCGTGTGCCTCATTTTGAACGGTCTTATAGTCCTTTGACATAAAATACCTCTGTATAGTGTTATTAAAGCAAATAAGACGACACCGCAGTGCCGTCTTAACAATTACGAAAATTATTTATCCATGCCAAAACGCTTTTTAAATCTGTCAACGCGTCCGCCTGTATCAACTAATTTCTGCTTTCCTGTAAAGAAGGGGTGACATTTTGAACAAACTTCAACACGGATATCACTCTTAGTTGAACCTGTTTCAATAACATTACCGCAAGCACAAGTAATTGTTGTCTGCTCATACTTAGGATGGATATTCTCTTTCATCATTTTCACCTACCTATCTTCGCACATTAACAGGGTAATTATACTACATCTGTTTACAAATTGCAAGTATTTTTTTGATTTAATATTGATTTTTTTGCAAAAGCATATATTCCGAGTACTCTTCAAGACACATATTAAATGAACGCATTTTTTTCGCATTTTCAACACCGACATATCTGTACAGCGCCTTGTTCCCGTTCATTTTTGTAATATTTTCCTTATCATTCGGATACCTCTGAACAAAACCGTAATTTATACAGTTTCTTTGAATAAATGCATCGGTTTTTTCGTCCGAAATATCAAACTCCACAAGCAACCCGGTCTGTGCTTCGCTGCATCCCGCTTTAGGAACAATTTTTTGAGCTGCCGCCGCCGCTCTAACCTCCGTATAATCGGTATTAGACAAAAATTGCGATAAAGTTTTGTTGTATAGTTCCTGCTGTTCTTGGTAAGAAATATACGCAGAGTTGATTTTAAGCTCAACTTTGCTGTCGGATGCTTCTTTAATAAAAAGCTCAAGATCAGACTTTGCAAGTGCATTGACTTTATAATCTCCGAAATTTTCAAGTTTTGGAACATAATCTTCTTCGAGCATATTGGCGGTATTTACGACCGTCAGCAGCTCATCTGAATTTGAAATGCTTGCATTGTTTGAATCATTAACGGATGAATGATCACCTTCTGCGTTTAGGTGCACAAGATAAACGCACGCGATAATACACAATGCCGCCGCAACTAAACAAACAGAAATTATCACCCTGCGTCTCACGGTTGAAAAAGGTAATATTCTGCCTGTTTGCTCAGCTATCATCGCCTGTTTTCTGCGGCGTTTTGATTCCTTGTAGCGTTTTTTATCATACGGTGTAGATCCGTAGGACATATTTCACCTGCTTTTTACTTAATAGTCTTGGAATTAATCTCGTCAACAGCAGTTTTAATAAAATCTTCAAGCTTCATTGCTCCGAGATCGCCGTCTTTTCTGTGACGAACCGAAACAGTTTGCGCTTCAATATCTTTATCTCCGATAATAAACATATACGGAACCTTTTCAAGCTGTGCTTCACGGATTTTATAGCCGATTTTTTCGCTTCTGCCGTCAACTTCAACTCTCATTCCTTTTTCTTCAAGAGCTTTTTTAACCTCATAAACATAATCAAGATGTCTGTCAGCAACAGGAAGCAATTTAACCTGAACAGGTGCAAGCCACATCGGGAACGCTCCTGCATACTTCTCAATAAGAAGTGCAAGTGTTCTTTCGTAACATCCGATAGAGCTTCTGTGAATAATACACGGAATTTTCTTGACGCCGTCCCTGTCAACATACTCCATACCGAATTTTTCGGCAAGCATCTGGTCAATCTGAATTGTAATAAGAGTATCTTCTTTTCCGTAAACATTCTTGATCTGAATATCAAGCTTAGGGCCGTAAAAGGCGGCTTCGCCAATGCCCTCTACATACGGGATTTCAAGATGCTCAAGTATTTTCTGCATCATATTCTGTGCTTCGTCCCATTGTTCTGCGGTTCCTATATACTTTTCCTTGTTGTTAGGATCCCATTTTGAAAATCTGTATGAAACATCATCATAAAGACCGAGTGTTTTAAGCATAAAGATAGCAAGCTCAAGACAGCTTTTAAACTCACTCTCAAGCTGTTCGGGGGTGCACATCAAATGTCCCTCCGAAAGCGTAAACTGTCTTACTCTGATAAGTCCGTGCATTTCACCGCTTGCCTCATTGCGGAAAAGTGTTGAGGTTTCGTTATAACGCAAAGGAAGATCACGGTAGGAACGCTGGCGGTTAAGATATACCTGGTACTGGAACGGACAAGTCATAGGACGAAGCGCAAACACTTCATCGTCCTTTTCCGGATCACCAAGTATAAACATGCCGTCCTGATAATGATCCCAGTGACCGCTGATTTTATAAAGGTCGCTCTTTGCCATATATGGAGTTTTTGTAAGCTGCCAGCCCCTCTTTTGCTCCTCATCTTCAACAAAGCGCTGTAAAAGCTGAAGAACTCTTGCTCCTTTCGGCAAAAGAATAGGCAATCCCTGACCTATCAAGTCAGATGTTGTAAAGAATCCGAGCTCTCTGCCGATTTTGTTGTGATCGCGGCTTTTGGCCTCTTCAAGCATTTTTAAATGCTCCTCAAGCATTGACGCTTTCGGGAACGCTACACCGTAAACACGGCAAAGCTGAGCGTTATCGGCATTGCCTCTCCAGTATGCGCCAGTGCAGCTTGTAAGCTCAATAGCCTTTACAACGGATACGTTCATAAGATGCGGACCTGCGCAAAGGTCGGTAAAGTCATCCTGCTTGTAAAAGCTTATGTTTTCGCCCTTATCCGCATGTTCTTTTACGAGTTCAACCTTGTACGGCTCCCCCATATCCTCGAGCATTTCGATCGCTTTGTCAGCAGGCAGTTCAAAGCGTTCAATATCAATTCCCGACTTAACAATTTTCTTCATCTCTGCCTTTATTTTTTCCAAATCCTCTGAAGAAAACGGCTTTTCAACATCAAAATCATAATAAAATCCGCTGCCAATAGCCGGACCGATAGCGCACTTTGCGTTTGGATACAGTCTTTTTACCGCTTGAGCGAGAATATGAGAAGCAGTGTGCCAAAATGCTTTTTTGCCCTCGGCGTCGTCAAATGTAAGAAGCTCAACCTTACAATCTTCTTTGAGAGGTGTACGCAAATCACAAACTTTTCCGTTTACCTTGGCACAGCAAACAGACTTGTAAAGACCTGCACCGATAGATTTTGCAATTTCAGCAGGTGAAATATTATCGTTAAATTCTTTAACGACACCGCCTTTTAATTCAACATTAATCATTTTTATTCTCCTTATCTCCAATAATTATTATTGCTTTTTTATTGTTAT
>CALYBM010000040.1 GCA_944412525.1 uncultured Ruminococcus sp. | reverse complement strand
CATCGCTGTGGGGTATCGAGTGAACTCCAAAAAGGCGACCATGTTCCGCATTTGGGCGAACCGGGTGTTATTTTATGCGGGTTGCTAAGTCTTAAAAGGCTTTTTCAATGAGAAAGCGTGACTTTAACGCTCGCTTTCTGCGCTGTCTTTCGGATGCTTTTATTCGTTTCTGCTTTTCAGCACAGTTTGGGCAGTATCTTTGATTTTTTGCTTTCGGCTTGAAATATGAATTGCAAAGAACGCATCTTTTGCCTCTTTCTTTGCTCATAATTTCCGTATACAACTGCTTGTCCGCAGGCAAAACAGCGTTTTTGAAATAGTTGCAGAAAATACCGCTTTTGCTGATGAGTTGTACGCAGCTGTGTTCCTCACCGTCATCCAGAAGCAGGCAGTTTCCGTCCACATAATTACAGCAATAGGTATCAAAACGGACACCCATATTTCCCAAAGTTCAAAAAAGTTTTTGAAAAAATATTTATCCCCTCACTTGTATCCACAGGGAAAGGCCGTTTGGGGACGCTAATTCCGAAAAAAAGATAAAAAATATGCCCGTCATCAAGACGGGCATAAAAAATTTATTTTATGACACAAAAAATCCCTGCAAGCAAAAAAGCTTGCAGGGCAGCAGTGCCTTATAAACATTTTAAGTTATTTAGCCTTTTCAAGTAAAACCGAAAAATCTTTGTTCATACCACTAATAACATCCATACCGGAATCAATATGTCCAAGAGATATCAGACCGTTTGAGTTGCGGAAATCTTTATAAAAGATTGATAAATTACCCCATGGAGCGTACAGACATAAATCTCCCACATCGGGGTCAAATTCGTTCGGTTCTCCATCTGTGGGAAGTTCATTATCCATATTGTGAAAACTCCTTTTAAGTTTACATTTATTGTTCAAATCGGATATTGTGTAGCCGCTTTACTTCATCAAGGCTTTGTATATCTAATATCAGACTTTTGCCAATATCCATAGCCTCAATTTTTTGCATATCGCCGGGTGAAAGAGTAAAATCGTCTATCATAAAATTTTCCTTGATACGCTCTGGGTGAATAGATTTCGGAATTGCAACAGTATTGTTTTGATATAGCCACCTTAAAATCACCTGTGCAGAGGATTTTCCGTACTGCTTTCCAATTTCAGATAGCAATTCATTTCTGAAAATATCTTTTTGTCCCTCTGCAAAGGGCGCCCAAGCCATAGGCTGAATGTTGTACTTCAACATAACTTTCCGCAGTTCTTTTTCTTGAAAGAAAGGGTGCATTTCTATCTGATTTACCATAGGAACGATCTCGTGACTGAAAATCAAATCAACCAATCTGTCCGGTAAAAAATTGCATACGCCGATTGCTTTTATTTTGCCATCTCTGTAAAGCTCCTCCATTGCTTTCCAACTGCCGTGATAATCTCCAAAAGGCATATGAATCAGATAAAGGTCAAGATAATCCGTCCGTAAATTACGCAGCGTTTTTTCAAAAGAAGCTTTCGTCTTTTCATATCCTGCATCTTGAACCCAAACCTTTGATACGAGAAATATTTCTTTTCTGTCTATCCCGCTTTTTTGAATAGCAGTACCAACAGCTCTTTCATTGCCATAGCAAGCAGCAGTATCAATCATTCGATAGCCTGTTTTAAGTGCTGATAATACACTTCGTTCACATATCATTTGATCGGTTATCTGAAAAACGCCAAAGCCGAGCAACGGCATTTTTACTCCGTTGTTTAATGCAACCGTATTCATAAAACCACTCCCTTATTTGTTAAGCTGCATACAGTTTCCTATGATTTCGCCGGTACGGAGATATTGATAAGTCGGCATTTCAAATAAAACAGGTTTAAGTACGCCATAGTCAATTCTGTTGTCCTCATTCAAAACAGATTCCTCTGCGTGAACAGCAACGATTTTGCAAATAAAGCTCTCAAAGCCGTCTGTTTTATAAATATCCTCTACCTTACATTCCATAACAACCGGCGCCTCGTCAATAATCGGCACTCCTGTTTGAGCCGTTTGATGGGAAAAGACAGAAGATTTATCCGTCTTGTTTCCGCTTACCGTTCCCACATAATCTGCTTTTTCGAGCATAGCCTCATTGACAATATTGACACTCAAAACCCCTGTTTCCCGAACGCCTTTATTTGTATAATGTGTATCGGAAAGACTAATCATAATATGGTCGTGACCGATAATTCCAAGATGTCCGACTAACGCATAGTTGGGCTTGCTGTCAACCATTGTTCCGACAACAACAAGCGGCGTAGGGTAAAGAGCCAAATCTGTTCCTATATTTTTCTTCATTTTGAATCCTCCTAAAACATGTTGATTATGCTTTGTTACCTTTTTGTATTTCAAACCGAAGATAATCCAAGCGATCTAATTGCTTTTCCTTAAAATGGATTTCGTCCAGCGTTCCGTTTCTTTTATCACCCAGCATTTGCAGCCGCTCTTTTTCAGTAGATTCGCCTTCTAAAAGCAAACGCATATATTGCTGGACTTCATCATTAGTAAAGCCAATATCATGAAGCGTCATAATGGTGCTTAATCGTTCAATATCGCTTTCATCATAATGCCACGACCCCATAACTTTTTTGACTTCGCCGCACAGCCCCCAGCTTTCATATTCCTGCAAGATTTTAATGGGGATTTTGTATCGTTCACTCGCTTCGTTGATTGTCATGCCAAACTTCCTTTCCGATAGGAATAAAAATAAAGGTGCTCCGTCTTGGAACACCTTTATTATAAATCTGATTATGTGAAATGTCTAACGCTTATATTCTATCGCAAGAAATGCTTTTTAAGTATTGCTTTGCAAAATCAATAAAGGCAGATGTTGTGGCAGAGAATATCTGCTCCTTTTTCCACCCTAAGACAGTTGAAACTTCCAAAATGGGATTCAATGGGATAAAGTGTAAATTTTCATAGGTACAGTTTAAGTTTATACTTAGCATAACACCTATATTTTCTTTCGCTAACACAGCTTCATTATAAGGAAGATTTGCAGTTGCCGCAATTTCTACCTGTTCTCTATAATCACCAAGCCATTTTCCGATACGGCTTTGATTGAAGTCACCTGTTGCAGTAACAATGGACATTCCTTTTAGATCTTCAGGAGTTATATTTTCTTTTTTGGAAAGTGGAGAATCACTTGGAGCATATAACCCCCACTGTTCTTTAATCGGCATATTGACAAAGTCATATTTACGCATATCAATAGGTTCTGACATTAACCCGATGTCTAAAAGGCCTCTTTCA
>CALYBM010000039.1 GCA_944412525.1 uncultured Ruminococcus sp. | reverse complement strand
CCCCGCAAAAAACGCTCCGACAAGAATTGCCGCCGTACATATTACGGCTATTACTGCAAATTTATATTTTTTTATATAATTTAAAATCTTCATATTATATCCGCAAGAATCTTTTGAAGCATTGTTGCGTCAAGAATGTTGACCGTTAAGTCATTGTTGCAGTCAGCCATAGTCTTTTGCTCGTCAGTTAGCTCTGCAAGGTCAGCCGCGTATTTTTGAATCAGCGTACAGTCCGTAATATTAAACACACCGTCGCCGTTAATGTCGTAGATAAGTTCTTTTTTATCGCTCATATCATACAACGAGGTTTTGCCCGCAAGGAGTCTGAAATAGGAAACAAGGGAGTAATACGCCTGCTCGGTTGCCATCTGATTGTACGAACCGCCCTTTGTGTGCGCAAAACCGTTTTCGGCTCTGAATTCCATAATTGCGTCAATTACCGTTTTTCCGTTTTTGATGAAGCGTTCATCGGTTGTTGGGTTAATATTAAGGCTTGTGAGCGCCGTAAGCATCTGTGCGCAGCTTTCAACATTTACTGTTCCCCATGACGAAAATCCGCCGTTGTCCGCCTGGTTATCAGACATCGCATTTAACGCCTTGTCAACTGCGGTTTTTACATCGGAATCATCTTTATAATAAGGCGCAAGAGCCTGAATTGCCATGCCTGTCATATCGGGGTCGGCCGTGCTTCCGAACAATGTCCAGCCGCCGCTTTCAAGCTGACTTGAAAGGATATATTCAATCAGCCCATCTCTCGTGGTCTGAGCTGTCCCGTCGGGAACGGCGGGAATTTCATACCCGTATGTATCCAAAGCGATGAGGGCGTAAATCGGACCGTTTATCCCCTGCTTTTTAACATAGTCAAAATCAGCAAGCGGTTCAATCAGGTTGCAGCCTGCTACTTTTGAAGCGTCCTTGCCGATTGAAGAAAGTGCAATGATTACTCTTGAATTTTCGGTTGATTTAGATGTGCTCAGCTTTGAGCTTTTGTTCTGCTCAACATAGGACTTAATGCTTTCGTAATAAGCGTCTTTGATTTCATCAGTTAATTTTTCATCTCTTGCAAGTCCCATAACAGACCATTCGCTTCCGTACACGCCTAATTTTGACGCGCCGAGTGAAAGCAGATAGCTTGAGGCATTGTTCATAGCCTCAGCAACAGTATCTTTAACGCTGATGTTAAATGTGTAAACACTTGCACCGTCACTTGTGTTCATCGACGGCCACGAGGGGTCGCCTACGGCAACGATTATCTTGTCGCCGTCCTGCACGCTGACAGCCTGTGAGCGTTTGTATTCAGAACCGTCAACAAGTGGTGTGTACTCGTTTTTGTAAGTTCTGACCTGGTAGTTTTTGTTAGCGGCACAGGGAGTTACCGTAACGGGCATTTCGCTTTGAAGCGTGAGTGTGTACTCATATTTTGAGGGATCAAAGCTTTCGGAAAGCACACCGTTGTCAAAAGAAATGCCTGCAAGGGAGGTGTCAAAGCTGTCCCAAATACTTCCTACATCTGCACCCCAGGCGTTTGAATAGATAAATGTAAGTTCATCGCCGCTTTCAAGCGTGCCTTTTGCAACGCTGAACGCATCACAGCCTTCGTTTGCAAACCAGTCGTTTACCGTACTCATCCAGCCGCTCATATATCCTGCGTCACCGGCGGAAAGTCCGTTGATTTCGGTAATATAGTTATTTTCTGCTCCTGTTTGAGTGTAACCATGGCTTTCAAGAGCGGATAAGAGCAGGCTCATCATTGTTGAAGAATCATCAATTTCAACCCATTCGTCAACAAGCGTTCCGTCCCACTCTGCACCGTCCGAAACGGAGTAGACATCGTTTTTAACAGTTACCTTTACCTTGCCGTTTTCTGCCGCATTTGCGGTAAGCGATACGCAAAACAGCGTTGATACGGTTATTGCCGCAAGAAGCAGAGAAATAAGCTTTTTTGATTTTGTTTTCATTTAATCACCTTTCCAATATATGTTTTGAAAGACATAAAAAATTCGAGTGCCTCGACACGGGGTTCGAGCAGACAGGTTAATATTATCAAACCTTCTTTTGCCCGACCGTTTTCGAGCAATTTCCCATAAATTAAAAAATGCCTTCCTAAAAAGGAAAGCAAACCAAACATACGCAATACAATATAACACACGCAAATACGCTGTTATAAAATATAAGTAAAATCGGCCGCTTTTCCCCTTTGTCCGAGATTGCAGTGCCACGGATATGGGATGCGATCTGACTTATGGCAAAAAAGTGATACTCTACCGGTCGGAAAGTTGATTTAATACCGACTTTGCCAAACTTATGGGAGTAAATCAAAAATTTGCCAAACACAGTAATGACTGTTGTTTCGGATTCTCACCGAATTCTCAATTATCCGATAAAATTTCGGAACCATATCCGCCGAGCGATCTCAGCTGCGGGAAAGCACCGCAAGCCGTAAACCGCTCGGTTTATTTATTAAATTGTAATGTTAATTTTCAAAATGCCACTTGATACCGTCTTTTGTGTCCTCGACGACGACTTTCATTTCCTTGAGTTTATCTCTTATGGCGTCCGCAGTCGCCCAGTCCTTTTCGGCACGAGCCTTTGTTCTCTGTGCGATAAGAGCCTCGATTTCTTCGTTTGATTCGCCGTTTTGCTCTGAAGCGGTATCTTTTACTTCAGCCTTTGTAAGGGAGAGCGACAAAACCTCGTCAAGCTTTTCTATTACATACAGCTTTGTCGCGTCGTTTGTATCAGCCTTTAACACATCATAAACGCAGGTAAGACCCAGAGAGGTGTTGAGGTCATTGTCAAGAGCTTCTTTAAACTTTGAGATAAGCTCCTCTGACTTTTTAGCGTCAACCTCACCGTCATTTTTCAAGGTCGCAATTTTCTTTACAAGCTTGTCATAAGCCTTTGCCGTGTTGTCAAGGCTGTCATAGGAGAAAGTCAGCGGCTTGCGGTAATGGCTCTGCAAGCAGAACATTCTGTAAACAAGCGGATTATAACCCTTGCTTTCAAGCAGGGAAACCGTGAGAAAATCTCCTTTTGACTTGCTCATCTTGCCCCTTGCGTCATTTAGGTGAAGCACATGGAACCAATAACCGCACCATTTATGACCGAGGAAAGCCTCGCTTTGGGCGATTTCGTTTGTGTGGTGGGGAAACGCGTTGTCAATTCCGCCGCAGTGAATGTCGAGATACTCGCCGTTGTGCTTGTAGCTTATGCACGAACATTCAATATGCCAGCCGGGGTATCCGAGTCCCCACGGGCTTTCCCATTTAAGCTCCTGAGAATCAAACTTTGACTTTGTAAACCAAAGCACAAAATCCGCTTTGTTGCGTTTATTTTTGTCCTCTTCAACGCTGTCACGCACGCCTACCGCGAGGTCGTCCTCATTCATATTTCCGAAAACATAGTAGGTTTCAAGCTTGGAAGTGTCAAAATACACATTGCCGCCCGCAATGTATGCATAACCCTTGTCGAGCAAAACAGAAATCATTTCGATGAAACTGTCGATACAGTTAGTTGCAGGCTCGACAACATCGGGACGTTTAATGTTGAGCTTTTCGCAGTCGGCAAAAAAAGCGTCGGTATAAAACTTTGCGATTTCCAACACTGTTTTATGCTCACGCTTTGCGCCAGCGAGCATTTTGTCCTCTCCTGTGTCGGCGTCGCTTGACAGATGACCGACATCGGTAATGTTCATTACTCGGTTTACATCGTAGCCTAAAAAGCGGAGATATTTCTCGAGAACATCCTCCATAATGTAGGTACGCAGATTTCCGATGTGGGCGTAATGATAAACCGTGGGTCCGCAGGTATACATATTTACCTTGCCCTCTGTGTGGGGGACAAACTCCTGTTTTGTCTGTCCGAGAGAGTTATATAAAATCATATTGATTACTCCTTGCTTTCACCTTTTTTTAATTCTTCGAGCTGTTTTGTAAGCTCTGTAAGCTTGTGCTCAAAATTACAAAGCGCAAGTGCGACAGGGTCGGATACATGAATCTGGTCAAGCGCTTCGCTTCTTATTCCGTTTACTTTGACGATCCTTGCAGGCACGCCAACAGCGGTTGCGTTTGCCGGCACCTCGCTCAGTACCACGGCGCCTGCCGCAATGCGTGCGTTGTCGCCCACTTTAAACGGACCGAGCACCTTTGCGCCCGAACCGACAAGCACATTGTTGCCGAGAGTCGGATGACGCTTGCCTGTGTCCTTGCCCGTACCGCCGAGGGTAACGTTCTGATAGATGGTACAGTTGTCGCCGATGACGGTTGTTTCACCGATTACAACGCCCATTCCGTGGTCGATAAAAAGTCCCTTGCCTATTGTTGCACCGGGATGAATTTCTATTCCCGTCTTGTGACGGCTTCGCTGAGAAATCCAGCGGGCTAAAAATTTAAAATTGTGTCTGTAAAACCAGTTGGCTTTTCTGTGAGACCTTACAGCCTTAAAGCCCGAATAGAGAAAATACACCTCCGCTTTGCTCCTTGCGGCAGGGTCACGCTCAAGCACGGCGTTAAGGTCGGATTTGAGTGTTTTGAACAAATTATCACTTCCGAATATATTTTACATTTCAGATATGAATTGCTTGTTTTGAACAATATAGATGATACCCGAAATTGCGGCAAAAATTGTAGAAATCCATATCAAAATTTCACCGCATAAATAGAATACAGGAATTAAAATATCATATAAACCGATTCCGTAATACAAGCTGAGCGCAGGAATTTCAAGCACGGTCTGCATAACAAGTATTGCGATAATTGCAATCATCTGGGTTACCGTTTTAATCTTGCCGAAAATATTTGCGGCTACCACCTTTCCGCCTGCCGCCGCCGTAAGTCTGATTGAGGTTACGGCAAATTCTCTGAACAAAACGATAATTACAGCCACGCAGTCGCAGAAACCGCTCTGGACAAAGCAAAGCAAAGCCGCGAGCACAAGGATTTTGTCTGCAAGCGGATCTGCAAACTTTCCGAAGTCGGTTACAAGATTGTTTTTCCTCGCAATCTTGCCGTCAAACAAATCGGTCAAAGAAGCGATTACAAATATTATGAGTGCGGCAAGATAATGAAGCGGAAAATCAATAAGCACTGCCGCAACAAAAAACGGAACGAGAATTATTCGCCCTACTGTCAGTTTATTGGGTAAATTCATTTTGTTACCTCGATTTATATTTTTAAAGAGTATTTAAATTAAATACGGCTTATAATTCATCCGGCTGCTGACCGTCGTGTGCCTTCCACATACATTCGGTCAACGCAAAATCAGTAAATACAGCTTTGAACGAAGAATCTTCCGGAGAGCAGGCATAAACACCGAATTTGATTTTTCCGTCAGCCTTGTGCAAATGACAAATTCTCATCTGCGAAAAATTTATACCGTCAAAAGAACATTCTATGCGAAAATCATCTTCACGCCTGCTGAGTCGATACCACACGCACTTGATTTTTGCGTCAATTTCAGTCGTTGCCCAATCTGAATATCCGAGATTTGTGACAACCGAACCGAGATGCTGGAAAGTATCATTTTCATATTCGACCGAAGCCTTCAGCCAATTCTCGCTGTCTAAATAAACCGCAACACCGCATTGGTCGAACCTATGACTGCTTTCTTCAAAATTTGCTTTGACCGTAAAGCTGAAAAACTTTTCATCGGTTTCGGCTTGCAGTACGGGGGCATTATCGTTTCTGAAATGATAGTATGTTCTCTGCCAAAGGTCAGTATGAGGATTTGTAATTATTTCCACACTGTCCTTTTTGATTTTATAATCATTCGGCTCACGAGTCCACTTAAAATTATTTAAGTTCATATACAAATCACCAATCCGGAATCAGAAAATAAAATGTACTTACTATTTAACATTCGCCTATCGGGTCGCAGCCCGTATAGTCGGTAATTTTAACCTTTACAAAGTCGCCTGCTTTTGGCTTTTCTCCTTTGCAGGTAAAGAACACACAGCCGTCAACCTCGGGGGCGTCGGCGTAGCTTCTGCCGAAATAACACTCGGCAAGCTTGTCATATCCCTCAACAAGCACCTCAAGCTCACTGCCTATCAGACTTTCGCAATACTGTGCCATAACGCTTTGCTGATGCTCCATGATTATGTCTGCACGCTTTTGCTTTGTTTCGTCGTCAATCTGATTTTCCATAAGTGCCGCCTTTGTGTCTTCTTCCCTTGAATACGGGAAACAGCCCAAACGCTGGAACTTTATTTCAGCCGCAAACTCTGCAAGCTCTTCAAACTGCTGCTGTGTTTCACCCGGAAAACCCGTTATAAAGGTTGAGCGGAAAACAACATTCGGCATTTTTGCTTTTATTTTATTAAGCAGCCTTGTAAGGCTTTCACGGTCGCCTTTGCGGTTCATATTTTTGAGCACTTCGCCGCTGCAATGCTGAAGAGGAATATCAATGTACTTTACGATTTTTTCCTCGCTTGCCATAACATCAATAAGCTCATCGGTTATCCTGTCGGGATAGCAGTAAAGCACCCTTATCCATCTGAACCCGTCAATTTTGCACAGCCTTTTCAAAAGCTTTGCAAGATACGGCTCGCCGAAAAGATCTTCGCCGTAACGTGTCGTGTCCTGAGCAATTACATTAAGCTCCTTAACGCCGTTTTGGGCAAGGCGCTCAGCTTCTTTTACAACATCGTCGGGCTGTCTGCTGCGAAAATGACCTCTGATGAGCGGGATAGCGCAGTATGTACAGCAGTTGTCGCAGCCCTCGGCGATTTTAAGGTATGCCGTATAAAACGGGGTTGACTGGACTCTGCCGCCCTCCAAAGGCAAAAGCGACTTATCGGGGAATATCTCGGTTTTCCTGCCGTTCAGGGCGTCAAGCACTATGTCGGCAATTTGACTGTTTGCCCCGATTCCGACTGCCGCGTCAACCTCGTAAAGCTGTTTTGTTATTTCATTTTGATACCTCTCGGCAAGACAGCCTGTGACAACTATTGCTTTTATCTTGCCCTCTCGCTTTAGATTGCCCAGTTCAATTATCTCGTCAACGCTCTCCTGTTTTGCCGACTCAATAAAGCCGCAGGTGTTTACGATTACCGCGTCGGCGTCTGACGGATCGTTAACAATTTTAAATCCTCTGTTTTTGAGCGTAAACAAAAGCATTTCGGCGTCAACCTGGTTTTTGGCACAGCCGAGAGATACTATTCCGACTTTATAATTCATATGCA
The DNA here is from genome assembly GCA_944412525.1 of uncultured Ruminococcus sp. Classification (GTDB taxonomy): domain Bacteria; phylum Bacillota; class Clostridia; order Oscillospirales; family Acutalibacteraceae; genus Ruminococcoides. Next base: position 9,214 of record CALYBM010000039.1, on the reverse strand, counting down.
GTCTTCCTCAATGTATTCTTCAAGCACGGCACGAATATCGCCGAATCCGTATCCGAGCCTTTGCAGAGCGGAAAAAGCCCTGCGGCGTATTTTTTCGTCACCTATATTTTTGTACTTTTTATAAATTACTTCTCTGATTTGCTGTCTTTCGTCAACATCAATGTCATTTAGAATTTCCTCGCAAAGCTCCCTGTCTATCCCCTTGCGGGAAAGCTCAAAGGACGCCGCGGTTTTTGACATATGCTTTGAAAAAATCAGCTTGTGCGCATATCTTTTCGCAAACTCCCCGTCATTTACAAGACCGAGCTCTTCCATTCGCTCAACGGCTTTCTCGGCGCTCTGCTCGTCACAGGTGCGTTTTATCTTTTCGGTAAGCTCTTTTTTGGAGTGGTCACGGTACGATATGATCCAAAGCGCCTTTTCCTTTGCGCGCTTTTCGTTGCTCAAAAGAATTATTCGGTGCAAATCATCGTCATCTATTTCTCTGCCGACATCAAAACGGTTTTCAATAAGCGTCTGGGTATCAAGGTTCATAACAAACTCGCCGTCGATATAAAGCGCGCTCATCGCCCGTCTTCTCGGCTCAACTGCCGTTATCAGCATCAGTCGTCAACTAAAACATCAATGGCAGGACTGCTTTTTTTGCCTTTTGCCTCGGGTACGGAAGCTCCCGACGGCTCTGCGGCGGGAATTTCAGTGATTTTTGCCTTGGGCGCAGGCTTTTTGCGTGCATAGAGCTTGTCGATATTTTCCCACAGCTTTTCTTCAATATCCTTTGCAAGCTCCTTGTCGGTTTTCAACAGCTCCTTGACCCTGTCACGACCCTGTCCGAGTCGGTTTCCGTTATAGCTGAACCACGCTCCTGCTTTTTGTACTATATCGGCTTTTACGGCAAGATCGAGAAGCTCGCCCTCACGGGATATTCCCTCGCCGTACATTATATCAAACTCAGCCTCTCTGAAAGGCGGTGCGATTTTATTCTTTACAACCTTGGCTCTCGTGTGAGAGCCGATTGTTTCGCCGTTTACCTTGATTGCTTCGCCGCGCCTGATGTCGATACGAACGGAGCTGTAGAATTTAAGCGCACGGCCGCCCGTTGTTACTTCGGGATTTCCGTAAACAACTCCGACCTTTTCACGAAGCTGGTTTATAAAGATCGCAACGCAGTTTGACTTTGAAATCGCGCCAGCAAGCTTTCTGAGTGCCTGCGACATAAGTCTTGCGTGCAGTCCGACATGGCTGTCGCCCATTTCGCCCTCTATTTCAACTTTCGGTACAAGAGCAGCAACCGAGTCGATTACAATTACATCTATCGCGCCGCTTCGGATAAGAGCCTCGGCAATCTCGAGGGCGTCCTCGCCCGTATCGGGCTGTGAGACGAGCAGGGAGTCAACATCTACTCCGAGTGCCGCAGCATAGTTCGGGTCAAGGGCGTGCTCAACATCAATAAAAGCGACATTGCCGCCGTTTTTCTGTCCCTCTGCTATGCAGTGCAGTGAAAGCGTTGTCTTACCGGACGACTCAGGACCGTAAATTTCTACTATTCTGCCCCTTGGCAGTCCTCCTATTCCCAGAGCAATATCAAGAGAGAGAGAGCCAGTTGAAATATGCTCAACATTCATATGCTTGTTCTCTCCGAGGCGCATTACGGCACCCTTGCCGAACTGCTTTTCAATCTGTGCAAGCGCGGTTTCAAGCGCTTTTGTCTTATCAACTGCCATATCATATACCTCCGTAAATCCAAACCGTTTTTTAAGTGAAAACGAATTATTTTACTAAATTATAAAATATACAAAATAAAATTGCAATATTTTTACGGTAATTTGTCGAACAAATTTTCTATATTTTAGAGCTTAGTCCCGATTATTGCCCTTTGCACGCCGCCCAAATCAAGTGCCGTTTTAATATTGCAAAAGCCGTTTTGCTTCATAAGGCGTGCAACATACCCACACTGTCCTTCGCCTAGCTCAAACGCAAGAGCGCCGCCCGAAACAAGTTTTGAACTCCAGTTATCTATTATGGCTTCGTAAAAGTCATAGCCGCTTATGCCTCCGTTGAGAGCAATACTCGGCTCACGCCGCACTTCCGCCTGAAGCGTGGGGATTTCATCGCTTTTTATATAGGGCGGGTTAGACACGATAAGGTCAAACGCACCGTCCTCAAAGTCAGCGTAGCATTTAAAAATATCTCCCTTTACAGGCTTTACCTTTGCATTATTATGAGCAATATTCTTTTTTAGAAAATTAAAAGCCACATTGCTGAGCTCAACAGCCGTTACATCAATATTTGCAAGTCTTGAAAGCGCAACGCAAATTGCTCCGCTTCCCGCACAAAGATCCAATGCGTTTTTTGCGTTGCTGTTTTTTACTTTGCAGGAAACTGCTCGAAAACGGTCGGGCAGAGAAGGCTTGATAATATCAGCCTGTCTGCTCGAATTGCGTGTCGAGGCACTCGACCTTTTTATAAAATCAAGGCAGAGATTAACTACTACCTCGGTATCGTCGCGGGGGATAAGCACACCCCTGCCCACATAAAAATCAAAGCCGCAAAAGCTCCAGCGCCCGATAAGATACTGCAAAGGCTCACGGTCAGCCCTTTTGCGGGTGATTTCCATGAGATATTTATACTTTTCGTCTGAAAGCGCTTCTTCTCCGTGAGAAATAATCCCGAGCCTGTCAAGGCCTGTCGCCTTTTTAAACAAACAGAGCGCGTCAAACGCCTCGTTTTCTATCTCGGCTTCCTTTAAAATTTCCCTGCATTCTAAATATGCTTGCTTTACGGTAATCATTTTGAAATTATATCCGAGCCGTCTTCAGGTATTACTGCCTTGATTGCCTCTATCGCAACCTCAATCATTTTATCATCGGGTTCTTTTGTGGTAATTCTCTGAGCCCAAAGACCGGGAGCCGCGATAATCCTTGTTATTAAATTATCGTGCTTGCCGCAGATTTTTATAAGCTCGTAGCCGATTCCGCAGGAAACAGGAAGCAAAAGCACTTTTATAATCGGTCTTAAGACTCCGATTCCGAACGGAGCAACGGGAATAAAAAGACCGATTATTATGCCGACAATGAGCATAAGCACCATAAAGCTTGTTCCGCATCTGGGATGAAAGCGGGATTGCTTTTTAACATTTTCAACGGTCAGCTCTTCCTCGTTTTCATAGCAAAAAATTGTTTTATGTTCCGCGCCGTGGTACATAAACACACGCTTCATCTCAGTCATCTGAGAACACGCGATTATGTATAATAGAAAAAGAACTAATTTAAGCACGCCCTCAAACACCGATTTCCAAAAAACCGCTGTTCCTCCGTCACCTTCAAAAGCAGGGATGAAGTTTGCCGACAAATCAAACAAAAACGACGGCAGGAAAAAGAAAAGTGCCACCGCAAACGCAACGCTTATTACAGACATAATCGCCATGAGAATTTTAAAAAGCTTGTCACCGAATTTATCATCCAGCCACTTTTCAAACTTTGACGGCTCCTCTTCCTCGATTTCAGCCGCCTCAACAGCCTTGTCCGCCGAAAGCATTAAAGACTTGTAGGACAAACGCATGGAATCAATCAGTCCCGCGATGCCTCTTAAAAAAGGCATTTTGAAAATCTTATATTTTGACGGGATTGTCGTAATGCTGACGTCCTCGCTGTAAATCTCGTTTTCTCCTGTTCTTACACATACCGTTGTACGCTTCGGTCCGCGCATCATGATGCCCTCAATCAGCGCGCTTCCGCCTATTGAAGTTATCTTTTTAGTTTGTTTTGTAGTTTTAGACATTCAAAATTCCTTTCGTGATATTAAATCACAGTTTTATATTATCGGGCATATCCTGTTCTTCGCCCTCTTTATAGATTGGGAAGGTCAATGTTACGGTTGTACCTACGCCCTCGCCGCTTTCGATATCAAGAGAGCCTTTGTGAAGATTCATAATTTCATCGGCCACGGCAAGTCCTATTCCCGAGCCTCTTACCTTTTGGTTTGCCTTGTAAAACTTTTCTTTTACCTTGGGTAAATCTTCCGCCGATATTCCGCAGCCCGTGTCGGTAATAACTATTTTTATAATATCAGGCTCGTCCTTGCTGTAAATAACCTGTGCCGCAACGACGCCGCCTTTGGGTGTGTATTTGAGCGCATTGTCAATTACATTGAGGAACACCTGTTTCAGTCGGTTTCTGTCACCGTAAACGGGAGGATAAACCGCGTCGGGCTCGTCATACAAAAGATGCTTGCCTTCTTTTACGGCACGCTCCTTGAGCATATAAACGGTTTCATCAAATTCGGCAAGTATGTCAAGCTTTTCGTTCATAAGCACCATTCTGCCGCTTTGGATTCGGCTGAAATCAAGAAGCTCCTCAACAATACTTGTAAGTCTTGTGCTTTCTTTTATGATTACTCCCATACCTCTGTCAAAGGTTTTTCTGTCAAGCGTTCCGCGCTCGGAAAGCTGCATAGTCTCCGCCCAGCCTTTAATCGCCGTAAGGGGAGTTCTCAGTTCATGAGACACACGGGAGATAAAGTCATTTTTCGTCTGTTCGGTGGTTTGCAGGTCCTTTGCCATATCGCTGACGGCTTCGCATAAATCGCCTATTTCGTCGTCGTACTTATGCTCGATTTTTTCAGAAGCTGAAAAATCGCCGTGCGCGATGCTTGCCGCCGCAAGCGAAATTTTGCGGATAGGCTTAACAATGGAACCGATAAACAACAGTCCCGATATAACTACAAGTGCAATAATAATTAACCCGAGTCCTACTAAAATTACCGAAATAAGCATAATTCTGCTGTTGACAAGATCCATTGACACTATGTAACGAATCGCGCCGACGCTTACTCCGTTGTCATTTGTGATAATTCTGGTCGCACTCATGGCACTTTCGCCCGAGCTTAATTTACCGCTCCAATAAGCAAAGCCGTTTGAGTTTTCCTTTGCTTCTTCGTAATCCGTTAGTTCAGTACTGCCCGACGGAATAAAACCCGTTGAGGTCATTACAACTCGTCCGTTTGAATTGATTACCATAACCTCAAGCTGTTCTTTTTTCTTAAAATTTTCAACATAATCTCTTGCAGATGAAATAAAGCCTGTCGATGAATCGCTTGTATATCCGGGGAAAACAAGCGACAACTCACTGCTTGTAGCGGAAAGGCTCTGTTCCACACTGCTCTGAAACAAATATGTAACAAAAAAGATGAGGCACACAACAATGGATATAATGATTGTAAGTATTACGCTGAGTGTATTAAGCATCCAGCGTTTTGTAATACCGCGAAACATTGTTAAGCCCTCCCCTCTTTTGTTGTACAGTTACATTTTATGTATATTTATTATCTTCTATCTTCGTAAGCTGAAAAATAATTGTTTTCGATATATCAAAATCAATTAATTTACGCCCGCATCCCACTTGTAACCGAGACCCCATACCGTAATAATGTGCTTGGGATTTGACGGCTCGTCTTCAACCTTCATTCTCAGGCGTCTGATGTTGACATCGACTATTTTATCCTCTCCGACATATGCTTCGCCCCACACATGGTTTAAAATATCCAATCTGTCCAATGCGACACCCGGATTTGAGAAGAAGTATTCCATAATCTGAAATTCCACCTGTGTAAGCTCAATCATTTTGCCGTTTTTAAGAAGAGCACGGTTTCTCAGATTAAGCGTAAATTCACCCGATTTCAGTTCTTCCTTGAAGTTGTTCTCTGCGTGAGACTGTGCAAGAGCCACACGCCTGTACAATGAATCTACTCTTGCAAGCAGTTCGCTGGGTGAAAACGGCTTTGTAACATAGTCGTCTGCTCCGAGCATAAGTCCCGTTACCTTGTCCATTTCCTGTGTTTTTGCCGAAAGCATAATAATTCCGATACCGCCGTTGCGGTTTCTCAGTTCCTTGCACACCTGAAATCCGTCTATTCCCGGCATCATAACATCAAGAATGGCGACATCAAAGTCCCCGTCGCTTTCGTCATACTTCTGCAGCGCCGCCTCACCGCAGTCCGCCTCGACTACATCATAGCCCGCACGGGTGAGATTTATCACAACAAAGTCACGGATTGCGGCTTCATCCTCGCAAACAAGTATTTTTTTCATAACATAACCTCCGATTTCTGCAATTTCACGCTAAACTGCCGTTTCGGTCAAAATCGAAAACGACTTTTTTATTTCATCATCTGACATCGCATATCCGCTGTCAGTATTAAAATTCACAAACGCATAAGCATGTGTACTGTCTTTGTATATAATGGTATAATCGTCTGTGCCCTTGCCGTTTTCCCAATCGGCAATATCAAACACCTTTATTTCAAAAAGCTTATCGCCGAGCGACGATTTATTCCACTCATAAAAGACGGTCGAATTTTCTTTTAGAGAATTAATGGCCGTAACCGTATTATTAAGCCAGCTGTCGGGCATTTTCACGGTAAACGCAAGGCTGTAATTAACTGCCACATTGGATTTTTGAGTAATAGACTCATTGTCGGCAGACAGCGTATTCCAGGTGATTTTATCAGCCACGGTTTCGGCAGGTTCACTGTCGGAATGCGGAAGCTTCTGCACCGTGGGAAAATCAAGTGATGAATCGTTGTCTATGTCGGCACAAATAACATTACAGCTTCGCTGTGTGGCATTTGCGGTTTTTTCCTTATAAAGAGGATTTCTCAAAAGTGATAGCTCAAGATTATAGTAAACTATCTGTGTGAGCAGTTCCCCCGTTGCAAGCTCACCGTCAACAAAAATCCCCTGCGTGTCACTGCCTACCGTTGAAACGGTGACATTTTTATATTTTATAACATTGGGGTCCATTCCGACAACGGCCTTTGAATACAGCAAATTTTCCTCGCCGTTGTATTCAAGCATCACGGCATTAGCCTCATTTTCCGATGAATAAAGCGAAAGCGCCATCACCTCGTCTTTATTGTCGGAATTAAAATCACCGCAGTAAAATTCGTAATATTTCTGACCTGCGGTTATCTCCTCGATTTCTCCGTCTAAGTACGAATAACACGATAACAAATTGGTGTTTTGCGTGTAGGTAGAATAACCAACCAAAATTTCAAGAGTACCGCTGCCCGAAACATCAGCAAAATCAACTCTGTCAACATCCGTAGTTTCCGTCACATTGTCAGACGAGAGCTTCCACTCGCTGCCGTTATTGTACATAACAAGCATATGCAGTCTTGTTATATCCTCGTTTTCACGATAAAACGCAACCGCTTCTTCGGTTTTGTCACCGTCAAGGTCACGCATAATAATCGCACTTCGGTATGTTCCGCTTTTTGGGTACTTCAGCGTGTAGCCGTTTTCAGCCGTTTTTGCAATGAGCTGTTCGATCTCCGCCTCATCTCCCATTGTTTTGGGCGGTCTGAGCAGGCTGTCGATACCAAAATCAGTAATGCTGCATCCGCTGAGTAAAAAAGCCGACAGCATACAAATAATTACTGCGAAAAACGCAAATTTAGTTTTCAAAATAACAGCCTCCTCTCAATATATAATACGGTATAAAGTCATTAAGACTGTAACATATTTAACAGCACTGACGGGCAATGAGATATTTTATTTTAATACCCTGTTCAGAGAACATTTTTTCGTGCTCGGTTTCAATATTGTCTTTTACATCACTGCCGTGCAAATCACGGGTAATAAAAAGGATTTCGTAACCGCTCTGTTTAAAATACTCAATGCTCTCTTCAAACAGCTCATCGTCATCTGTTTTGAAACGGATTTCAGCGTCTTTTTTTAGGAAGCTTTTGTACATTTCAAGCTTTTTATAATATGTAAGCCTGCGTTTTTTGTGCTTTGCACGGGGCCACGGGTTACAAAAATTTATATAAAGCCTTTCTATCTCATCTTCATGCGTAATAATCTTGTCAAGCTGTTCAACATTGTAATTCACAAGCAAAATATTTGAAATATCGTCCTGCGTCTTACCGTTTTCCTCAAAAAGCTTCACGATCGTTCTTCTTGCTACGCCGAGCATATCTATCTTTATGTCAACGGCAATTATATTTTTGTCGGGATTTTTAAGAGCCAGTCTGCCCGCAAAGCCTCCCTTTCCGCAGCCTATTTCAAGGTATAACGGCTGCTCCTTTTTAAAGGCATTTTTCCACTTGCCCGCATACTCACTCGGGTTCTTTACAAAAAAATCACAAACAGACAATTCAGGCTCTGCCCATTTCTTTTTTCTGATTCTCATATTATCAAATTACCTCATTTTGACGCCGCAAAAAGGCATACCACCACATATAGTTATTTACCGTATCATTATATCAAATAGTTACAAATTATGCAACATTATTTATACATTATACTGATTTTAGTTAAATAAATTTAATATTATCGGTGTAAGCTTTCGATTTTGTAAAAACAGTAACCGAAAAGCTTTCCGAAAGTTTTTTTACAAGGGGTAAAATTACAATATCTTCACTTTTGTAATGGCCTGCGTCGATTATGCTGATATTTAATTCATTCGCAAAATTAATTTCGTGATGCTTTATTTCTCCCGTAACAAAAACATCTGCCCCCTCCTGTGCCGCAGCAAAAATATCTCCTCCGCCGGCGCCTGAAGAAACAGCTGCTCTTTTAACAGTCTTTTTTGTATCCGTATATCTAAGCCCCGAACAATCAAGGCTTTCCTTTACATTGCAGGCAAAATCGTGTATATCCATAGGATTTTTCAGCTCTCCGACAAACATACACTCGCCTTTTTCGCTTTTTCGGGGATTTTCTACTCCGATGGCAGCTGCAAGGCACAGGTTAACCGAAAAAACTTCGCTTAAATCAAGATTTGTATGCATACACAAAGCCGAAATTCCCTTGCTTGCAAGCAAATAGACAACATTGTGCGAGTCGAGTCTTTTGATCGGATTAAAAATTACCGGGTGATGACTTATTATAAGCTCACAGCCGAGGTGTTCTGCTTCGTAAACCACATCATTTGTAATATCGAGTGTTACAAGAGCTTTGCTCACAATGTTGTTTTTATCTCCTACCAGAAGACCCACATTGTCAAAATCCATGGCGGTATGCATAGGTGCAAAGCTCTCAAAAAATTCTATTATATCACTGATTTTTGTCATAAACTATCTCCCGAATTTTATCTGCAAGCACAGCAAAACGCACATCTCCGACAGCCTGCTTGGAAAGTCTTTTTAACTGTTCCTCAACAAAACGAAGATGCGTGCTGTTTGATTTCGGTGAAAGCTCTCCGAGGTAATAATAAAC
>CALYBM010000038.1 GCA_944412525.1 uncultured Ruminococcus sp. | reverse complement strand
TTTGTAGAGCATACAAATAACGGGGGACAGGAGATTAAAAATGAAACAATTTAAAACCATATTAAGCTTTGAACTATTAAACTATTTAAAAAATAAAGTTTTTGTTGGCGTTACGGTATTTCTTGTTGTTGCTATTGCAGGAATTATGTCTTTTCCGAGTATAGCAGACAGCATTTTTACTGATGATTCAGATGAAAACGAAAACTTGCCTGTTATGATTATTATTAATGAAACAAATAACGAATCATCAATTTTTGAAGAGTCTTTTGCTTCTGCTTTTTCCGACTACAGTGTAAAGCTGTATGACGATTCATATGACGCCTTTGAAGATGAAATTGTTACAGGCAATGCCTACTGTGCTTTTGTAATTAAAAGTCTCACCGACTATGATTACTATGTTAACAACTATAATATTTATGATACAAATACCGAAATTGCCGATCAAGTACTGCACAGTATCTATCAAACCAACTCAATGGTTGAAAGCGGAATGTCGATAGAGGACGCATCAAATATAATTAATGTTCAAATCAATCATACCGCACACAGTCTCGGTAAAGATCAGACACAGAATTTCTTTTATACATATGTTATGATTTTTGCTTTGTATATGGTGATTGTTCTTTACGGTCAGCTCGTCGCAACCAATGTAGCAACAGAAAAAAGCTCACGAGCCATGGAACTCCTTATCACAAGTGCAAAACCTGTAAATATGATGTTTGGCAAGGTTATAGCTTCATGCTTAGCAGGATTTATTCAGCTTATTGCTGTATTCGGCTCTGCTTTTGTATTTTATAATATGAATAAGACATATTGGGAAGATAATTTTATTATTAAATCAATATTTGATATACCGCTAAATTTACTGCTCTATATGCTGTTATTTTTTGTTCTTGGATTTCTTATTTACGCTTTTCTTTACAGTGCGATAGGTTCGACGGCGTCAAAAGTTGAAGATATAAATACTTCCTCAATGCCGCTTACAATCATATTTATTGCCGCTTTTTTGGTAGTAATTACATCCATGTCTTCGGGTTCTGTTGACAACACCCTTATGATAGCTTGTTCATATATACCGTTAACTTCACCCATGGCAATGTTTACAAGGATAGCTATGAGTTCAGTACCTGCTTATGAAATTGTTATTTCTGTTACAATTTTAATTGTTTCAGTATTTGCAATAGGCTATATTTCCGCGAAAATTTACCGTTTGGGTGTATTGCTTTACGGTACCCCGCCAAAATTCAGTGCAATTTTCAAGGCAATAAGGAAATAAGCTTAATAAACCGAAACAATCTTATTTAAACTATCGAACACGCTGTTTTTGCAAAAAATCCACTGACAATGTTTTATTGTTCGGCAGATATTAGTAAATATAAAAAATAACGGCTGATATTAGTTAATCCTAATGTCAGCCGTTTAAATTTTAAATCAATTCACTTATTATTGTGTTTGAAACAAGAAATCCTTTCGGAGTAAAAGAACAACTTGTGTCGTTTAATTCCATATATCCGAGTTTAGAGTATTTCTTGATAATTTGTAGTTTATCGTAAGATAAATCCTCATTGTATTTTTCTTTGGCCTCTTCAAATTTTAGTCCGTCTTTTAATCTCAGCGACAGCATAATAAATTCTTCTTTATCTCCGCCCAAACAATCAAAATGTATTTTGTCTTGAGCAAAATCATTTATACAGCGATTGTAATAAAATCTTTTGCCTTCAAAAAATGAATGAGCCGAAGGGCCTATGCCTATATACTCGCCGCATTTCCAGTAATTTATGTTGTGTCTGCTCTCAAAACCGGGTTTTGAAAAATTTGATATTTCATACTGCTTATATCCCAAAGTTTCAAGCGTATCAACGGCAAGAAGATAAAGCTGTGCCTGTCTGTCGTCATTCGGAAAAGGCAGTTTATCTTTCATCTTTTCAAATTTTGTGCCTTCTTCGATTTTCAATATATAAGATGATATGTGAGTAACATCACAGCTTGCACAAAACTCTATTGATTTTTTTAAGCTTTCATCTGTTTGGTAAGGAATTCCCAGCATAAGGTCAAGCGAAATATTGTTAATTCCCGCATTTTTTGCCCTTTTTACCGTTATCTTAGCATCATCCGCCGAATGAATCCTGCCGAGTGCCTTTAGTTCAGCTTCAACTGCACTTTGCATACCGACAGAAATCCTGTTAAATCCAAATTTCTTTAGTAGACAAAAATCAAGCTCCTTGCCTGAATCCGGATTAACTTCGACTGTTATCTCTGCGTCATATGCAACATTAAAATGTGTTTTTATAATACTAAGCAGGGACGCAAGCCTTTTTGCTCCTAAAATACTCGGTGTACCGCCGCCGAAATATATACTTGATACAACGTGTTTTTTACATTTTTCGCTCCACTTAATGATTTTATCGGAAAGCAGACGTGTATAATCCTCATACTCGTTTTCACCTGCTTTGCCGCTGAAAAAATCGCAGTAAGGACATTTGCTTTTACAAAAGGGGATATGGATATAAAGACCGATATAATAATTCATAAAGTAACCTCATAAATTGTTTGAGCCGGAAACTCTTGTTTCCGGCTCAATTTGGAAGGTATATGAAAAAATAGGAAAAATCTGTTTTTCAACCTTTGACAAGATTATATTACAATAATTTAACTTTTTTGTCAAGCTTTTGTATTAATTAAGTTGAAAAAATATTTATTCATTTTTGTTGACATATACCGCTGTAAAATAGTAAAATATAGAATTGTGGATAAAGTAATATTTTCTATTAACTCCGAAAGGATAGTATGTACATGAGTTCTTTAAAAGATGAAATAAGCAGACGCAGAACTTTTGCGATTATTTCTCACCCTGACGCAGGTAAGACAACACTTACCGAAAAACTGCTGCTTTACGGAGGGGCTATTAACCTTGCAGGATCGGTAAAAGGAAAGCGTACGGCAAAGCACGCAGTTTCCGACTGGATGGAAATTGAAAAACAGCGTGGTATTTCCGTTACATCATCTGTATTGCAGTTTAAATACAACGGCTACTGCATCAATATTCTTGATACACCGGGTCATGAGGATTTCTCAGAGGACACCTACAGAACTCTTATGGCAGCCGACTCCGCAGTAATGGTAATCGACGGATCAAAGGGTGTTGAAAAACAGACGGTCAAGCTGTTTAAAGTCTGTGTTATGCGAAATATCCCTATCATTACTTTTATAAATAAAATGGACAGGGACGCAAAAAATCCGTTTGATTTGCTTGAGGATATAGAAAATGTACTCGGAATAAATACCTATCCTATCAACTGGCCGATTGGTTCGGGAAAGGAATTTAAAGGCGTTTACGACAGAAAGTCAAAAAAGATTCTTTCTTTTACCGCCAATAACGGTCAAAAAGAAGTAGAAAAAGAAGAGCTTACACTTGATGATCCGTCGCTTGATGAAAAAATCGGCGTTTATCATAAGCAGGATTTATTTGACGATATAGAGCTTCTTGACGGCGCGGGAGATGAATTTAATCTTGATGCAGTCAGAAACGGAAAATTAACTCCCGTATTTTTCGGCTCGGCACTCACAAATTTCGGTGTAGAACCGTTTTTGGAGCAGTTTTTAAAGCTTACAACTTCTCCTCTGCTGAGAGAAACTGTCAGCGAAGAAGTTGACCCGATGTCAGAGGATTTCTCCGCTTTTGTTTTTAAAATACAGGCAAATATGAACAAGGCGCACCGTGACAGAATTGCTTTTATGCGTATATGCAGCGGAAAATTTGAAAAGAATATGGAAGTATTTCATGTACAGGGAAACAAAAAAATGCGTCTTTCACAGCCTCAGCAGATTATGGCTCAGGAAAGGGAAATTGTCGATGAAGCTTACGCGGGAGATATAATAGGAGTTTTTGACCCAGGTATTTTTTCAATCGGCGATACGATTTGCTCACCTAAGCATAAGGTACAGTTTAAGGGGATTCCTACTTTTGCTCCTGAACATTTTGCACTTGTACGCCAAAAAGATACAATGAAACGAAAACAGTTTATAAAAGGCACAAGCCAAATTGCACAGGAGGGTGCAATCCAGATTTTCCAGGAACTTGATGCAGGTATGGAAGAGGTAATCGTCGGCGTTGTCGGTGTTCTTCAGTTTGATGTTCTTAAATACAGACTTCAAAATGAATATAATGTTGACATTATTATGGAAGGTCTTCCGTACGAATATATAAGATGGATTGTTAACGATGATGTCGATCCGAAAACACTTGATCTGGCTTCCGACACAAAGCGTATTCAGGATTTAAAAGGCAATCATCTACTTCTTTTTACAAGCTATTGGAGCATTAACTGGGCTCTTGAACACAACAAAGGCCTTGAATTAAGGGAATTCGGCACAAACTAAAATTTATAATTAGGAGGATATATGCTGTTTGATAAGCTGAAAAACTACTGCAATGACGGCATATATCCTTTTCATATGCCCGGTCATAAGAGGGTAAGCATTAATGGCGATACAATACTTCCGTATCAGATTGACATAACCGAGATTGACGGATTTGATAATCTGCATAATGCGTCGGGATGCATCAGAGATGTTGAAAAAAAGGCGGAAAAGCTTTATTCGGTTGACCGTGCATACTTGCTTGTGAACGGAGCTACGGGCGGAATACTTTCGGCGATAAGGGCATTGACACACTTTGGTGACGATGTTATCATTGCCCGAAACTGCCACAAGTCGGTGTATAACGCTGCCGAGCTGTGCGGACTTAGCTGTAAGTACATAATGCCCGAATTTAATGAAAAATACGGCATTTTTACTTCTGTTTCTACCACTAAGCTTGAAAAGCTGTTAAACTCGAATCCGAACACAAAGCTTGTTGTTATCACCTCTCCGACATATGAGGGGGTTGTATCTGACATCAATTCTATCTCTAAAATATGCCGAGAACACGGGGCTTTGCTTTTTGTCGACGAAGCTCACGGAGCACATTTTCCGTTCTCTGAAAAATTTCCCTGTGAAGCTGTTAGCTGCGGAGCAGATGTTGCCGTTTTGAGCCTTCATAAAACATTGCCGTCTTTTACACAGACAGCGCTTTTAATAACAAACGACCTTGATTTATCTGAAAAATTGCAGGAAAATCTCTCAATATTTCAAACAAGCAGTCCGTCTTATGTTTTGATGAGCAGCATAGATAATTGCCTTGATTACTTATCAAAAAATAGGGGGGAATTTTCTGAATACATAAAAAGACTTGATTCTTTCTGCACATCAGTCGCATCGTTAAAAAATCTAACCGTACTTTATAATGACAAAGAATTTTTAAACTCATGTTATGCGTTTGATATAGGTAAAATTGTTATTTCAACTTCTGATACAAATATCAGCGGAGTTGAGCTTTCCTCGATTTTAAGGGATAAATATAAAATCGAACTTGAGATGGCTTACACAAACTATGCCATTGCAATGACTTCCGTATGCGACAGCGACAAAGGATTTGAGCGGCTTTTTACTGCGTTACAAGAAATAGACAGCAATATTATGAAAATATCTGAAAACAGCTCCCATAATAATTATTTCAGCGTACCGAGGCAATGCTTTAAAGCAAACTTGAAAAGTAATTATCAATCAGAAAAAGTTTTGCTTAAAGACGCAAAAGGGAAGGTGTCTGCGCAATATTTGTGGGCATATCCGCCCGGCATCCCCATTATCGTACCGGGGGAATATATATCAGACGACATTATAAAGTTAATTGATAATATGAATGATAAAAAAATAAATATTGGTTCAGAAAATAATTTACCGCCTCAGTACATTTACATTGCCAAAACCGATTGACAAATATAACTGTATGTGGTAAGATTAATTTGTAAATTCTTACAAGGAGAACGATTGCTATGAAAAGAATTAAAACTATTGAAACTCGTGATCTTAAAAAGAGCGTTAAGACAGGCGGCTGCGGCGAATGTCAGACTTCCTGCCAGTCAGCTTGCAAAACTTCATGCGGCGTTGCTAACCAGCAGTGCGAAAAATGCATGAGCGAGGAATAATTTTAGTTATATCAAATTAAGGATACAACAGCCGTTTTACCTTGAGGTTTAACGGCTTTCCTTTTGTCAAAACGGAGATATTATGATACATCAATATAAATTAAACGGCTACAACATTGTTCTTGATGTTTTCAGCGGAAGCGTTCATTGTGTGGACAGCCTTGCGTATGATGTTATAGCATTATTTGAAAAATCGGACAGAGAAAATATTATTAATACGCTTCTTGAAAAATACGCAGATGATCCTGAAATCACGGAGCAGGAGATTAGTGACTGTATTGACGATGTTGAAGAGCTTAAGCAGCAGGGGAAGCTTTTTACTGAAGATAAATATGCAGACCTTGCTTTTGACTTTAAAAAGAGAAATACGGTCATTAAGGCGCTTTGTCTGCATGTTGCTCACACCTGCAATTTGAACTGCGAATATTGTTTTGCAAGCCAGGGTAAATATCACGGTGACAGAGCGTTAATGAGCTTTGAAACAGGCAAGAAAGCTATTGATTTTCTTGTAGAAAATTCAGGCAGCAGAGTAAATCTTGAGGTTGACTTCTTCGGCGGTGAACCTCTTATGAATTTTGATGTTGTCAAACAGATTGTGGCATACGCACGAAGCATTGAAAAAGAAAAAAATAAAAATTTCCGTTTTACTCTTACTACAAACGGAATGCTGGTTGACGATGATGTAATAGAATTTGCAAACAAAGAATGTCATAATGTGGTTTTAAGTCTTGACGGCAGAAAAGAAATCCATGATAATCTAAGAAAAACAGTTAACGGCAAAGGCAGCTATGACATAATTGTTCCCAAATTTCAGGAATTTGTTAAAAAAAGAGGTAATAAGGGCTATTATGTAAGGGGTACATATACTCACAACAATACGGATTTTACAAACGATATTTTTCATATGGCTGACCTCGGTTTTACAGAGATTTCCATGGAACCTGTTGTTTGTGCGCCTGACGATCCTTACGCACTGACTTACGACGATTTGCCTGTCCTTTTTGAGCAGTATGAGATTCTTGCAAAGGATATGCTTAGGCGTGAAAAAGAGGGCAAACCTATTACTTTCTATCATTATATGATTGATTTAACGGGTGGTCCATGCATTTACAAGCGTATATCAGGCTGCGGTTCGGGTACGGAATACATGGCAGTTACGCCTTGGGGTGAGCTTTATCCGTGCCATCAGTTTGTAGGTGATCCTAAATACAGTCTCGGCAATATATATGACGGTGTAACAAATACCGAAATACAAAATGAATTTAAGCTCTGCAATGCGTATGCAAGAGAAGATTGCAAAAACTGCTGGGCTAAGCTGTATTGCAGCGGCGGCTGTGCCGCAAACGCTTATCACGCAACAGGTTCAATAAGCGGTATATATAAATACGGCTGTGAGCTGTTTAAAAAGAGAATGGAATGTGCAATTATGATGAAGGTTGCTCAGGCGGATTCAGAATAATTTAATAAATCAAATTAACATGAGCCGGTGCTGAAAATGTACCGGCTCTGTCGTTTAGATAAATATTTTCATTACATTGGAAACTATTAAGCAAAGAATAATCCCCATCACGGTCGGCATAACAGCAGAAAACAGGGTCCATTTTATGCTTGCGGTTTCTTTTTTTATAGTAAGGCATGAGGTAGAACACGGAAAGTGCATTATGCACATAATTATCATACAGACCGCGGTAATGACGGTCCAGCCATTTGCCGAAAGTAATTCCAAAAGCTGCTCATAGCTTGAATATTCAATCATTGTCGAACTCGACATATACGACATAATTATGATCGGTATCACAATTTCGTTTGCGGGGAATCCAAGAATAAACGCCATAACGATTACGCCGTCAAGTCCTATCATTCTGCCGAACGGATCTAAAAAATCAGTACAGTAAGAAAGCACAGAACTATCGCCGATATAAATGTTTGCCGTAAGCCATATTATTGCTCCTGCAGGAGCGGCGACAATGACGGCTCTGCCGAGCACAAATATTGTTCTGTCAAGCAATGAACGAATAATAGTTTTAAAAATCTGAGGTTTTCTGTAAGGCGGAAGCTCAAGCGCAAAACCTGACTTTTGACCTTTTAATAATGTGACGGACAGAAATTTTGAAACGCCGAGTGTAACAAGAACGCAGCCCACAATAATGCATAAAAGAATTACAGCTACTTTAAATGACGCAAACAGACCAAAAGCCGACCCCGCAAAAAACATCATTATAATTGCTATAAGAGTAGGAAATCTGCCGTTACACGGCATAAAATTGTTTGTTACTACGGCAATTAATCGTTCGGACGGGCTTTCGATAATTCTGCAACCCGTAACACCACAGGCATTGCAGCCGATTCCCATAGCCATCGTAAGGCTCTGTTTGCCGTGAGCTCCGCATTTTGCAAAGAATTTATCTAGGTTAAAAGCAATCCTCGGTAGATAGCCTGAATCTTCTATTAGAGAAAAAAGCGGAAAGAATATCGCCATGGGAGGAAGCATTACAGATACTACCCAGGTAAGAGTGGTATAAACTCCGTCTATTAATATTCCCGTTAAAAATTGAGGCACGGCAATCATTTCAAAAAGTATATACAGTTCATCTTTTATATAATTAAATAACATACTCAGCCATTCGCTCGGATAATTGGCACCTACCGCTGTTATCCAAAACAACGCGGCAAAAAGTGCGAGCATTATGGGTATTCCGAGTGCTTTGGATGTAAGTATTTTATCCAGCGAGCCGTGATCTCTTCTTTTAGAGTTTGTTTTGTAGGATACGGTTTTTTCGCAGATTTCCTTTGATTTTTTAGCAAGTATTTCCGAGTTAAGTTTATGCTTTTCTTTGTCGAGAACATCTATTCCCGTAAAATTTCTTTCCACCCTGAAACACTTGGTTTCACCCGAACAAATTTTTGCAAGTATATTTTTTAAATCACTTATACCCTTTTTCCGTGTCGCGCAAGTACATACAACCGGTATCCCTAAGTTTAGCGAAAGCTCATCAACATCAATATTTACACCGTTTCTTTCCGCTTCATCGCATAAATTCAAACATAATACAGCTTCTTTTTTTAAAGAAAGCACCTCAAGAACAAACGATAAATTTCGCTCGATAATATTTGAGTCAACAACAATGATAACGCAGTCGATTTTCTCTGCCGCAAGAAAATTTCTTGTAACTTCCTCTTCTTCGGAAAAATTATTCATAGAATATGTTCCGGGAAGATCAGTAAACAAATAACACCTGTCTT
>CALYBM010000037.1 GCA_944412525.1 uncultured Ruminococcus sp. | reverse complement strand
GGATACCGTTTTCAAGATATTTATTTAACACCGTATTAATTACGGTTGCCGGCACTGCGGGGCAGGTTGTTTGTTCATCTCTTGCTGCCTTTGGTCTTTCTAAATTTAAATTCCCCGGTGTTAAATTTTGCTTTAATCTTATTGTTTTTTCATTAATGTTTACATCAACCGTAACCGCTATACCAAGCTATGTTATAATCTCAAAATTAGGTTGGGTTGATACCTATCTTCCGCTTATATTTCCCTTTTTCCAATCTTCCTTAGGACTATATTTAATTAAACAATTTATGGACTCTTCTGTTCCCGATTCATTAATTGAGGCCTCTCGTATAGACGGAGCATCACACTTCACAATATATTCAAGAATTGTTATGCCCTTGGTAAAACCTGCTTGGATGACATTGATAATTCTTTGTGTTCAAAACTTATGGAATTCAACAGGCGGAGTTTATATTTACAGCGAGGAGCTAAAACCTCTTACTGTTGCTTTAAGTCAGTTAGCGACAGGTGTTATATCCCGTAGCGGAGTCAGTGCCGCAGTTTCAGTCATTATGTTGATTGTACCTGTAACAGTATTCTTAGTTTCGCAAAGACAGGTGCTTGAAACAATGGCAACCTCAGGTATGAAGGAGTAACGATATATGCTAAAGAAAATTGTATGTATTATATTCTGTATGATTTTATTAAGCCTTAATGTCAACGCAGAAGCCTACCCATCATATATGTATCTTGCCAATGGCGAAATAACCGCTGCACCTCAGCCCTTTCTGGTAGAGGATGTACTTTTCGGCGAGGATTTCGGGATAGATACCCTTAGTGGAGCTGAACATATTTTTTGTTCCGAAGATAACACAATTTATGTGGTTAATTCTGCAAAAAATGAAATTGTATATCTAACCTCAAAAGGAAAAACCGGCAAGCTATCATCCTTCAAGATAAATGGTAATCCTGATAAATTTAAAAATCCTCAAGGAATTTTTGTTACAGAAAAGGAAATGTACGTCTGCGATTATGAAAACAGCAGAATATTAATTATAAATTGAAAAACAAAAGCTGCTAAAGTTATCGCAAATGTTGAATCCCCCATTTTAGATAGTGACTTTGTTTTTAAGCCAAAAAAAATAGCCGTTGATAGTCACGGAAGAATTTACTGTATTTCCGACGGGCAATATAACGGTCTTATGGTCTTTGATAACGACCTTAAATTCAGCGGCTTTGTAGGTGCCAATAAGACCTCAGTTAGCTTGATGGATAGATTTTGGCGACTCATTTCTACAGATGCACAGCAATCTCAACAATCTATTTTTATACCTACAGAATTTGCAGGAATAGCTGTAGATAAGGATGACTTCATCTATACTACTACTGCTACTGTAGATAGCTATGACCCTGCTTCATCAGAGCCCATTAGAAGACAAAGCCCTGGCGGCGAAAATATCCTTCGGTATGAGGGAAAAAACTATCCCATAGGTGATATTAAATATACCTACAATACCGGTAGCTTTTCAGGTCCGTCAAGATTTTGTGATATCACACTTTGGGATAATATGATGTACAGTGTTCTTGACCAAACGAGAAATCGTATATTCACATACGATATTAACGGTAATTTACTATTTATTTATGGTAGCTACGGTGAAAATAAAGGATATTTTGAGCAGCCTAAATCCATAAAGCAATGTAATAACCGACTTTTTGTTTTAGATTCTAAAACAGGCGCTATCAGTATTCTCGCTCCAACAGAATATGCCAAATGCATAATAACTGCAGTTGAATATACCGCCAACAGTGATTATAGCAGTGCTTTGTCTGCTTGGTCAAGGGTATTGGATTACAATAGCAATAATGAGCTTGCTTATTTAAATATATCCAATTTACTTTTTAATCAAGGCAATTACTTAAGTGCTATGGAATATGCAAAAAAAGCTAATAATCCTACCGCCTATTCCACTGCATTTGCTCAACACCAAACAAAACTAATCGGCAACAATATTAAAAATATTGTTTTTGGTTTTATTATTATCGCAGCTGCAATTTTTATTTTAAGCAAAATTTTAAAACGTTATGCTGTTATCAGCAGATTGCGTGCAAGGTTCAAAACCTTTGATTCTCTTTGCTACGGAGGATATATTTTCTACGCTCCCTTTGACGGTTTTTGGGACCAAAAGCGCGAAAAAAAAGGCAATGTTCTTTCAGGAATCGTAATAATGTTTCTTCTCTTTTTAAGCTTTGCTTTTTCAAAGCATTTTACATCATTTAGCTTTTCTTCCCCTGCCGATGAATTTAGTCAGTTTAATTTACTTTTAGAGCTTTGTAAATCAATTCTTCCTATTATGCTTTGGTGTATTTCTAACTGGTGCATTACCGCTTTAACAGGTGGTAGCGGA
Source organism: uncultured Ruminococcus sp. (assembly GCA_944412525.1). Classification (GTDB taxonomy): domain Bacteria; phylum Bacillota; class Clostridia; order Oscillospirales; family Acutalibacteraceae; genus Ruminococcoides. Next base: position 681 of record CALYBM010000037.1, on the reverse strand, counting down.
AACTTTAAGGATATATTTATATCAAGTAATTTTGCTATTTTGCCCTATATTATTTCTAGCTTTACAGTAACTATACTCAGTAATTTTTTAACTTCTGATAAGGCTGCCGTTTTAGGTATTGTAACAACATTAGGTATTATATATTCTGTCTTTTTGATGATAGCTGCCAACAGCTCGATTCATGAATGTTCCTTTGCAAAAGCCTGTGGCACGATAGTATTAACCCTTATCGGAATGGCGGTAATAGTATTTATATCAGTACTATTCTTCAATCTTATAAACGAATTCTTTGATTTTGTAATAATCGTTTATAACGAGCTTAGACTACGTACATAGCTTAAATTTTGATTTAACAAGATATTCCGGTATAACAGAATGGAGATTTCAATGAAACTGAGAATTTATGCTTTAATCATAGCAATATGTATTCTTATCGGTGTAGGTGTGCAGCCATATACTGTATCTGCAGATAAAATAAAAGAGCCTGTAGCCGAAAGTGAAGTTTATACTCTTAAAGATGATAACTATCACTTTACAATAGATAAAACTACAGGTTGTTTTAAAATCACCGACCTAAAAAACAAAATCAGCTATTATTCTAATCCTCAAGGCGAAGGCTTTACAGACGAGGCTTTATACTCCCAAATCACAGTGGAATATTTCTCAAAAGATAATAAAATT
>CALYBM010000036.1 GCA_944412525.1 uncultured Ruminococcus sp. | reverse complement strand
CCGTAATTTTGTTGCCGTTGTCGCTCTCCCGCTCCTCTTCGTAATCTCCTACCATACCGTTTAATGCCGCAGTGTATGCCTCTTTATAATAATCGTAATACTGCATATCCTTTGTCACGTCTTTTTCCTTTTCTCCGTTTGCGATTTTTTCGGCAAAATCCGTCATATTGGAATATTTATACTTTGAAAAATCGCCTCCGTATTTTGCCCCGAGATATGCAAGCAGTGTTATGTAGTCTAATTTGTATTGTTCGCCCTGCGATGAAACATCAAGTTCTATTGCCGCTTGCAATGCGGATTTTGTAACATTAAATTCGACGTATTTTATATAATTGCTGTTTGTTATATCACGCCCGCCAAACAAAGGTATAACAGAAATTGCAATAGCAAGAACACCCATAAATATACACAGCATTTTTTTCATACACATCACCATACACTAAAAATACTTGGTCACGGCAAAGCCTCTTTATCAAGCTATTAGCATAATATGATTTAATAAAAATTTTTAGAAGTATATTAAAACGGACGGCAAACCGTCCGCTTAATATGCAAATAGTAAATTTTTTACAGTAAAATAAAATTATTCAAACGGGTCATTAATATCCTTTTTATCGGAAATACCGTATATTTTCAGCTCGTTGTCCGCACGACAGACAGCCAAAAACACATCCTTTTGCTGTTTTCCCTGCTGTTTCAGATTATTTTTAAGCCACTCAATATTATTTCCCGTGTATTTTAAATTTTTTTCAAAAATCTTTCCGTCGGAAATTACAACAATTTCAGGTCTTGCACGTTCAACATGTATTTTTAAATCAGACGCAGTAACAGGACTTTTGCTCTTTTTCGGCAATACGGATATTTGTCCGTTTTCTTCAAGATAAACGGTTTCAACATCTTCCAAACAAAAATACCCCTTGTTTCTAAGCATCGACAAAAACTCGTTCATATCAATTTTTGCCGTAAGAAAATTCTTTTTAAAAATTTTCCCTTTGTCATAAAGCACAACTGTTCTGCCTGTAAATAACCGTCTAAGCACAACAGACTTTTGTGAAATATATGATAATAAGATAACTACACCCGCATAAATCACAAGAGCAAACAGACATTGCAAAAACTTATCAAATCCGTTTGTAGCCATTTCCGCCGCAATGGAACCGATTGTGATTCCGTTGATGTAGTCAAAAAGGTTAAGGTTTGCCATCTGTTTATTGCCGATGAATTTTGACAAAACAAACAATACCAAAAGCGATACGGGTGCGGTAATTAAAACATGCAAAAAGTCCACAATAATCACTCCTACCGAATTATTGTGGACTTTATAATATAAATTATTCCAAACTAAATATATCTTACCACGGTTTAATTGTGCCTGTAAGCTCCGACACGCTCTTTAATCCGTTTTTATCGAGGAATTTGTTAAGTCCCTCGTTAATCTTAATAGGCGCATAAGGGTCGGAGAACAAAACCGTTCCTATCTGCAACGCAGAAGCGCCCGCAATAAGCATTTCAACAGCGTCCTGCCAGCTTGAAATTCCGCCCATTCCTATTATGGGGATATTTACAGCTCCCGAAACCTGCCATACCATTCTTACGGCAACGGGGAAAACGGCGGGACCGCTCATTCCGCCCGTATTGTTGCGGATAATGGGGCGGCGTGTATTGATGTCGATTCTCATACCCGTAAGGGTATTTATCATAGATATTGCGTCGGCACCGCTTGCCTCGGCGGACTTTGCTATAGACACAATATCCGTCACATTAGGGCTTAGCTTTACTATAAGCGGTTTTGTACAGTGCTTTCTGACGGCGCCTGTAATTGCCCCTACCGACTCACAGCTCGTGCCGAACTGTACACCGCCGCTCTTGACATTGGGACACGAAATATTCATTTCAATCATGTCAACATCGGTATCGCTTAATTTTTCTGCCATTTCGCAGTATTCCTCGGGTGTATTGCCCGCGATATTCGCAATTATAACCGTGTTTTGTTGTTTAAGCCACGGCAAATCTTCCTTGATAAACACATCAACACCGGGATTTTGAAGTCCGACAGCATTAAGCATACCCGACGGCGTTTCTGCAACTCGCGGAGGAGGATTTCCGTCTCTTTTCTGCAATGTAATGCCCTTGCAGGAAATTCCGCCGAGATTTTCAAGCGGATAAAATTCCGAGTATTCCTTTCCGAATCCAAATGTTCCGGAAGCGGCAATAATAGGATTATTAAACTCAACCCCTGCTATTTTTACCGATAAATCAGCCATTAAAACACTACCTCCTCTGCGTTGAATACGGGTCCGTTTTTGCAAACATGCTGCATAATTTCCTCGCCGTTTTTTCTAACCTTAACAGCACAAACAAGGCAGGCTCCTATTCCGCACGCCATTCGCTCCTCAAGCGAAACTTGGCACGGCTTTGCGTTTTCTTTGCACACCTGAGCCACGGCCTTGAGCATAGGGGTTGGACCGCAGGCGCATACCTCGTCCACCTCGTTTATCTTTTCTTTTAAAACATCTGTTACAAAACCGTGAATTCCCGCGCTTCCGTCATCGGTTGCAAGCACAAGCTCTGCGCCTGCATTTTTAAAATCATCCTGCAAAATAACAAGAGATTTGTTGCGAAAACCTGTTATGACAAGTGGATTTTCGGTTTGCTTTGCGGTATATAACATTGGGGGAACACCTATGCCTCCCCCAATAAGGCAGTAGCGTTTGCCTCTTTCAATTTTAAATCCGTTTCCGAGAGGGGCAAGAATGTCCACATCACTTAAAGGCTTCATCTCTGACATAAGTTTTGTACCCTCGCCCTTAACTTGATATACAAGCCTTAAAACTCCGTCTTGGCTGTCGCAAACGGAGATAGGTCTTCTCAGGGTTTTTGACGGAACATAAACATGGGCAAACTGACCGCAATTTGCAAGCGGCGCGATCTCATCGTTTTGCACCCTCATATCAAAAATACCGTCTGCAATTTCTATGTTCGAGATAAGTTTAAATTTTCTGACATCATAATTCATTTAATTCACCCTGCTTTAATTTTGATTATATGTAATTGAGCTTAACAATTACAACACTGAACGGCTCATCGTAATAAACAGTACATTCTCCGTTTAATTCGGGATTATATCCGTTTATATTGTTAGCATCTCCGATCCATTCATAAAAATATCCGTTATTAACAATGTTATCTATAGTTGAGATGAAATCAAGCTCATCACCTATAACAAATCTATAATACTCTTCGCCGTCAGCCGCCGCCTTTGCAATGGATTCGGCAATTTTTGCACCGTCTCCGTAATCATCAAATGTAACACAGCTATAACTGTAATAAAAATATTTTTCTCCCTTGCACTCAGGCACAAAAAGATTGTAGCAGAGGGCGTCTTGAGAATATTCGTCATAAGATACATCTTTATACAGCGGAAATGCCGTATGATTCTCATTAAACGTTTTTGGCGGAGTATTAAAATAATTATAAATCGGAAAGTCACATTCTTTGCTTGAATCGTTCCATGTTACATCAACATAATACCACTCACCGTCAATAAGTGCACAATTCCACTGATGCGGTTCCCCGTCACCGTCACCTGCTACATTCACGCAGTCTATCCCCAATCGGTTGCACAAAAGCTGAAAGGCTCTCGCATAGCCCTCGCATACAGCTTTTTTATCGACAAAAACTCCGTATGCATCATTCTCGTTATTACTAATTCCTTCTGTCTCCGCCGCTTCGTAATCATACTCGCAATTATCCACGATATAATCGTTTGCGTACAGCTCAAGCTCATATTGCGAAGCGTTTTTTGGGGCGGAATCAACAGCGGCTTGAACAGCGGTATCAAATTTTGCTTTCATATCATCAAGCTCATCAGACTCTAAACTGTAATCCAAATACAAAAATGTACTTGAATATGATACCACATATTCCAAACTGTTCGTAAGCCAAAACACTTCGGGGTGATCGTTTCGATAAGCCACTAAAGCTTCACTAAGTTGCTTATCGTCAAATATTTTCTCAATATAAATCGGGTCTTCATTTGCGTCTTGTGCATACTGGTCAATCAAAAGGTAAACATCTTTAAGACTTTCTTCGGAAAGATGCTTGTACCCGTAGCTTGTGTCAACATCACGCTTTTGAACATTCTGTGATGACGGCTCTGTTTGTGTAGAATCCGTCTGTGAAGCAGAACCATCAGAAAATACGCTGTCAACAAAATCGCAGCTGCATATATTTACAATCAGCAAAACCGATAATAAAATCCCGCATAAAATCTTAAATATCATTTTTATTTTCAATACAATCATCCTGTACATAATCGGTAACTTAATTTTACAGTAAATCTTGTATTCCGTCAATTGCATTTTTAATATTTATATGTTATATTATTAAAAGTCTGTTCGCAAAATCCAGACTCTAAAAAAACACTACGGAGGAATTTAATATGAAAACAAAATCCACAATGTACATTGTGCAGGCTGCCGTTATTGCCGCACTCTACGCTGTCCTGACTATTCTTCAGAACACCCTGCTCCCGGGCAGTGCCTCGATGGCTGTTCAGTTTAGGGTTTCCGAGGTTTTAACAATCCTTGCACTCTACACACCCGCCGCAATTCCGGGACTTACAATCGGATGTGTTATTGCTAACATCAGCTCGCTTTCAACGCTCGGCCCTTATGATTTGATTTTCGGCTCACTTGCAAGTCTTGTTGCCGCGCTTCTCATGTATCTGCTCAGAAACAAGAGAATCTTGGGACTTCCCGTTGCCGCTGCACTGATGCCGGCACTTGCAAACGGAATTATTGTAGGTTTTGAAATTGAATTTTTCTTTGTGGAGGGCGGTTTCCACTTCCTCAGCTTCTTACTTCAGGGCGGACTTGTTGCTCTCGGTGAGCTTGCTGTTCTGTTCATTCTCTGACTTTCTCTTTCAAAGCTTATTGAATCGCAAAAGTTCGATAAAAAGCTTTTGGCTATAAAATAATTTTGTACTGAAGATTTTGCATTAAAATGCACCTGTCAAATAGGCAGGTGCATTATTTTTTGATTTAAAAAGCACGAATATATATTCTGAAAATGTAAAACTCAATTCAAATATATGATAATTTTCTAATTTTGCAAATTAATAAAGGTTTACTAATTTGCTTAAGATATAAAAAGCATAAAATTTTTAGGTTTATAAAAAAGTCGAGTGCCTCTACACGCAATTCGAGCAGACAGGTTAATATTATCAAGCCTTCTTTGCCCGACCGTTTTCAAGAAATTTCAAATAAAGTAAAAAACGGGCAGATTTAACATCTGCCCGAAATTTTTAAATGTTTGAAAGAAGCTTTTTGATTCGCTCAACAGCCTCTATTGTATTTTCTCTGTCGCCGAAAGATGTAAGTCGGAAGTAACCTGCACCGTTTTCGCCGAAGCCCTCACCCGGAGTACCTACAACATTTGCCTCTTTAAGAAGCAAATCGAAGAACTCCCAGCTTCCCATATTGTTCGGACACTTGAGCCAAATATAAGGTGAGTTTTTACCGCCCGTGTAGTAAATTCCGAGCTCATCGAGAGCAGATGCGATAATCTTTGCGTTGCCCTGATAATAAGAGATGTTTTCCTTAATCTGTTTTTGACCCTCTTCGCTGAATACAGCCGCAGCGGCACACTGAACGGGCCATGAAACGCCGTTGAACTTGGTTGCCTGGCGGCGATACCAAGTCGCGTAGATGTTGTGACCGTCACGCTCAAGCTCTTTGGGGATAATCGTGTAACCGCAGCGAGTACCCGTAAAGCCAGCCGTCTTTGAAAGTGAGCACATCTCGATTGCACACTGTCTTGCACCCTCGATAGCAAAGATAGAACGGGGAATATCGTCCTCGGTAATAAATGCTTCATAAGCTGCGTCATAAAGGATAATTGCGTTGTTTTCAAGTGCATAATCGACCCACATTTTGAGCTGTTCTGTGTTGTATGCAGAACCTGTGGGGTTGTTAGGAGAACAAAGGTAAATTATATCTGCCTTTACGCTCTTGTCGGGAAGTGCGGCAAATCCGTTTTCCTCGGTGGAAGCGGCGTAAACAATCTTTCTGCCTGCCATAATATTTGAATCAACATACACGGGATAAACCGGGTCTGTAACAAGCACAACATTGTCCTTGTCAAAAATATCTCCGATATTTCCGCAGTCTGACTTTGCACCGTCGGACACAAAAATTTCATCGGCAGAAACCTTAACTCCAAAGCTTTCGTAGTAGCCTGAAATTGCCTCTCTTAAAAACGCATAGCCCTCATAGTCGGGATAGCCCTTGAATGTTTCCTTGTGCGCAAGATCCTCGACGCCCCTTTTCATTGCCTCAATTACTACGGGAGCAAGAGGAAGCGTTACATCACCGATTCCGAGCTTGATTATCTTCTTGTCGGGATTTGCTTTTGCAAACTCAGCGGTTCTCTTTGAGACATCCGCAAAAAGATAATTGGGCACGAGATTATCAAAATTCTTATTTATCTTCATATTTATCAGTCCTTTTAAAATTTTACGGACACTATGCTGTGTCTGTTTTCATTCATCATTTTTCAAGCGACGCCTTGATAAATTCTCTGAAAAGAGGATGAGCACGGTTGGGACGTGACTTAAACTCAGGATGATACTGAACGCCTACATAGAAGCGGTTTTCGGGAATCTCTACAGCCTCAACAAGCAGCCCGTTGGGGGATGTACCCGTAATCTTCATTCCTGCGTTCTCAATTTCTTCCCTATAATCGTTGTTAAACTCATAGCGGTGACGGTGGCGTTCGGCAATTTCCTTTTTGCCGTAAGCTTTTTCCATCATTGAACCGTCCTTTATAACGCAGGGATATGCACCAAGTCGCATTGTGCCGCCCATATTTTCAATGCCGAGCTGTTCGGGCATAAGATCAATCACATTGTGCTTGCCTTCGGGAGCAAACTCTCCGCTGTTTGCGTCTTCATAGCCGAGAACATTTCTTGCGTACTCGATAACTGCTGTTTGCATACCGAGGCAAATTCCGAGGTACGGAATATTGTTTTCACGGGCATACTGCGCCGCCATAACCTTGCCCTCAACGCCTCTGTTGCCGAATCCGCCGGGAACAAGAATACCGTCGACATCGCCCAAAAGCTCTTCTACCTTATATTTTGTAATAAGCTCACAGTCAACCCACTTGATCTCAACATCGGCACCGTTTTCATATCCGCCGTGTCTGAGAGCCTCGGCAACCGAAAGATATGCGTCATGCAATGCAACATACTTTCCGCAAAGTGCGATTTTGCACTTCTTTGTGCGGTTATTGATTCTTTCAAGCATTTCCTCCCATTCGGTGAGGTCGGGTTTTTGGTCAACCGCTATGTTGAGCTCACGGCATACAACATTTGAGAAATTGCTGTTTTCAAGCATGAGCGGAGCCTGATAAAGGGTAGGAAGCGTAATGTTTTCAATTACGCAGTCGGGCTTTACATTGCAGAAAAGCGCGATTTTGTCAAATATGCTATCCTCAAGCGGCTCATCACAGCGAAGAACGATTATGTCGGGATTAATTCCCAGAGAGCGAAGCTCCTTAACCGAGTGCTGCGTAGGCTTTGACTTATGTTCCTCACTGCCCTTTATGTACGGCACGAGTGTAACATGGATAAAAATACTGTTTTCTCTGCCCACCTCAAGAGACACCTGACGGATAGCCTCCAAAAACGGCTGGCTCTCAATGTCACCCACCGTTCCGCCGATTTCGGTAATTACAACATCGGCGTTTGTTTTTTCGCCTACATTGTATATAAAAGATTTTATTTCATTTGTGATATGCGGAATTACCTGAACGGTTTTTCCGAGATAGTCGCCTCTGCGTTCCTTTTCAAGCACATTTGAATACACCTTGCCCGTTGTAAGGTTTGAATACTTGTTCAAATCCTCGTCAATAAAGCGTTCATAGTGACCGAGGTCAAGGTCGGTTTCCGCTCCGTCCTCCGTAACGAAAACCTCGCCGTGCTGATACGGACTCATGGTTCCCGGGTCAACATTGATATACGGGTCAAGCTTCTGTGCAACTATTTTAAGGCCTCTCGCCTTTAAAAGTCTGCCGAGAGACGCGGCTGTGATACCTTTGCCAAGACCCGAAACAACGCCGCCTGTGACAAATATATATTTTTTATTTTTTTTGATTTCCACCGCTTTTACACCTCTACCTCTCCGTCAAATACCTTTTCGGCATTGCCTGTCATATACACCGTATCATCGGTGTAATTTATGATAAGATCGCCGCCGATAAGCTTAACCTTGATGTCCTCGCCTTTTTTGCAGAATCCGTTTTCACACGCCGCAACCGCAACCGCACAGGCGCCCGTTCCGCAAGCCCAGGTTTCGCCTGAGCCTCTCTCCCATACTCTCATCTTGATTGTATGCTCGTCAATAACGGTTACAAACTCTGTATTTACTCTTTCGGGGAAGAGCTTGTCAAATTCAAACTTTGATCCTATCTTCTCTATATCAAGATTGTCAATATCGTCCATAAACACTACACAGTGCGGATTACCCATTGATACGCAGGTGATATTGTACTCCTTGTCGCCTATCTTAACAGGCTCGTTTACAACCTTATCCTTGTTGATTGCAACGGGGATTTCCTTCGGGTCAAGAATTGCCTTGCCCATATCAACTCTGAGTCTTGTTACCTCTCCGCCTGTTGTAAACGCTTTAAGCGTTTTTATACCGCTGAGGGTTTCAACAGTCACTTCATCTTTTTCAGCATAATTAACCATACCGTGGTCATAGAGGAATTTGCCGACACAACGAATGCCGTTGCCGCACATTTTGCCCTCTGAACCGTCACGGTTATACATCTTCATCTTTGCGTCTGCAACCTTTGACGGACAAACAAGGATAATGCCGTCGCCGCCGATTCCGAAATGTCTGTCGGAAAGTCTTACCGCAAGTGCTTCGGGATTATTGATTTCCTGATCAAAAGTGCTGAAATAGATATAATCGTTTCCGATGCCCTGCATCTTCGTAAACTTTAGCATTTCCTTTTCCTCTCTCATATTGTTAATATCAATAAGCTCTGTGCTATGCTGTGTATAGTGGCTCTTCAGGCAGTCCGCAAGGGCGTTTGCCGTGTCAAGAGATGTAAGGCAGGGGATATTTCTCTCAACGGTTTTTCTGCGGATTTTAACCGAATCTCTTGACGGTATTCTTCCCTTTGCCGATGTGGAAATAACATACTGAATCTTGCCCGACTCAATCAATGTAAGCGTATTGCTTGTCTTTGATTCGTGGATTTTCTTTACCAAAACTGCGTCTATACCGTACTTTTTAAGAACCTCGCCCGTTCCCTCGGTAGCGTAAATTGTAAATCCGAGGTCGTAATACTTCTTGGCGATTTCTCCGATTTCGGCCTTGTCGGAATTACGAACGGTAATAAATACGCCGCCGTTCTTCTTCATCTTGTAGCCGGCAGCTATGAGGCCCTTGTAGAGTGCCTCCTCAAGCGTGCCCGCAATACCCAATACCTCGCCGGTTGACTTCATTTCGGGTCCGAGGTGGTTGTCAACATTGATGAGCTTTTCAAAGCTGAATACGGGTACTTTTACCGCAACATACGGACTCTTTCTGTAAAGACCTGTGCCGTATCCCATATCCTTGAGCTTTTCGCCGAGCATTGCTCTCGTTGCGAGATCAACCATCGGAACACCCGTAACCTTGCTGATATAAGGAATTGTACGAGACGAACGGGGATTAACCTCGATTACATACAGCTCGTCCTTATAAATGAGATACTGAATATTTACAAGACCCTTTGTTCTAAGCTCAATCGCAAGGTTTTTAGAGCTTTCAATGATGATTTGGGTCATTTCGTCGGAAAGATTCCATGCGGGATAAACAGCTATGGAGTCGCCCGAATGTACGCCCGCGCGCTCAATGTGCTCCATAATACCCGGAATCAAGATGTCCTCACCGTCACAGATCGCGTCAACCTCAAGCTCTGTGCCCTGGAGGTATTTGTCAATAAGAATCGGGTTTTCAATGTTCTGTGCGAGGATAATTGCCATATATTCCTTAACATCGTCCTCGTTAAATGCGATAATCATATTTTGGCCGCCGAGAACATATGAGGGACGAAGCAAAACAGGATAGCCTATTGTCGAAGCTACATTCAAAGCCTCTTCAGTTGTCATAACGGTAACGCCCTTGGGACGTTTAATATGATATTTTTCAAGAAGCTCGTCAAAACGCTCTCTGTCCTCTGCCATATCAATGGCGTCATATGAGGTGCCGAGAATATTGATATTGTTATCGCTCAAGAATTTTGTAAGCTTAATAGCCGTCTGACCGCCGAACGCTACAACTACGCCGTAGGGCTTTTCTGTTTTTATAATGCCCATAACATCTTCTGTTGTAAGAGGCTCAAAATAAAGTCTGTCGGCAGTATCAAAGTCTGTTGAAACTGTTTCTGGGTTGTTGTTTACGATTACTACATCGTACCCCGCCTTTTTAAGCGCCCAAACGCAATGAACCGAAGCGTAGTCAAATTCAATTCCCTGACCGATTCTGATAGGTCCCGAACCGAATACGATGACTGTCTTTTTGCCGTCCTGACGCTCGTTGATAAACTCCTCGGCTTCATTTTCCTTGTCAAATGTGGAGTAAAAATAAGGAGTTTCCGCTGCAAATTCCGCAGCGCATGTATCAACCATTTTATATACGGGCACAAGCGGATTTTCTACCTTTTTACCCGTGATTTCTTCGATGCTCTTATCAAGGAAGCCGATATTTTTTGCACGGACATAAAGCTCTTCGGTGAGCTCACCCTGTCTTAGCTCGTTTTCCAAATTAACAATATTTTTAAGCTTCTCAAGGAACCACTCGTCTATCATTGTAATATTGTGGATTTCTTCCACCGTAATTCCTCTTTTTAAAGCCTCATATACACAGAATATTCTTCTGTCATCGCACACACTGAGTCTGTCGTGCACGGAAGCGTTTGAAAGCTCGCAAAACTCCTTGTCGTCAAGAGTGTTATGCGAAATTTCGGCACCCCTTACGGCTTTCATAATAGCCTGCTCAAAGGTCGGGGCAATAGCCATTACCTCGCCTGTAGCTTTCATCTGTGTACCGAGAGTACGCTTTGCATATACAAATTTATCAAACGGCCACTTCGGGAATTTTACAACAACATAGTCAAGAGCAGGCTCAAAGCAAGCGTATGTTGTACCCGTAACGGCGTTTTTAATTTCGTTTAATGTATAACCAATTGCGATTTTTGCCGCAACCTTTGCGATAGGATAACCCGTTGCCTTTGAAGCAAGTGCCGATGAACGCGATACACGGGGGTTAACCTCAATAACCGCATACTCAAATGTTTCGGGATTAAGTGCAAACTGACAGTTACATCCGCCCTCTACTTTTAGCGCGGAAATAATGTTAAGAGCCGCGCTTCTGAGCATCTGATACTCCTTGTCGGCAAGAGTAACTGTAGGAGCAATAACGATTGAATCTCCCGTGTGAACACCTACAGGGTCAAAGTTTTCCATTGAGCAGACTGTAATAACATTTGCGTCGCTGTCACGCATAACCTCAAACTCAATTTCTTTCCAGCCTGAAATACATTTTTCAACAAGCACCTGAGTGATAGGAGAAAGCTCCAAACCGTTCGAAGTAATTTCACGGAGCTCTGATTCATTGTTAACAATACCGCCGCCTGTGCCGCCGAGTGTAAACGCAGGACGGATAATTACAGGATAACCGATTTCATCCGCAAATTTTACAGCCGATTCAACATCGTTTACAACTATCGACGGAATACAAGGCTGACCTATCGACTCCATAGTATCCTTAAAGAGCTGTCTGTCCTCCGCCTTGTCGATAGTCTCGGGGTTTGCACCGAGAAGCTTAACACCGTACTTGTCAAGAAATCCTTCTTTTGCAAGCTGCATTGAAAGCGTAAGACCTGTCTGGCCTCCGAGAGTAGAAAGAAGACTGTCGGGACGCTCCTTTTTAATAATTCTCTTAACGGTTTCAAGCGTAAGCGGCTCAATATATATTTTATCTGCCATTGCATTATCTGTCATTATTGTAGCGGGGTTTGAGTTGACCAGAATAACCTCAAGACCCTCTTCCTTGAGCGCGCGGCAAGCCTGTGTGCCTGCATAGTCAAACTCGGCAGCCTGTCCGATTACGATAGGACCCGAGCCGATTACCATAACTCTTTTTATATCCTGTTTGAGTGGCATATAATCATTCCTTATCCAAATTTTATCACTTATTTACTATCTTTACTTGCTTAATTATTTTTGTGTTCCTTAATCATATCTATAAAGCGGTCAAACAAAAATGCCGTGTCAAGCGGTCCTCCGCAGGCTTCGGGATGGAACTGAACGGAGAACGCAGGCATATTGGTGTATCTTACGCCCTCGCAGGTATTGTCGTTGCCGTTTACAAAGCTTACAACGCCGTTTTCGGGCAAACTGTCGTTTACAACGGCATAGCCGTGGTTCTGTGAGGTTATGTACACTCTGCCCGTTTCAAGCTCCTTTGCAGGCTGGTTTGCACCTCTGTGACCGTATTTGAGCTTTTCCGTCTTTGCTCCCTGAGAAAGCGCAAGAAGCTGGTGACCGAGACAAATTCCGAATGTCGGTATTTTTGCGTCGCAAAGCTTTCTCAGTTCCGCGATTATCTGCACATTCTTTGACGGATCTCCCGGGCCGTTTGAAAGCATGATGCCGTCGGGATTCATATCAATAATTTCCTTTGCCGTCGTGTTTGACGGTACAACCGTGAGGTTACATCCACGCTTAACAAGCTCTTTTCCGATGTTATGCTTTGCGCCGAAATCCATCAAAACTACATTGTATTCGGGGTTTTCCGCCTTGTATGTTTCATTTTCCTTTATTGTTGTGCTTTCAACCGCATCCTCGATAACATAGTTTTTGATTTTTTCAAGCTCTTCTTTGCTAACCTCTGAAGAATAGCTTATCTTGCAGTTGAGCACGCCGTATTCACGCACAATTCTTGTGAGCGCACGGGTATCTATTCCGTAAATTCCGGGGATTCCCGCATTTTTTAAAAAGGTGTCAAGATCACCCTCACAACGGAAATTAGAGGGAACTTGGCACCATTCTCTAACAATATAACCTTTAAGCGACGGTGAGTCACTTTCAAAATCAGAGGGAATTACCCCGTAGTTTCCGATCAAAGGGAATGTCTGAATAACCACCTGACCGAAATAGCTGGGGTCGGTGAGTGTTTCAAGATATCCTGTCATAGCAGTTGTAAAAACAAGCTCTCCCATAGTCTCCTTTTCAGCACCAAATGCCTTACCCTCAAAGACTGTGCCGTTTTCAAGAATCAAGTATGCCGCACGGCTCATAAATACACATTCCTTTCAAAATTCACTTAATATTGCTGACTTTAATTCTCATAGGTCTGTATAACCTGCTTGGCAACCTGGAGCTTGCTTATGCGCAAGTCCATTGCCTGCTTTTCAAGATAGCGGTGTGCCTGTACTTCCGACATATTAAGGCATGATATAAGCAAAAACTTCGCCCTGTTAATAATCTTCATATCCTCAACCATATGCCTGAGCTTTTTGTTTTCTTCGGTTACGCACAGCATTCTCATTCGGAAACACTCCGTAAACTGAAGAAAATGATGAAAAAGATGTTTGTTAATGGGCTTAGCAATAACCAAAACACCATGCTTTGTAAGTCTGTCGTTGACATCTTCGGCGCTTTTTTGCGGGACGATAATTACCACGCTTGATCTTGTTGTTTTCGCAAAATGCTCAGACAACTCAATACCCGACTCCTCATTTAAGGGTGCGTTTACGCAAATCAGGTCAAAATCATCTTTTTCTACAAGCTTTATTGCTGTTTTTGCAGTAAGAGAAACCGAAATACTGCTGTATCCCTCGCTTCTCAGCAATTCCGAGAGAGAAGCGGCACTCTGTTCAGAGTGTGAAATTAGCAAAGCCTTTTTCAAGCACAACACCACCGCTGCATTGTTTCATTCATCATACTATTGTACAAGATTTATTACTATTCAAATTTACATAAAGGAATTATTTAAAAAGAATTTTGAATAAATGCTATGATTTTTCTTTAAATTGCTGTTTGTTTTATAATCAGTCAATATCCGCACTCACATTCGGGCAACAGCAAAAAAGGGAACAGGATTACCTGTTCCCGAAAAACCGTTTACTTTGCGTTCTGAGGCAGAGCATATTTTTCCTTATACGCCTTATAATCGGCATTATACTGAATATCATCGGAATTTCTGAGCTCATGAAGATACTCGTGAGCCTCATAACCGTTGCGGTTAATTTCTATTACACCGATTGCTATGTTTGAACAATGGTCTGATACTCTCTCAATATTTGTAATCAAGTCAGAGAATACAAAACCAAGCTCTATGGTACATTCGCCGTTTGTAAGTCGTCTTACATGAGATTCCTTAAGCTTGTCGCGAAGTCTGTCGATTACCTGCTCAAGCGGCTCGACCTTTGAGGCAAGCTTTACATCGTTATTAATAAATGCAAGGGTAGCATTGTTAATAATCTCCACAAGAGCATCGTTCATAACCTTTAACCCTGCGTGGGCCTCCTTAGAAAACTTAATCTTCTTTTGGTTAATTTCCTCGGCTACCTGCAAAATATTAACGGCGTGGTCACTTATTCTCTCAAAGTCACCTATTGTATGCAAAATAAGCTGTACAGTTTTGCTGTCCTTTTCGGAAAGAGTTTTTCTGCTGAGCTGTACAAGATAAGTCGAGATTGCGTCTTCGTAGGTGTCGACCATATCCTCGTTTTCTCTTATGACTTTTGCGGCTTTTTCGTCATAATTCCCCAAAAGCTCAAGAGAAGCAAGCAGAGTACCCTCAGAAAGACGAGCCATCTTTGTGCTGACGGACATGGCACGCTCGGCCGCAAGAGACGGAGTGTTGAGAAAACGCTCGTCCAAAAACGGCGTCTGAACATGCTCGTCGTTCTCACGAATAGTAAGACAGGCGAGCTTTTCAAGCTGTTTGTTAAACGGCAGCAGCAAAGCGGTTGCACATACATTGAACAAAGTATGAATAACTGCGATATTCGCAGGACTTACAACATCGTCAACAAACGAAAAGTCGACAAACGCATTAATTGTATAAAACAAGGTGCAAAGCACGATTGTTCCTATTATATTAAAATACAAATGCACGAATGCGGCTCTCTTTGCATTCTTTTTTGCACCTATACAGGAAAGCAATGCGGTAATACAGGTGCCTATATTTTGTCCCATTACTATGGGGATTGCCATTGAATATGTTATTGTTCCTGTTTTTGAAAGTGCCTGCAAAATTCCGACAGACGCACTTGAACTTTGAATAATTGCTGTCAAAATTGCACCTGCAAGAATTCCTAGTATCGGATTTTGGAAAGCTGTCAGAATGCTTGTAAACGCGGGGTTATCGGCAAGCGGTTCAACAGCCGCGCTCATCATATCCATTCCCACCATGAGTACCGCAAATCCGACAAAAATCGTTCCCAGATTCTTCTTTGAATCCGACTTTACAAACATAAGCAGGACGATTCCCACAAAAGCAAAAACAGCCGAGAATGACGATGGTTTTAAAAGCTGCATAACAAGGCTTTCGCCCTCAATACCCGAAAGGCTTAATATCCATGCGGTAACCGTTGTTCCGATATTGGCCCCCATAATGATTCCGATAGCCTGTCTTAGCTTCATTATTCCGGAGTTTACAAATCCGACAACCATTACGGTTGTTGCCGAAGACGACTGAATAACGGCGGTAACTGCCAAGCCGAGGAAAAATCCTTTCAGCGTGTTGTTGGTCATCTTTTCAAGAGTTTTTTCGAGCTTACCGCCCGAGAATTTTTCAAGACCGTCCCCCATTGTGTTCATGCCGTATAAAAATAACGCAAGTCCGCACAACAGGCTTAATACAGCAAATAAATCCATAATTTACATACTCTCCTTTACCCCTAAATCATATTAAAGCCAAGTTATTTTTTTGTAAATGTAATGTAAAAAGTATGTAAAGTTTATTATTTTCGTCATTTCTGCGTAAATTATTCGTAAAGCGGTACTTTTTTAGAGCAAATATTAATAACTTATTTTACTGAATTTTTATAATATCCAAACATTTTAATATTTCAAATAAAATTTAACGAACAAATTGCAAGCTTTGCAAATAATTATTAAAATATATTGTGATTTAGCACGAGAGTATGCTATAATATTATTTGACAAATTCGGTAATTGTAAACGGGAGTTTTACGCTATGAACATAAATAATAAAAAATCAGAAGCTATTCTTGCTGTTATTATAATAATAAGCCTTGCAATAAGTACTTTTTATATGACAACAAAACAAGGCTACCACGAGGACGAGCTTCTCACCTACAATCTTGCAAATTCCTCAAAACAGCTTAATGTTGACGGCGGCTGGAACACCCCCGAGGACTTTAACGAATATTTAACCGTAAGCGAAAATCAAAGGTTTGATTACGGTCTTGTTTATGAAAATCAAATTATTGACGCGTCGCACCCGCCGTTTTATTACGCACTTGTACATACGGTTTGCTCGTTTTTCCCCGAAACTTTCAGCAGATGGTTTGCTTATTCAATAAACCTGCTTGCAATCATCGGCGTGCTTATAATGCTCTATAAAATTGCCAAAAAGGTAACGGATAACAACCTTTATGCTCTTATTGCCTGCATGGCATACGCACTCAGCATTGCGTGCGTCACAACCACGATTTATCTTAGAATGTACGCAACACTTACATTTTTTGTGCTTGCGTTTCTTTACCTCACCCTTGTGATGTACGAAAAGAAAAACACGGTGAAGATTGCAGACTGCCTTTTGCTCGCTCTTACCGTTATTCTCGGTACGCTGACACAGTATTATTTTATTATGTTTGCAGGGTTAATCGGGCTTGTTTTTCTTGTATTTAAAATTAAAGAAAAAAACATAAAAGATCTAATAAAATACATTGTTTCCGCTCTTGCGGGAGTGACAATATCAATGTGTATTTACCCGTATATAATTTCAAATGTACTCGGCGGAAACAGAGGACTCGGTTCACTCGACTTTTCCTCGCTTGAATTTATTACAATACTCACCTATCTTGTATATAAGCTTTGCACATACATTGAGATTTTGTCAAAGGATTTGTTTTTGGGTCAGATTTGGCTGTTTGTCCTTTGCAGCCTCTGTGCCGTAGGATTTGGCATTTACTTAAGATTTATAAAAAAACGCAAGCTAAACCGCAAGGCAATGTTTGTTATAATACCTGCCTTAGTGTATTTCATATTCATTTCGCTTGTGTCGCCGTTTAACAGCGACAGATATGTAATGGCGTCGCTTCCGCTTATTTCAATGCTGTTTACATTTGCTTTCATAAAAATATTTATGCTCATAAAAAGCGAAAAAGCACAGCTTATCTTGCCTGCGGGAATTTTGCTTGCAAGCGCAATAGCTTTCGGTACGGTAACGCCCTACTATCTTTACGGCAAGACAAATCTTTATGAGCCGAAGACAGATAACTGCGTTTTTGTGGGTACTGCCATGCTTGAGTGGAACAAATGCATTGACAAGCTTGAAAACTATGACAGTACTATGATTGTGCAGACATCGGAAATGTCAAAAACACTCGGAGATGAGCTTGAGGACTTTGCCTCAAAGCGTGGAATTGTCACGAAAGGTAAAATCTCCGAGATTGCAAAGGCATATATGAACAACGGCAGTGAAAAAGAGCTTACAAGCAGTATGGACGCTCTCAAAAATGATAAAAAGCTTGCAGAATTAGACGAAGTTACCGTCTATATTTCACGCCTCGCTGACAACGATGACACAATAAAATATATTACCGAAAACACTAAATTTAAGAACTACGAGCTTATCCAGGCTGATTACAGATTTGACGATTTTTATAATTGGTACGACTACTTTGTAGAGACAGAGTCGTACTGCAATGTATATCGCTTTTATTGAGGAAAAGGGTGGTAATTTTGCAAAAACAGGAAAGAAAAAACTCTATAGGAATTGCCCTGTCGGGCGGCGGCTTGCAGGGTATTGCACATATCGGTGCGATAAAGGCTCTCTATGAGCTTGGAATAAAACCGCAGTATGTATCGGGCACAAGCTCAGGAGCGGCAATGGCGGCAATAGTTGCTATGGGTTGCAACGCCGACGAAATGAGAGATATTGCCAAAAAGCACTGGAAAACGCTTGCCGAAATTGATAACGGCCTTATTTTTAAGGCACTCGCTCAATTTATACTGAACAAAAGGATACAAAAGGACGGAATAAAATCCAGCGAAATAATCTCCGATGTTATCAAACAAATAATGGACGAGCGCGGAATCAAGGGTTTTAAAGATTTGCCGATAAACCTTTCAATCTGTACTGTCGACACGCTTACAACCGATGAGTGTATCTTTACAACAGAGGACGAACACCTTGAAAACGAACATATACACTATATATCCGACGCACCGCTTGAAATCGCAGTAAGAGCAAGCATGGCATTTCCCGCAATATTCACAACCTGCACATACGATAAATACAACTTTATCGACGGCGGCTCAAAGGACAACCTGCCTGTCAAAATTTTAAAAGATATGGGCGTGGGCAAGGTGCTTGCAATCGGCTTTGATATAATGAATTACGACCCTGATTCAGGTCTTGACGGACTGATAAAAGTTATTTGGCGTGCTCTTGATGTTTATTCGATAGACGGCACAAGAAAGTCAATGAAGATGGCTGACTATGCTGTTGAAATAAACAACAAAAACACACAGCTTTTTTCTATGGACAATATTGACGAAACCATAAACGAAGGCTACGAAGCGATTATGCAACACAAGGATGAAATATTAAAAATTTTTACGGATAACTAAGGAATAACTAAAAAATAAATCCGCCGAAAAACTCGGCGGATATTTTTGTTTATTCTTTTCCGTTCCAGCAATATGTACACAGCTTACAGGGAGAAATACCGATTGACTCAATCATATCATCAAGTCGGTGGTAACGAAGCGATGTAAAATTAAGCTCCTTGCGGATGTCCTCTATCATCTCGCTGTAATTTCGGTTTGTGGGATCTGCATAATCCGCAAGCATTTTATCGGCGTTGTCGCCCTCTCTTTTCAAAATAACTCTGCGTGCAATCAAATCAAGCTCCGATGTAGAACGAGAAAAATTAAGGTACTTACAACCGAACATAATAGGCGGGCACGCAGGGCGGATATGAACCTCTTTTGCACCGCTTTTATAAAGAAATTCGGTTGTTTCACGAAGCTGAGTTCCTCTAACGATTGAATCGTCAATAAGCAGAAGTTTTTTACCCTCAATAAGTTTTTTTACGGGAATAAGCTTCAT
This sequence comes from uncultured Ruminococcus sp., assembly GCA_944412525.1. Lineage (GTDB taxonomy): Bacteria > Bacillota > Clostridia > Oscillospirales > Acutalibacteraceae > Ruminococcoides. Next base: position 7,143 of record CALYBM010000036.1, on the reverse strand, counting down.
ATGGGCAATTTTGTTTCGTTGCTTCTGATTTGTGGGCATAAACGAACGCGGCCATGTAGGAGTGTATTTAATAAACGGGCGTGAAAAAGGAATCTTCGTTTCGTTTGAGTAACCTATTGCGTGAGCAATGCCCGAATCGGGCACTCCAGCAACAACATCGGGATTTGCGTCATCTCTTTTTGCAAGCAATCTGCCGCATTCATAACGCATCTGCTCAACATTTACGCCCTCATAGCAGGATGTAGGATATCCGTAATAAACCCATAAAAATGAGCATATCTTCATTTCCTTTTGCGCAGGGCTTACGGTTTCAACCCCCTCGGGAGTGAAAAATACAATCTCAGCGGGGCCGAGCTCTTTGTAGTCCGTATATCCCAAATTGAGATAGGCAAAGCTTTCAAACGACGCACAGAATGCGTTATCCTTTTTGCCTATTATAATCGGTGTTCTGCCGAGCCTGTCACGGGCAGCATATATTCCGCTTGAGGTCAGCAAAAGAATTGACATTGAACCGTCTATTTTTTCCTGTGCGAATCTCAGTCCCTCAACTATCGATGATTTTTGATTGATGAGAGCCGCGGTTATTTCGGTCGGATTAATAGTACCTCCGCTCATTTCGAGAAAATGAGTATGACCTGTTTTGTAACACTCTCCGATAAGCTCATCGGAATTGTTGATTTTGCCTACGGTCGTAATCGCAAAACTGCCTAAATGAGAATGGACAAGCAGCGGCTGAGGCTCAAAATCAGAGATACAGCCTATACCGAGGTTGCCCTCCAGTTCCTCAACATCATGCTCAAACTTTGTACGAAACGGAGAATTTTGAATGTTATGAATTGCGCGGGAAAATCCGTTTTCCCCGTAAACCGCCATACCACCTCTTCTTGTACCGAGATGAGAATGATAGTCTGTTCCGTAAAACAAATCCGATACACAGGATTCCTTTGAAGCTACAGCAAAAAAACCACCCATAATAAATACCTCTCCACATCATTTTTAAACAACATGGTATTATTTTATTATATCAGACACGATTAGTCAAATATTTTAAAAAATATTTTTAACGGCAATAATTATTACTCCATAAAGTTGACAAATAAAAAAATCTCTGATATAATATCATTTGCGTGAATAATTGGATCTGCGCCAATAGCTCAGTTGGTTAGAGCTACCGGCTCATAACCGGTCGGTCCGGGGTTCGAGTCCCTGTTGGCGCACCAGAAAGAGAGTACCTGATGGTACTCTCTTTTATTTTTCACCCTATTTACAGCCAACAGGGACTCGAAGGCGACTGTTAAGAAAACAGTCCAGCGGACTGTTTTTAGGGAGAGCGTTTATGAACATTTCTGCTGATACACGCCGCAAAAAACGAGGCAGGTGTTATATTTTATCTTACAGATACTGTTGGCGCACCAGAAAGAGAGTACCTAATGGTGCTCTCTTTTATTTTACCTTACTTACAGCCAACAGGGGAAGGTTTGAATAGATCTATAAGGACATTATACATAACCCCTTAACAGGCACCGTAAAGGTTTACCGACTGCATTACTTTTTCCGGATACCCTTCAATGGGTTATCTTATTCCTTCTTGTTCTCGCCACCCGTAAACGAGTCAACATACTCCCTAGGGTGGATATATACGAAAGAAATTGACAAGAATGATAAAATTGAAGACAGGCAAATGAGGGCGTACGTTATCTTTCGGTTATCAGAGATTTATATGATAATGGCACTGTTGCGTACAAGACCGCTACGCAACAAAATGTTAACCTTGTTTTAAGTAAAATCAGGGTATCAAAACGTAAAGAAAAAGTCACTGCAGAGTTGCAGCTCCACAGTGACCAAGACTTTCAATACACATCTCATACGTATTTTAAGTTAACACAATCATACGGCATAATACAGTCAATGACAAAACGCGGAAATCCTTATGGTAATACATCAGCTAAGAATTTCTTTTCGATTCTCATTGCAAGTGCATCTATCAGGTAAAACTTAGGACTTTTGAAAAAGCCCGAAAGTTAATAGATCAATACATTTACTTTTACAACAATCAAAGAATACAACTTAAAAAAACTGACTCCTCTTAAATTGAGAAGTCAGTACGTTGATCAGAATTTAATTTTTCCTACCTTAAGGCCTTTTTGTGCTGTCTGTACATTTTGGGGCAGCTCAGTAACCAAAACACTCTGTTTATTTTTAACTTATTATGAGATAAAAGGAATTGTGTTTATGAGATTTTTTGTATTGCGACACTCCGTAACATGCAAGGTCTTGGCTTTAACTTTTATGTACACATCCTGCAACTACCAAAAATAGACTGCCACAGATAATCGTTTTTTATTTGTACATTCTGAACAATAATACATTAAGTTTCTATTAGATTAAAAATTAATTACAAAGCAGAATATCCGTATACCAATAAAATATAATCTAAAATAAATAAGTAAGAAAATTAAACCTTTTGCTTAATTTCAATATTAAAGTTCCCAATAATAAAGCTGATGCTAGCACTATAATAAACAGGACAATTGTATTCATATAACCAATTGTTAATTGGATTACAAATAAAATCATTGGATGAATAAAAAAGATAAAAGAACTTAATTTTCTTAAAAAAATATAGACATCCTTGTTATTGCCTTTTAAATTTACTGTCTTCAGCAAACAAAAAACAAACAATGTTGTAGTAATTGTAAAAACAAGGTAAGAATATAAATGATTTTGAGGAACGAATAGATATAACGATGTAGATTCAGCTGTTAACAAAGCTAAAGAAATTATAAATAAAATCATTGCTTTTTTCCTATTTATATTAATCCATATCGGGATCAAACCTATTCCTGATAACGGTAAAGCCCTAAAAACAGTCCAAAAAATGTTTTTGTATTCATCTGCGTATAAAAGAATATCGTTAAACTCACCTGGAACAAGCCATGAATAAGAGAAAGGAAGAAGCCCAATTATGTATAAGACTATACTCATAATTAAAAAAAACTTTGCCCCAATATATCGTAGTATAAAATAAGATATTGGTAAAGCTATCATTAGACAGGTCACATACCATAAATGATAATATGACGGTTTTATAAAAAGCGATATTCCAAAATCAACATACGCAAATAGCGAATAATACCCCGTATTAATCCATCGAATTATTATACATGGCATATATAAAATTGTCCATATACAATACCTAAGCAACAATCTTTTTATGTTTTTCTTTAATCTTTTAATATTCTCCTTACTATTCTTTATTTTTAAATTTTCAAACTCAATCCCTCTATAAAAAAATAGCCAGACGTGATAAAGAAAAAGGGCACGGCAAGAGCACAAATTAATTTTACTATTATAAAATTAAGTACCTCAGACATATCATAAAAAAGCGAACAATGTATCATTACAACAAATATTGCCGCAATAAATTTAGCAATATCGAAAATATAATAATTAGATAAATGTGACTCTCTTTTTAAACTACTACCATTGTAAGACATAATTAAATCTCCCCATACCCTGCTAAAACTTTCCTAACCATATAAAATCATCATGAAACAAAAGAACACTCTTTAACTAAAAAACATTTGCATTACAAATAAAGCAAAAAATCACACTATTCCTCTATCTTTCAAACTATATCACACCTCAAACATCTCGTCAAGTCCTTTATGCATGTTTAACTTAAAATATAATAATTTAAAAAATGCAGACACAATGTTAAACTTAATTATCAGAATCCTCAATTATTTTTCTTCTATCACAAACGGCTTTACTGAAGGCAGATACAACAAAATCATATTTTAAAAAAGAAATGATTACGGCTACAGAACTTGCAGACGTTTTCGCAACCATATTTTATATTTCATTTCTTACCAAATGCAAGAACAAGCGACAGGTTGATTCGCTATCGCTTGTTCATAACAAAATTTCTTTTTGTATTTATCCCAACTATTGACAAACAGGCGGTATTAAAAGTTATTCAAAGTTAATTTCGCCGTCGTATTTCTTCTTAAACATATCAAATACGGTCTGCAAAACTTCTTCGTCGTCAATGCTTACATACTCTTCGTTTTCTTCGTCAAGAGCATTAATCTTAAGGATTACGACCTCGTCGGCGTCCTCGTCATTTTCAATAAGCACAATGTACTCATCGCCGTCATATTCTACAACATCGAGAAATTCAAACTCAACCTCATTACCCTCATCGTCAGTCAGAGTAATAAGTGCGTCATCGTTTTCAAATTCATCAATCATTTTTTCGTTGTCAGCCATAGTATTACCTCGCTTTCTCAAACTTTCTTAAAGTATAACTGTAACAAAGGCAAAAGTCAATAGTATGTTTTACCGCAATATTTTATTGCCCTTTTATATGCTCGTAAGAAAACATTTTTTCATATGCATTATTGTCAAGTATCATTCTTGATACCGTAAACATATTTGTACATTTACTGTTAAGTGCGTCAATATCGTCCTTGTTTTCTGAGTTTTTAAACGCCGTATATTCACCTGAGTTTGAGTTATACATTCCGTTTTGAGAAATCCAGCTTCTGTCCGCAAAAACCACAAACGGGTCCTTTCCGCCGAAAACATCGGTTCCCGCAAGTGTGCGGCTGTCGTATTCAAATCCAAGCATATTAAGCAGAGTAGGCAAAACATCGATACTTGAACAGTATGTTTTTACGCTTACGGGTTTCTTCATGGAACCGCTCCACAAAAGCCAAGCGTTTTTATATCTTTCAAATACTGTGTCAATTTTATGCCCCGCAAGCTCATCAAGCCCGTTAAACTCATCAAGCGAATACGGATAATGGTCGCTTGTAATGCAAATCACCGTACTGTCAAGCTTGTCCGCCTCTTCAAGTCTGTTTATAAGATATTCAACCGCCCCGTCAAGCTCTATATTTGCCGCAAGATAACCCTTTACCTCGTCACTGTAATCCAAATTTTTGACAAGTTCTTCGTTTCTCTCACTTATCGTGTTGTATGAATATCCGCCGTGCCCGCTGACAGTCATATAATACACGCTGAAGCTGTCTGCATCTATATAATCATCAACGGTATTTTGCATCATTTTAAGGTCTGAATTCGGCCATACATTTTCGCCGAGATCAAGACCTTTTCCTATAGCCTTGTAATCATACCCGATATTTGTTAGGTATTCGTCACGGTCGTAGTAATCATAGGTATGGTTGTGATACGCCAAAACCTTATCATATCCTTTATTGCGGCTTTGCTCTCCGAGTGAAAACGGAAAATTAATATCCTGTTCTGCGGACTGCGAAAAGCTCCACACGCCTGACTTGGGAACAAGACCCGTAAGGTTTGCATATTCTCCGTCGGTTGTGCTGACGCCCCAGGCAGGAAGATAATAGTTATCAAACTGAAAACCCTCGCTGTACATCTTATACAGGGTCGGTGTAAGCTCCTCGTCAATAGCATATTGCGAAAAACTCTCCGCCGTTATAAACACTATATTATAACCATCAAAACAACCCGTGTACTCATTTGTATAGCTGGGTGTTTCTTCGGAGAAATATTCATAAAGAGATTTTAATTCTTCATTATCTGTACCTGCCGAGAGTTTTTCAAAATCAGTTTTTATAATATTGGGAGGTTGCTTTTTGTCCGCAGTATCCGCTGTTGCCGGCAAATCGGACGGCTTGGAATCGGTTTTTACTATTTTTGATGATGAACCGAAAATCAAACGGCTGATATCAAGCCTTTGCATGGTAAACAAGCCAAACCTCTGACATACAGCGTTTTGCTGCAACTCCCCGTAGTATAAAATATATGAGCTTTTCGTATCAGACGATGACTTATCTAAATTAACAAAAGAAATGCCGATTATCTGAAAGCAAATTGCCGTGCATATTAACACAAGCTTTGCTTGCCTTGTTGACTTATTAAACATATTGAGTCTTTTTGAGAATATCCCAAAAAATATTATAGGCAAAAAAATTAATATTATAAACACAATTCTGCTTTTTATTGCAGTTAAAATCATATCAACAGAATTAAGCGCCTGACCCGCTCCTCCGTTTGAAATGCTGTTTATCACAAAAAAAGTGCCGAAAACATTATAATACACAACTTGGGCGTTATAGTAAACAGACAAAAACAGGCTTACTCCAAACACTATGCCGCGATTGACGCGCTCACTGTTAAAAAAAGAAGCTATCACCGTAAGCAGACATGACGGGAAAACAGTAAAAATAATTGTAAACCACAAACCGTCTGAAACATTAAGTCCTGACGAAAGCTTTACCATAAGCTCCATAAACAGAACAGAGATCGGAAAATAAAGCAGTGTCAACAAAATACTTTTTGTATTCGGCTTTTGCACCTGCGGCTCATAATAAGTAAAATTTTGTTTATCGTTTTTTATAAAATGACTGCGTCTTACTATTTGTTGCCCGTAAGAAGCATTGTGCGTATCATTACTCATACAAAATACCTGCAAAAATTAATTTTATATATTATAAGCCATATTATGACATATTTCAACACTCTGTATGCAATAGATTTATTTACCATTTAAATTTGCATTAAGTATCAATATGTGTCTGCAAATATAACCGAAAATTTTGTTTTCATACTTTCAAAAAACAAAGCGGAAGCATCTTGGCTTCCGCTTTTTACTGTATTTAGTCAACACTTTTTATTTATAACGCTTACCGTTATTTTTATAACGATTACCCGATGATTTGGGCAGCCTTACATCGGCAGTATCAAAACGCCTGCTTCTGTCAATCTGCCTTTTTTTATTCACACTTGACTGATATCCGTCATCGTATTTATCAGATGTGCCGCGTCGTGCATTGCCTGCATAAGCATACTGCCTGTTATTAGCACCCTTTGACAGCTTATTTTTCTTGCTGACAGTCGAATAAATTACATAAGCAATACCTGCAGCACTCAAAAGCAGACAAATTATTCCGCCGTAAAGCATCCATTCACCGTTATCGGATGTGCTGTCATTATTTTTGATAAAGCTAAAATCATCGGAATCATTTCCGTCATTGCTTGCGTTTTTCAGGCTTGACGAAATATCTTTCCAGTCGTTGCTCGATAAAACGCTGTCGTCCATATTCGGATTTGCATCATAGAGCGCTGCTGACGGTGCTGTGCTTTGAGGCGGTATAT
>CALYBM010000035.1 GCA_944412525.1 uncultured Ruminococcus sp. | reverse complement strand
TATCTATCGAGCATAAAAAGAATATGTTGTCTTTTTTTCTTGCGTCAACCGAGCGTTTGAAAATAGTTGCAGATTTTATTGCTTTTTTATCAATTCTGAGTTCTTTTGAAGCTTTTTCAATAACCGTGTCATTGCCGTAGTCGAGAGGCAGTTGAACATTGTTAAGTCTAATCATAGATTTTCACCTGCAGTAAGTCCGCTTGCAAAGGCAAAATGCAGATTATATCCTCCGCATTCTCCGCAAATATCTATTGCTTCTCCGCAAACATAAAGACCCTTAGTAATTTTACTTTCCATAGTTTTTTCGTTAATTTCCCGACCGATTACGCCTCCGAGAGCCGTTTGAGCCTGCTCAAAGCCGCAGTTTTGTATTACGGGAAAACGCATATTTTTTGCGGTATTTGCGATGTTATTAAGCTCTTCTTTTGTAAGCTCACCGGATTTTCTTGAAAAATCCGATATGTTGCTCGACTTTAAAACAGCCTGACCGAGCCTTTTTGTAAAAATGCCTGTAAAAAGATTGTCAACAGTAAAGTTAAAGTATAGTTTTTGATGTTTAGAGATTAATTGTGAAACCTGTGAATATGAAAGGTTACTGAGCAAATCAAGAGAAATTATATTTCCCTTTTGAGCATAAACGGAAAGATTAAATATGCATATCCCCGAAAGCGTTTTTTCTCCGAACTGAACCTCGCCGATCTCGGATTTTATAATTCGGCGGTTTGCATCGATAAGTGATACCTTAGCGTTTGCTCTGATACCTTTAAGCGACTTTATAATATCTGATTTAATCTCAATCGGACAAAGAGCGGGGGAATAGGGGATAACCCTATGACCGAAATTTTTAAGATAATCTGCAGAGCTTGCGTTTCCTCCGAGCTTTGGGGATGCTTTTGAACCGTTTGCAATAACGAGCTTGTCTGCAATAAACATTGAATTTTCCGTTGTAATATTAAAGTCTTTACCTGCTTTTTTAATGCTCTTGATATTTTGACCGCAAAAAATATTTACACCGAGACTCTCACATGCGAATCTCAGCACATCGAGCACGGCACTTGCCTGTCTGCACAAAGGATAGTACCTTCCTTCGCTGTCGCAAAAGCAAAGTAGGCCGAGCTTTTTAAATTTTTCAAGCAAAGTATTTGTATCGTACTTTGAAAAAAGATATGTACTTTGCTCTTTAAAAGAGCCGCGGTAATTATCAGGCGAAATATCGCTGTGCATAAGGTTGCATCTTCCGTTGCCCGTTGACAGGAGTTTTTTGCCTACTCTGTCGTTTTTCTCAAGTATTGCCACGGAAATATTTTTGTTTTTTTCCTTAGCGGCTATTGCACACATCAGCCCCGATGCACCCGCACCGATTATTACCGCGTCAAATTTGTAAGTATTATTCATAATCTCACCTAAAAAATAAGGGCAGCCTATGCTACCCTTTATCTTGCATTTTATCTTATGATTCAGGTGCAAAAAGAACGCTTAATCCACCAAAAACGCCCATGCTTGCAAGTGCCATAATAATGCCTGCAATAATAACACCGAGCATAACGGCAATTACACTCTTTTTGAATCCCATATCAAGAAAGCTTGCCGCGAGAGTTCCTGTCCATGCACCTGTTCCGGGAAGCGGTATGCCTACAAACAGCATAAGAGCAATGAAAAGTCCTTTTCCTGCTTTTTCCTGAAGCTTTTTGCCGCCTTTTTCGCCTTTTTCAAAACAAAATGTAAAAAACTTTCCGATATATTTCTTGTCTTTTCCCCAAATTAATACTTTTCTTGCAAAAAAGTATATAATCGGTACGGGAAGCATATTTCCGATTATGCATATAATGTACGACAGTACCGGGTCAAGCCCCATTCCTACAGCTACCGGAATAGCTCCTCTAAGCTCAATTATAGGTACCATGGAAATAAAAAAGACGATTAAGTAATTAATAAACATACTGACTCCTTTTGGTGAATTATTAATTGACGATACAATGCAAATTATCATAAGTATATCAGATAAATTTGTTTTTTTCAATACTGTCACGCTATAATTTTTTATATTTTAAAATTTAAATATCTTACAAATTTATTTATAATGTTGAAATAATCGACACTCCATTGACAATATATATATTTATTGTAAAATATATAGTTGGAGTGATGATATGAGGAAGAGCCGTGTTTCAATTAGTTTTAGGGTAATTGTTTTTACACTCACCGCGCTTATGATTTTATTTGCGTTTTTTCATTCCTCAATGCCCGCTGATTTATCGGGTGATGAGAGCGAAAGCGTAATGGGAATATTGCAGGATGTTTTAAATTTCCTTGGCTTTGACACACAGCTTTCCGATCATATTGTACGCAAGGCCGCACATTTTTCTGAATACACCGTAATAGGTATGCTGCTGTTAAGCTGTGCATACTCTCTTTGCCGAACAAGACCGCATAAGTATTATCTGCAAATTCTTTTCGTTGGACTCGCAACGGCTGTATGTGATGAAACGATACAACTTTTTGTTGAGGGCAGATCAGGACAGATAACCGATGTTTTGCTTGATTTTTCGGGTATTGTAACAGGTACGGTGTTGATGTTGCTTTACTTTGCGATATATAGAAAAGTGCGAAAAATATCGTAATTTATCGGCAGATTATCAAATGATATGTCTGCCTTTTTAATGCAAAAGAAAGGAAAGGATAGGTATTATGAGCGAGAATAAAACTGCCGTTCAGTCTGAAAACAAAATGGGAACAATGCCGATGACGAGGCTGATTTTAACAATGTCTGTTCCAACGATTTTTTCAATGACCGTTCAGGCCTTATACAATGTTGTTGACAGTGTATTCATAGGTCAGTATGACTTGGACGGACTTACGGCACTTTCACTTGCGTTTCCTCTGCAAATGCTCCTTATCGCATTTTCAATAGGAACAGCAGTCGGAGTAAATTCACTTGTGTCAAGAAAACTCGGTGAGAAAAATTTCGCAGAGGCAAATTCCGCCGCAACTCACGGCTATTTGACATGCATTTTTTCATTTCTGATTTTCTTACTTCTCGGGTTGTTTTTGTCTCAGCCTTTTATGAATGCTTACAGTAATAATGCAAAGATTGTTGAGTACGGTACCCAGTATCTTACTATCGTACTTTGTTTTTCGGTTTTTTCGATAGTTCAGATAAACACCGAAAAAACTCTTCAGGCAACGGGCAATATGATTGTCCCGATGTTTTCACAGCTTATCGGTGCGGTGGTAAACATAATTTTTGATCCGCTTCTTATTTTCGGCGTGGGAATATTCCCCGAGATGGGCGTAGCGGGCGCAGCTATCGCAACGGTATTCGGACAGTTTTGCGCTATGGTCTTTTGTCTTATCGCGATGTTTGGACTAAAGCAGGAAGTTAAAGTTTCACTCAGAAAATTCAGAATTAATATGAGCACTCTGAAAAACATTTACTCCGTGGGTCTTCCGTCAATTATTATGCAGTCCATAGGTTCCGTTATGATTATCGGATTAAATGCAATACTTGCTAAATCTGCCGCAGCCGTAACAGTACTCGGTATTTACTATAAGCTTCAGAGCTTTGTGTTTATGCCGTGCTTCGGACTCAACCAGGGAGTTATGCCTATAATTGGATATAACTACGGCGCTAAAAATAAAAGTCGTATGTATTCTGCGTTAAAGCACGGAATTGTTATTGCAGTATTTATCATGGCAATAGGTACGGTGCTTATGTGGACAATTCCTGAGGTGCTTATTTCGATGTTCGGCGGAACAGAGGAGATTATGTCCATGGGCGAGTCGGCATTTAGAATAATCAGTCTTTGCTTCATTCCTGCGGCTGCCGGAATTTTGTTCACTACTCTGTTTCAGGCTACAGGCAAAGGAATCAGAAGTTTAATCATGTCTTTTTGCCGTCAGCTTGTGTTGATTCTTCCGATAGCCTACATATTATCGGCATTATTCGGTCTTTCCGCCGTTTGGTATGCTTTCCCGTTTGCGGAGCTGTTTTCACTCGCACTCGCTATAATATTTTTCATTAATCTTACTAAAACTGATTTTAAAAAGCTTGGTTAAAGCTTGGTTAAATTTGTCCGCCTCAATGCATATATTGTATTGAGGTGATTTTTTTGAATAATAACGAAAGCATTAATAAGAAAAATGCAAATAATCCAAATGAAAACAATCAGGGATTGAGCAATCAAAATAAAAACACAATTACATATGACGAGGGCTGGGAATCGGTAACGGAAAGCGAGTACCCCGTGGTTGCATCACAAAATTTCGGTGAGGATAACAGCGAAGAATCGGTAAATCCAAAGGCCGTGAAGAAGCCTAACGATTCCCCAAAACAGCTTCTTATAACTATTCAGTTGATTGTGTGCATTTTGATAGCTATTGCGGCACTCCTCATAAAAACATTCGGTGGAGAATTTTATGCAGATGTTCACCAAAAGTACTATTCAAATCTAAATAACGACGCAATCTTCGGAGAAGACGAAAATTTCAATTTAAACGATTTTTTAAAGGCTTCAACCGACGATGAAGTTTAATATTTTAAAAACAGAGATAACTGTTTCATATTTTATAATTTGTGTTGCCGCTTTAAGTATAATTGCAGGCATTTTTGACAGCTTTTTATGGTGCGTTTTTGCTGTTATTTTACATGAAACAGGACATATAGCCGCAATGTGCTGCCTTAAAACCCCGCCGCAAAAAATAAAAGTCTCTTTGTTTGAAATATCAATCAGCGACATGAAAAGAAACTACAGAAGCGTGAAAAACAATCTTTTAATTATTTTTTTCGGACCTTTTGCTAATTTTATTTGTTTTATTATCTTTTATCTGCTATACTTAATGTACGGCGATGTGTTTATTTTACCTGCAACGGCAAATCTGTCTGTCGGCTTGTTTAATATTCTTCCGGTATTATCTCTTGACGGCGGTCAGATGCTGTTTTTGATTTTGAGCAGATTTTATTCGGTTAAGTTTTCGGAGAAAATTGTTAATGCATTAACCGTTATAATAATTTTTCCGCTTGCAGTTACGGGATTTATAATATTGTTTAAATCAAAATATAATTTTTCTCTTCTGCTTGTATGTGTTTATTTAATTTTTTGTCTTGTTTGCAGAAACAGCAGGTGTTATTAGATAATATCAAGGTAAAATATGACCGTAATTGATATAAATTCGGAGGTTTTATATGGTTTCCAAGGAAGTTGAAAAGCTCCTTTTAAAGGTTCAGAAGCCGGGAAGGTATGTCGGCGGAGAGCTTAATGAAGTAATTAAGGACAAAAACAGCGTGGATGTTCGTTTTGCGTTTTGTTTTCCCGATACTTATGAGGTCGGAATGTCGCATTTGGGAATGAAAATACTTTACAGTCAGTTTAACAATGAGGACTACATTTGGTGCGAGCGTGTTTTTGCCCCGTGGATTGATATGGAGAAGGAGATGATAGAAAATAATATCCCTCTCTATGCACTTGAAAGCGGCGACCCCGTGTCGGAGTTTGATTTTATCGGTTTTACACTCCAGTATGAGTTAAGCTATACCAATATGCTCAATATGCTGAAGCTGTCAGGTGTTCCGATTAAAAGCTGTGACAGACACGATTTAAAGCAGATTGTAGTCGCAGGAGGTCCGTGTGCCTGTAACCCCGAACCGATTGCCGAGTTTGTTGATTTGTTTTTTATCGGCGAGGGTGAAGAGGTTGACCTTGAGGTGATTGACCTTTTCAGAAAATGCAGGAAAGAGGGCAAGAGCAAGACCGAGTTTTTGCAGTTGTGCTCACAGATTGAGGGCGTGTATGTTCCGTCGTTTTACGAGGTGTCATATAACGAGGACGACACAATAAAGAGTTTTACGCCTAAAAACAATGCACCGTCAGTTGTTCATAAAAGACTTATTAAGGATATGAACAGCTCTTTTTATCCCGATAATTTTGTGGTGCCTCTCATTGAAATTGTGCACGACAGGGCGGTTCAGGAAATATTCAGAGGCTGTATAAGAGGCTGCCGATTTTGTCAGGCAGGTTTTATCTACAGACCTGTCCGTGAAAAATCTCCCGAAACAATAAACGCTCAGTGCAAGGCTCTTTGTGAAAACACAGGCTACGATGAGGTATCGCTGTCATCGCTCAGTTCCAGTGATTACAGCCAAATAGTTTTGCTGCTTGAAAAACTTAATGAGTGGAGCAAAGACGAAAAAGTCAGCATTTCGCTTCCGTCTCTCAGGGTCGATGGCTTTACAGATGAAATAATGGACAAGATAAAAACCGTTCGCAAAAGCGGACTTACATTCGCTCCCGAAGCAGGAAGCCAGCGTATGCGTGATGTTATCAACAAAAATGTTTTGGAGAAGGAACTTCTTGCAACCTGTGAAACTGCCTTTAACGGCGGTTGGACTACAGTTAAGCTCTACTTTATGATAGGGCTTCCGACAGAAACAATGGAGGATGTGGAAGCTATCGTAAAGCTCGGACAAGCGGTTGTCGATACCTACTACAAATGCCCTAACAGAACAAAAGGCAGGTCGGTAAAGGTAACTGTTTCAGCCTCGTCATTTGTACCCAAGCCGTTTACGCCGTTTCAATGGGAACCGCAGGATACGATTGAGCAGCTCCATGAAAAGCAGTCGCATATTAAGGAATGTATTACCACTAAAAAAATACAGTTTAATTATCACGACGCCGATACAAGCTTTCTTGAGGCCGTTTTTGCAAGAGGCGACAGAAAACTTTGCAAAGTTATGGAGCTTGCCTGTGAGAGAGGATTTCACTTTGACGGCTGGAATGATTGCTTCAGCCTTGAAAAATGGCTTGAGCTTTTTGATGAGTGCGGCATTGACCCTGCTTTCTACGCAAACCGCAGACGCTCGTTTGACGAGATTTTGCCGTGGGATCACATTGACTACGGTGTTAACAAGAGTTATTTAATTAATGAATGTAAAAGAGCGTATGAAAACACAACGACACCTCATTGCAGACTGAAGTGCAATAATTGCGGTGCGGCAAAGTACGGGGAGGGAGTATGCTTTGAAAAACGCAAGAATATGGTTTAAAAAGGATTTAGAATGTCGCTATATTTCTCATCTTGACCTAAACCGCTGTATGCTTAGGGCACTTCATAAGAGCAAGCTGCCCGTTTGGCACACCGAGGGTTTTAATCCTCATCCGTTTGCAACATTTCCCTTGCCGCTATCTCTTGGATTTAGGGGGATAAACGAGTGTATGGATGTAAAGCTTGAGGCTGATAATTATTCCTTTGAAGAAATAATTTCCAAGCTTAACGCCTGCCTGCCAAAGGGTATTCAGGTTTTTGATGTTACCGAACCTTCGATGAAAGCAGGTAAAATTGCTTTTGCAAAGTTTTCAATAAAGCTTTCGTGCGATAAAATTAATTCAAGTACGATTGCGGAAAAATTATCTGAATTTTTATCCCTTGAAAAAATTGAATTCGAAAAGAAGTCCAAAAAGGGTATAAAAACAGTAGATATTAACCAGGGAATCAAGACATTTCAGATAGAAGAAAAATTTGATTTTGTTACTTTAAATGTTGTGCTCTCGGCAGGCAGCAGCGACAATGTTAATCCCAATTTGATTGTGTCTGCTTTTGAAAATTATTTACAGCTGCCTGTTTATGCGGATATAACAAGAATAGACTTATATAATTCTGATATGGAATTATTCAGATAGGTGAATGTATGTTTAAATTTACTATAAGAGAAAATATGCTTTTAAACGAATTTAAAGATATGTTTACTGATTATGTAAACAAATCGTACAAATTTACAATGAGCTATATAACAAATCCGGTTCTTGCAAGTTACAGAGAGAATGAACGGCTTATTCTTATTGTAATTAACAAATCCGTTTATCAGAACTTGTACAGTTTTTTAAAGCTTAATGACAGCAATATGCAGTTTGCGGCATTTTCGTGCCTTGAGGGCGCCGTAAACGCAATGAGACTTTATCATATACTCACAGTAAATTCCAATAATTTATATGATTACATAACAAACTCGGATTTTTCACTTGATAAATGCGAGCTTGAGATTCTTCAAAAAAAAGAGAATTATGATAACACCGAAGAATTTTCTTTGAGAGAATTTTCAAAAGGACTTCATAAGATTAACACCTTTGAGTATAAAAATTCTTCAATATCAACTCAAATTACGGACAACAGCATATATCTCGGTCTTTCCTGCGGAAAAACAGTAAGCGATGAGCTTCAAAACGAGGTCAGAAAGAATCTTGTAGGAGCATATCTTTCGCTTCAAAAGCACACTAAAATGTTCTTTAACGGAGGCATAGACGGTGAGCTTGAGGAGATAGAGGACAGTATCTATGCAAAATTTCTTGAATACGTAAAAAAGTTTTCTTAATGTTTAAAAAACATTCACATTGCTTTATTTTAAGCGTCATATTTCTGTCACAATCCGTATGTATTATATAATCACAGCAAGGATAAAGACAGACAATACAGTTAGAAATTTTTTCATAGATTTTCCTCTCAAAATTGTCATTGTGACATCAAAGAAGGCCGACTCAGTCGGTCTTTATTTGATTTGGAGGATAGAATGTATTATTATTCCTTAAACGAATATTTAAAAAACACTTTCGGAGAAAAAGTTTATAAAATATCCTTAAACGGCGGTATGACATGCCCAAACCGTGACGGTACATTGGGAGCAAGGGGATGTATTTTTTGCAGCAGGGGAGGGTCAGGTGAGTTTTCCGCTGACAAATTATTGTCCGTAACAAAGCAAATAGAGCAGGCAAAGCAAAAAATCAGACAAAAAACCGATTGCAGGCTGTTTATTGCATATTTTCAGCCGTTTACCAATACCTACGCAAGTGTAGATTATCTTCGCAGAATTTTCTATGAAGCAATAGAAAATCCCGATGTGGCGGTTCTTTCAATAGCCACACGACCTGACTGTTTAGGCGGTGAGGTTTTAAAGCTTTTAGATGAGCTCAATAAAATAAAGCCTGTTTGGGTTGAACTCGGTTTGCAGACGATTCACAAAAAAACAGCAGATTATATAAGACGCTGCTATGAGCTTGATGTATATGACCTTGCCGTAAAGAATCTAAAAGCCATAGGAATTTGTGTAGTTACTCATATAATACTCGGACTTCCGTTTGAAACCAAAGATATGATGCTTGAGTCGGTAAAATACGCAGGACAAAAAAGTGACGGAATAAAACTTCAGTTGCTTCATGTATTAAAGGGTACAGACTTACTTGACGATTATCAAAACGGTCTGTTTAAAACACTGTCATTAGAGGAATACATTGATATTCTCTGCGACTGTATTGAGGCTTTGCCAAAAACAACCGTTGTTCACAGACTCACAGGTGACGGCGATAAAAAACTTCTTGTCGCACCTCTTTGGAGTGCCGACAAGAAGCGTGTTTTAAATTCAATCAATAAAGCTTTCAGGGACAGAGATATCGTGCAGGGAAGTATGTCAATTTGAAAAGCAGCTTCGACTATTTATCGGAGCTGCTTTTATTATCGCAATTTCGGGATTTTACTTTTTTAAATACATTATATAAAATTAATAATCCAGCAATTAAACATGCACCTAATGCGATGCCTATAACAAGAAATCTTATATTTTGGTCATCAAACAAATTAAGCGACCCCATTTCATCAAGGCTTGCAAGTGCGGATGAAGTCTGTTTATTATCCCGTATGCTCTGACTTCCGCTGCCGTCAGAATTTCCCGTTTTGTCGGAATTTTTTGATTTGTCTGTATCAGCATCGGAACCTACGGTGATTTTTGCGGAAGTGCAGCTTCCTATATTCATAGAATCAACATCGGCGTCAACACAATCGCTAGCGTAAAAGTCGATATATCCCGTACCGTTTTTGATTGCTTTAAAAGTAAGGTCAAAGATAACACTGCCGTTATTAATATTCTTTCCGTTTGTGTTTAAAAACACCACTTTTACACTGTTGTCTGATTCATATGATTTTAAAGTTGTTGAATCGTCATCAGAGTCGGCACTTCTGAAAGAAAACATACTTTTGTCATAGGTAAATTCAAAGCTTGCGGCACAAAGGCTTTTATCACATTCAGCTTTCATTGAAATCGTGAAAAGACGATTATTGTTTGTACTGTTGTCACTAAGAGCAAAGCTTATGTTTTCCGCTGAAAATACTGTGAAAGCGGAAGCAAAAATCACAAACATTGATATAAGACAAACGGTAATAGACATTGTGCAAAAGGAATATTTAATTTTGATTTTAAATGGTATTTTAGCTTTTAACATTTTAATTTACTTTAGGTGGATTTTGCCGTCTTTTGCAAACCAAACATTTTTTACACAAAATTCTTTCCCGTTTAAATAATCAAGAGAAGCAGCATCGCTTTTAAAATTAAATTTAATTTTGTAGCTGTAGAGAGCCTGATACTTAAACTGACAGGAAGATCTGCTTGAAACTCCTCCGTACTTGGAGTCGCCTGCAAGAGGGTGCCCAATTGACGCCATATGAGCTCTTATCTGATGTGTTCTGCCTGTCATAAGTTCAACTTCCGCCAAGCTGTATTTCCCGTTATAATCGAGAATTTTATATTTTGTGATTATTTCTTTTGAATTTTCTTTTTCGGTTTTATAAACGGTAACCTTGTTTTTGCTCTCATTCTTTGTAATGTAACCATGCAAAGTGGCTTGCATATCTTTAGGCTTTCCGAGTATAAGACATAAATAGTATTTTTCAAGTTCCCTTGATTTCATTTTTTGGTTTAGTATTCTGAGACTTTCCGCGTTTTTTGCTGCAATTACTATACCGCCGGTATTTCTGTCTATTCTGTTTACCAGTGACGGTGCAAAAGCCTTTTCTTCTTCGGGGTTATATTCGCCTTTGTCGTATAAATAATGCTTTACTCTTGCTACAAGTGAATCAAAATGATATGTTTTGTCAGGGTGGACTATAACACCCGGCTTTTTATCAATAAGTATAATATTGTTATCCTCATAAACAATATCAAATTTTGCCGGTGCTTTTAGGAAGTCATAATTTTTAATTTCCGCAGCATCAAAAAACTCATCCTTAATATAAAAGGTGAGTATATCTCCCTCACACAATATATCAGATATATCGCATTTTTTGCCGTTAAGTTTAATGCATTTCTTTCTGATATATTTGTACATAAGTGATTTCGGCATTGTGCGAAAATGCTTTTGTAAAAATTTATCAAGGCGTTGGTTTGAATCATTTTTATTAATTTCAAGAGTTCTCATAATAACCTCCGATTTTACTATAATTTTAAATTAAAAATAAAAAAATTTCAAGATTTATAATCACACAAAACGGTATTAAGTATAAACTGATAAAGGGTGATACAGTGAATTGCTACACACAACGGGTAAAATCGGCTGTTTTTTTCGGTTTAGGCTTGCTTGTTGCAACACTGCTTCCGTGTGAATGGGTGCTGATTGTAGCAGCCGCTGCACTTGTAACAGTAAGCGTATCTTGTATTCGGAGGTAAGTTATGAAAGTTGTACTTATTGAAAAGCCAAAATTTATATCTGTTTTTTTGAGAAAAATTTACGGAATAAAAAAGGAAAAATCGAATTGAACGAAAAAATCTTAACTTGTAAATACTGACAAAAAAACATACAATGAGATGTGCATAGTGACAAAATGCTATGTGCATCTTATTTTTTTATTGTCTTTTATATAAATAAATTATATAATATCAGAGGTATGCAAACGCTTTAATTTGCGTTGCAATAATTTTAGGAGGTTTAAATTAACTATGAAAAGCACAAGAAAGTTTATAAGCATTTTACTTGCCGTATTAATGCTTATATCGTGCGTTTCCGCATCTTTTACGGTAAACGCGTCAACAGGTGTGTTATCCGATTATTATGCTACTAATCCGGATAACAAGGTAGGAGTTAAAAAGACAATTACCATTGACGGCAATTTCAATGACTGGTCATCTGATATGCTAATTGCTCAGGGTGCAGCCTGGGATGTAGCAAATCATTACAAGGGCGGTCACGAAAACTGTGTACTCGATACATATGCACTTTTTGCGGCATGGGATGACGATAATCTCTATGTTGCATGGCAAATGGTGAATACAACCGACACTTGGGCCCGTGAGGGCGACGGCCCTCTCTCTGACGGCGGCCGTGTACTTGATGTTCCGCTGATTTTAGCTTTGAGCATTGATCCTACAAGTGTTTCAATGTCTAATAAAAATACAAGCGGTTCACCGATCTGGGGACAAAAGATGGGACTTTCTTTTGATCAGCATGTTGACAGACTTCTCTATATGAGCGGCAAGCCCGGAAACGGTACTCCCGGTATGTTCTCCGCCGTTGATGCCGAGGGTAATACAGATTATAATGAAGGACTTCAGACATTTGCTCAGAGCGGAATAGAATATAAAATGGCTGAGGGAAATGTTTGTGATAATATTTACGGACTTAACTACTCAGAGGACCCCGACGATGTTTATTCAAATGACGCCGATTGGGTTGACTACAAAACATTTGAGGGATCACAGGGAACTCACGACACAAAGTATGATTCATTCTATGAGATAAAAATTCCTTTCTCATCTCTCGGAATTGACGCTGACTATGTGGAAACAAACGGAATCGGTGCAATGCTTATTGCGACAAGAGGCGAGTCGGGTCTTGACTGTGTTCCTTTTGACGACACAATGCTTGACAATGCGCTTGAATCCTACGGAAGCGACTCAAGTACATCACATGAAAAAGACGACGAGGATGTAATAACTTCTCCTTTCGCAAGAATCGGCAACTTAAACGGTGATGTACCGCCTGTTACCCAGCCCACAACTGCACAGCCTACTGCTGCACCCACTACTCAGCCAACAACCGTACAGCCGACAACACAGGCAACAACTGTGCCTGCCGATAATACCTTAACAGTAAATGCCAAGTCTAACCTGTTTTCAACAGGCGTCGCAAAGGCGGACAGCACTGCAAATACGGTGACCGTAACATATGACCTTAGATCTTTAATGAAGCTTGTAAACGGTCAGTGGTCGCTTTCATACAACGATACAAAGTTAAGGTTTGTTTCGGCATCGGATTCTGTTATGCCGAGTATTTCCGACGGTATTGTAAGCTTCAAAAGCGGAATTGTAAAAGGAAGTTTTACCAATGTTACCGATTTGTATGATTTTACATACTCAAAGCCTTTAGTACAGGCAACATTTGAAATTATCGGAACAGGCAGTACCGATGTAACACTTGATGTTCAGGAGCTTTCTGTAGGTTATAAAACAAACGGATCACTTCGTTATGAAAACGCTGTTGTAAACAGTGTAGTTAAGGATATTACAAACATTACAGGTTTTGAATCTTCATCAATCAGCGGTGTTGCTTCTGTAGTGACGGATTCTCAGCCGACTACTTCAAAACCCGCAACGCAGCCCACAACTACACAGCCGACTACCGCACAGCCTACATCAACCGTGTCTGATCTCACGGTGAATGCAACTTCAAACTTTTTCCCGTCGGTATCAAAGACTTATTCTGAAAGTGACAACAGGATTACCGTTTCATACAAATTAAGCTCTGCTATGCAGCTTGTAAATTCCGAGTGGCAATTAAGCTATGACACTTCAAAGCTTTCATTTAACAAGGCAGATTTAGGAAAGTTAATGCCGAATGTCTCTTCTGCTGTCATAAATGAAAGCACAAAGGGTGTTATCAAGGGCAACTTCTCTGTACCTTCACTTGTAGATTTTAAAAATGAATCAGATTTTGTAACAATCACATTTGATGTTATCGGCAAGGGTGAGGCTGATGTTGACCTCTTTGTAAATATTCTCGGTATAGGTTATAAAAACATCAATGAGTTTTCACCTGAAATTGCCTATTTGGTAGATTTCGGCGAAATTAAGGATGTTACTTCTGTTTCAGGATTTGAAAATGAGACATATACGGTCAAAACCGTACTCGGACCTGAGGATGAAGAACCTACAACGGTACCTACAGAACCTGCGACAGAACCTTCAGCACCTTCGGATACACTGAAAGTTAACGCTACCTCAAATATACTTTCTCCCGTTTCTAAGGAATACAGCAAAGATGACAGTACGGTAACTGTTTCTTATAAGCTCGAGTCATCTATGAATCTTGTTAATTCACAGTGGGTTCTTACATATGACAGCTCAAAGTTATCTTATGATCCAAAGAAAAATGCTGACGGTATTATGCCGAATATACCTTCTGCAATTATAAATACTAACCTTACCGATAAAATAAAGGGTGATTTCTCAAGCGTTGCTTTGTATGATTTCACTACCGAAAAAGATTTTGTTACGGTAACTTTTGATATTATCGGTCAGGGAGAAACTACAGTTGACTTAGATATTGAAATATTGGGTGTTGGATACAAAGATGAAAACTTCGATCCTGTAATTGCCTATCCTGTTGACTACAGCAAGCTTAATGATGTTACCGATGTACCGGGCTTTGAGAATTTCAAGCTTTCGGGCAGAATCACTCTGAGCGACCCTGTGTCTGAAGATATTCTTTACGGTGATGTTAATAACGACGGTGTAGTATCAGTTCTCGACGCAACTCTTATTCAGAGATATAACGCCAAACTTGTTACACTTTCAGACGAACAGTTTAAAAGTGCTGATGTAAACTTTGACGGTAAAGTAGATATTCTTGATTCAACATTAATACGCAAATATGTTGCACAGATTATTGATTCTTTTCAATAAAACTTGATAATCCAAAGCTGATGAGCCGACATTTTGTCGGCTCATTTTTTGTTTTACATTTACGGGTATATTTTCAGTTATACAATAATATATTTATTATATAAAATCAAAAGGAGAGATAAATATGGAGTTAAATCAGGAAAACCGTATGTTCGGCACATCAATCACCGTGCTTGATACGGTTGCCGAACAGCTCGCCGATGTTGACCTAACTTTGCCCGATTATTGCCCTGATATTGAAAAGATTATTAAATGCACATTAACACCTAAAATTCAGTCGAAAACCTTATCCGGGGGACAGCTTCAGATTGACGGCTCATGCGTTGTCAATGTAATGTATGTAGACAGTTCCAAAAAGACCATCAGATGCTGTGAGCAAAGTGTGAATTTCTCTCAGAGCTTTACAGTAAAAGATACACCCGACAATCCTGTAATAATTACTAAAACAAAATCAGAATACATAAACTGCCGTGCTTTAAGTCCGAGAAGAGTTGTGATGCACGGGGCTTTTTCGCTGTATGCAAAAGTCAAATCAAGTGCAAAGACAAGTATCTATTATTCTGATGATCCAAAGCTTGAGTCTTTAAGGAAAAATGTCAGCTGCTCCGATTTAAAATCTCTGTGTCAGGAACAATTCAATGTTTGTGAGGAGGTTTCTGTAGCAGATAAGCCTGCAATAGAGTCGATTATAAGATCATCGGTTGATGTAAGTATAACAGATGTAAAGGCTGTTACAGGCAAACTTATGATAAACGGTGAAATCAATCTCAAGCTTTTGTATATAAGCGATGTCGAAACAGGCAATATTGAGAAAATAGATTACCTCATTCCGTTTAATCAGATTATTGACTGTGAGGGAGTAGATGAAAAAACAATAAACAATGTTGAATGTGAAGTTTTGTCCTATGACATACGGCTTAAAAACGATATGCTTTCGGAAAAACCATCAATAATTGTAGATATTATGCTGTGCGTTACCGAAGAAGGTTTCTTGATTAGAGATGAAGAAATTACGGTTGATTCATATTCTGTATATTGTGCTTCAAAACCTCAGTTTCAGCAGCTTTTAATCTCAAGTGAGGTTACACCCGTCAACGAGAGCCAAATGGAAAAGCTTGCAGTCAAAATTGACGATGGAAAAATAACAAAAATATTAGATATTTACGCCGATAACATTACCTGCGAACAGAGTAATTCCGATGACGGATTAAAAGCCGGCGGAAAAATAAACCTATGCATTATTGCCTACAACGAGGAAAATATCCCTGTAATTATAGAGCGTACCTTTGATTACGAGCACAGGTTTAATCTGTCGCCTGACTACAATTCCTTCAGAAATATCTATCCTCACCTTTCAAGTATCAGCTATAGACTTGCTGATGACAATACAATAGAGATAAGGTGTGAGATAAAGCTGTGTGCCTGTGCGGAAAAAACCGAAAAGGTAAAGGCAGTATCATCAATGGAATTGTTTGAAGATAAATTAACAGCGGGTGACGACTGTGCGTTGACCTTGTATTATGCTAAACAGGGCGAGAGCCTGTGGGATATAGCAAAGGCTCATAACACACGGCTTAACCTGCTTTTATCAGAGAATTCTTCGGAAAATATAACGCTTGACAGCTCACAAATGCTGTTAATTCCGAAAATATAGGAGGAATACAATGGAAGAGAGAAATGTTTATCAGGATATTTCCAGACGAACCGACGGAGATGTTTATATCGGCGTAGTTGGCCCCGTACGAACAGGTAAATCAACATTTATAAAACGCTTTATGGATACGCTTGTGCTTCCTAATATTAAGGATGAAAGCATATACAGAAGAACGGTCGATGAGCTTCCGCAATCCTCTGCCGGCAGAACAATAATGACCACAGAGCCTAAGTTTATCCCCGAAGAATCTGTAGAGATAAATCTCGGCAGCAATACAACCTTTAAGGTGCGTATGATAGACTGCGTAGGCTATATTGTTGACAGCGCTCTCGGATACAGCGAAGAGGATATGCCGAGAATGGTTAAGACACCGTGGTTTGACAAAGAAATTCCGTTTGACGACGCCGCCGAAATCGGCACAAAAAAGGTTATAACCGATCATTCCACAATAGGTCTTGTTATTACGACAGACGGTTCTTTCAGCGAAATTCCCAGAGAGGATTATGTTGAAAGCGAACAGAGGGTAATAAATGAGCTTAAAGAAATCAATAAGCCCTTTATTGTTCTTCTCAATTCCGTAGATCCCGAGGCGGAGCATACGGTAGCTTTGGCGGCTGAAATGTCAAAGCAGTACGGTGTGCCCGTACTGCCTGTAAGCTGTATGGAGCTAAGCGAAAACGAGATAAAAAGGGTGCTTGCACAGCTCTTATTTGAATTTTCGATAAAAGAAATAAAGGTTGATATACCACGCTGGGTTGTAAAGCTTGATAAAGATCATTGGCTGAAATCAGAGATTTTTCAGGCGATAAAGGAGTCTGCTCAAAAAATTGAAAAAATTCGTGAGGTTCAGCAGACAATTCACGAGCTCTCACAATGCGAATATATTAATACCGCTCAGCTTACAAACCTTGATCTGGGCAGAGGTATCGCGACAATTTCCCTCGGCATAGATTCCGCTCTGTTTTACAAGGTGCTTTCCGAACAGACCGAGATAGAAATCAAAGACGAATTTGAACTGCTTGAATGTATCAATAAGCTATCAAAGAAGCAGAAAGAGTTTGACAAAATCGCTCAGGCATACGAGCAGGTTCAGGAAACGGGATACGGAATCGTTATGCCCACAATCGACGAGCTCTCCCTTGAAGAACCGCAGATTATCAAGCAGAGCGGAAAATACGGAATACGGCTCAAAGCGAGTGCCCCGTCTATCCATATGATGAAAATCGAAACAAAAACCGAGGTTACTCCGATAGTCGGTTCCGAACAGCAGTCGGAGGAGCTTGTGTCATATCTGTTAAAGGAGTTTGAGGAGAACCCCGAAAAGATATGGGAGAGCAATATCTTCGGCAAATCGGTTCACGAGCTTGTAAACGAAGGTCTGCACAATAAGCTTTACAGAATGCCGTCTGACGCAAGAAGAAGAATAGGGGAAACCATTGAAAAAATAATCAACGACGGCTGTAACGGCTTGATATGCATTATTTTGTAACAGCAAATAAACGAAGTGTAAATAGAACAGGTAAACCCGCAAAAATAACAATCAAACGCCGCCACAGTTTTTTGTGACGGCGTTTTCGCAGGGACTTATTTCTGATGAGTTACTATATGTTTTATTTTTGGTGAATGTTTTTTCAGTTCGGATGCAAAAAATTCGGGAAATACTCTGCAATCGTTATTCTTGTCAAGATCAATCCACTCAAGGTATTCTCCGATAGGATCCGAATCTGTGATATGTCCGTTTTCAATTTTTAACAGCTCATCTGTTAACTTTATAAAAAAGAAAACGGATATTTCGTGATAGCTTTCGTTTTTATAATTTGTGAAAAAATTTTCGTGGATAAATCCCATTCTGTCTATTTCCGCTTTGATTCCTGTTTCTTCAAAAACCTCTCGGATAACCGCGTTTTCAAGAGTTTCGTTTAACTTAACTCTGCCGCCGACCGAGTAACAGCAATTCTCGGCAGGATTTCTTGCCATAAGCACCTTGCTCCCGTTTTGAATAATCGCACCTACTCTGAAATTGAAAATTCCTTTGTCTGTTCTGAAAGTGCAGTCCATAATTCCTCCCCTTTTTGACGTATAAAAGCCATACTCGTTGTGAGTATGGCTTAACTTTATACAATAATATTAAAATAAAAATCATAGAATGTCAATGTGTTCACCGTTTAGTGCCTTGTTCATGCTCCTTACGGCACAAAACTTTCCGCACATCGAGCAGGTGTCGTCGTGTTCGGGCTTTCGGTCATCTCTGATTTTTTTAGCGGTTTCGGGATCTATTGCACATTCCCACTGTGCCTCCCAGTCAAGCTTTCTTCTGGCGTCTGCCATTTTATCGTCAATATCTCTTGCACCTCTTACGCCTTTTGCAATATCTGCTGCGTGTGCCGCAATTTTTGAAGCAATAATGCCTTGTTTAACATCTTCTACATTCGGCAGTGCAAGATGTTCGGCAGGAGTAACATAGCACAAAAATGCCGCACCCGAAGCAGCGGCAATCGCACCGCCGATAGCCGATGTAATGTGGTCATAGCCCGGTGCAATATCCGTTACAAGCGGTCCGAGTACATAAAACGGTGCACCGCCGCAAATTGTGCTTTGCAGCTTCATATTTGCTTCTATCTGATCCATCGGCATATGACCGGGGCCCTCTACCATAACCTGAACATCCTTTGCCCATGCACGCTTTGTAAGTTCTCCGAGCCGTACAAGCTCTTCAATCTGACAAACATCGCTTGCGTCAGCAAGACATCCGGGACGGCAGGCGTCACCCAGTGAGATTGTTACATCATATTCACGGCAAATATCGAGAATTTCGTCATAGTATTGATAAAACGGGTTTTCGTTTCCTGTCATACACATCCATGCAAATACAAGTGAACCGCCGCGTGAAACGATATTCATTTTTCTTTTGTGCTTTTTAATTTGCTCTATTGTTTTTCTTGTGATTCCGCAGTGAAGCGTCACAAAGTCAACGCCGTCTTCTGCGTGAAGTCTTACAACATCTATAAAATCCTGAGCAGTTAAGGTGTCAAGGTCACGCTGATAATGTATAACGGAATCGTAAACAGGCACCGTTCCTATCATTGCGGGACATTCGCTTGTCAGCTTTCTTCTAAACGGAATTGTATCGCCGTGAGATGATAAATCCATAATGGCGTGAGCACCCATATTAACGGCTTCCATAACCTTTTGCATTTCAATGTTATAGTCCTTGCAGTCGCGTGAAACGCCGAGATTTACATTGATTTTGGTTGTGAGCATCGAGCCGACACCCTGCGGGTCAATGCAGGTGTGGCGTTTGTTTGCACAAATAGCAACCTTGCCCTGTGCCACAAGCGGCATAAGATCTTCGACCGTCATTTTTTCTTTTTTTGCAACCGCCTCAAGCTCCTTTGTAACAATTCCCTTTTTGGCAGCTTCCATTTGTGTAGCGTATTCTCTCATTTTATCAGACCTCTCCTTGTAAGATTTTATAATTATGTGCAAGCGGTCCGCTTCCCTTTCCAAGATTCAGCCCTGCTTTTATTGCACCTGTAAGATATTCTTTTGCAAGTTTCACTGCGTTTTCCATGTCTTCTCCCAGAGCCAAATAGCTTGCTATCGTACTTGAAAGCGTACAGCCTGTGCCGTGAGTGTTTGCATTATCTACCTTTTGGCCTTCGTACCAAATAATTTTTCCGTTATAAAACAATACGTCGTTTGAATCCTCAACGCTGTGACCGCCCTTGCAAAGTACCGAGCAGCCGTATTTTTTGCCTATAATTTTGCAAACCTGTTCCATATCGGCTTTGTTATGTATTGAAATGCCCGAAAGTATTTCCGCCTCTGGAATATTTGGAGTGATTAAATCGGCAACGGGAAAGAGTAATTCTTTCAGAGAATTAACAGCTTCCTCCTTAATGAGCCTTGAACCGCTTGTCGATACCATAACGGGGTCAATAACGATGTTTTTTGCACCGTATTTTTTAAGTGAGTCGGCGATCACTTCAATTATTCCTGTATCCGAAATCATTCCCGTTTTTACGGCGTGGGGAAATATATCGCTGAAAATACAGTCGAGCTGTTTTTGTAAAAAGGCTGGGGATACTTCCAAAATGTCCGTTACACCTAAGGTGTTCTGTGCGGTCAGAGCAGTTATCGCACTCATACCGTAGACACCTAAACAGCACATTGTTTTAAGGTCGGCTTGTATTCCTGCACCACCGCTTGAATCGCTTCCCGCAATGGTTAAAGCCGTTTTCATTTTGAGGTTATTTTCCATTTACAATCTCCTCAATTTTTCTTCGTAATTCTAATGTAGAATTATAAATGTCTTTTTCGGCAAAAATTCCGCTCACAACAGCCACGCCCGAAATTTTTGTGTCTTTAAGATTCAGAATGTTGTCTTTTGTGATGCCGCCGATAGCCGTAACGGGAATGTTGACACTGCCGCAAATTTCATTGAGCGTTTCAATGCTCATCTTTACTGCGTCGCTCTTTGTGCTTGTGCCGAAAACTGCTCCGCTTCCGATGTAATCGGCACCGCTTTCTTGTGCGAAAACAGCTTGTTCTACGGTTCTTGCGGTAGCACCGATTATTTTGGAATTTCCGAGTATACCTCTTGCTTTTTCTATATCCATATCACCCTGACCGAGATGTACTCCCTCAGCGTCAACAGCTTTTGCAACATCAACATTATCGTTTATTATAAGCGGCACATTGTAACGCCTGCAAAGAGAATGAATTTTTTCCGCTTCTTCGCAAAATTTATCAAATTCAAGTTCTTTTTCACGAAGCTGTACAAGCGTCGCACCGCCCTTAAGTGCCTTTTCGACATCTTCTTCAAGCGTTCTGCCGCCAAGCCAGTGTCTATCTGTAACTGCGTAAAGCAAATATTTGTGTCTGTCGTTTTTCGTCGCATAATTATCCTTTATTTTTCTTACAAGCTCTTGCGGATTGCTGCTTTTCATAAGTGAAGACATAATGCATCCGCCGCTGAAATTGTTTTTATGTACTTTTGATAATTCCAAAACAGAATTATCATTGATACCGCCTATTGCGTAAACGGGTATGCTTACACAGGAACAAGTTTCTTTCAAAAATTTAATTCCTCTCGGCTCAAGTCCTTTTTTGCAGTCGGTAGCAAAAATATGACCTGCGATAACATAATCCGCTCCTGATTTTTCAGCGATAACAGCGTCATCTGTTGAATGTACGGAAGTACCGACTTGTTTAAAATCCTTTAAACTTCCTGAAAGTGTTATAAACTTTGAAAAGGGAAGATGAATGTACGGTATTTCAAGCTTTAAAGCAACATCCAAAAAGTTGTGAATAATGAGCTTTTTGCCGTATTTTCGGCAGATTTTCCGCACCTTTTTAGCAAGCAAAAAATATTCGTCTTCGTTTAAGTCTTTTTCACGCAGGATTATTGCCTCAACATCGCTTTTTGCGATGTCTTCTATTGATTTAAAAAAATCCCTGCTGTCAGCCCTCGATGTAACACTTATAACATTAAACATAGATGTAATCGCTCATAACAGGCTGCATTCCGTTTTTGCAAAGTGCGTCATATACCTGTTTTACATTTCTCGAGTCTGATATTTCAAACTGCTCGTCACCTTTTTTTTCACCGTCTGAATGTCCGCCGATTCCTACATCAACACCGGCTGAAATTTTAGTAGCGGCAATTTGTACAATATTATCACGAAAACGCTGACATTCACGGGTGGAAATCGTAATGCTTGCAAACGGCATAAACAATCTGTAAGCACAGATAACCTGCAAAAGCTGAGGCTCGTGAACATCCTTGGGATTGATTTTGTCGTTGTTGATTATCGGTCTTAAACGGGGGCATGAAAACGCAATCTCTGCGTGCGGGTATTTACGCTGAATAAGATAGGCGTGCATACCTGTTGCAAAAGCGTCTTTTCTGAAATCGGAAAGACCCAAAAGTGCGGCAAAGCCTACTCCACGCATTCCGCCCATTAACGCACGCTCCTGCGTTTCAAGACGATAGGGGAAAACTCTCTTGTGACCTGCAAGATGCAAGGTTTCGTACTTGTCGGAATTATAGGTTTCCTGAAACACGGTTACATAATCGGCACCGCATTTTTGAATGTAGCTGTATTCGTCGCTGTTCATGGGATAAACTTCAAGTCCCACTACCTTAAAATATTTTCTTGCGATTTTGCAGGCTTCGCCTATGTATTCTACATCGCTCATTTTTTTGCTTTCACCCGTGAGCAAAAGCACTTCCTGCAAGCCTGTTTTTGCAATCGCCTGCATTTCCTTTTCAATTTCTTCGTAATTGAGCTTTGCACGGTGAATTTTGTTGTGACAGTTAAATCCGCAGTAAATGCAGTAGTTTTCGCAGTAGTTGGAAATATACAGCGGTGTAAACATATTGATAGAGTTGCCGAAGTGCTTTCTTGTTTCAAGTCTTGCCTGCTGTGCAATTTCCTCTAAAAACGGCAGAGCGGCAGGAGAGAGAAGAGCCTTGAAGTCTTCTTCGGTTTTGGTTTCATGTTCAAGAGCGAGTTTTACATCCTCGGCCGTATATTTTGCAGGGTCATATGCGTTCATTTCAGCAATAACTCTGTCTTTAATATCAGAGTCTATCTGCTCCATATCGGGAAGATACTCCATATGATTAGTTCTTTGTTCCATTGTTAAAAACCTCAATTCTCAAGAAATCCGGTAAGAGGAGAGGACGCACTGGCACCGTTTTCGATAACTCTGCCGAGTCCTGCAAGATATGCCTGTCTGCCTGCTTCGATTGCTTTTTTGAATGCTTCTGCCATTTGCACAATATCTCCGGCAGTTGCAATAGCCGTGTTTGCCATTACAGCCGCAGCACCCATCTCCATTGCCTCGCACGCCTGCGACGGCTTGCCGATTCCCGCGTCAACGATTATCGGCAAATCTATCTCGTCAATCAAAATTTTGATAAATTCCTTTGTGCAAATACCCTTGTTTGAGCCGATAGGTGCGCCGAGCGGCATTATAGTTGCAGCTCCTGCGTCACGCAGACTTCTGGCAACATTTAAGTCGGGATACATATAAGGCATAACAACAAAACCCTCTTTTGCAAGAATTTCCGTAGCCTTGATGGTTTCATAGTTGTCGGGCAAAAGGTATTTTGAGTCCCTGATAACCTCGATTTTAATAAAATCGCCGCAGCCGACTTCCCTTGCAAGTCTTGCAATTCTCACTGCTTCATCTGCGTTTCTCGCTCCCGATGTATTGGGCAGAAGAGTTACATTTTTCGGAATATAGTCAAGTATATTTGCCACATTTCCCGTTGCCGCTCTGCGAAGTGCAAGTGTGATAATCTCAGCTCCTGCGTTTTCCACTGCCGCTTTAATAAGGTCAAGCGAATATTTGCCCGAGCCTAAAATAAATCTTGAATTAAATTCGTGACCGCCTATAATCAGCTTGTCGTTTTCCATTTTGTTACTTCCTTTACACATCATATTTTTCGAGAATTAACCTTAAAATTGTATTTGCCTGATGGGCAGCACAAACGGTAACTCTCGGTGACATCAGACCGTTGCCTTTTACGGCACCGCTTTTTTCGTCGCCGCAAATATAAAAACGGTCTGAAATTTTCCTTGTTATAATCGTATTTGACTTTTCGTATCCCGCCATGCCCGACGCAGCAACAATGCAGGCGTCTTTTCTCTTTTCAAGAATGTGATTTACAAGCATCGCTTTGCTGTCGGGATTATCAAACGCTTCACATATAATTCTGTCGTTGTTAAAAAGAGCGTCAATATTATCTTCGCTCACCTTAACGCAGTCGCAAATCAAAGTAATATACGGATTGATTCTTTGAATTTCATCTTTGATTGCGTCGGTTTTGTACATATCAAGATGAGAGATAAAGTATTGCTGACGGTTTAAATTGCTCAGTTCAACCTTGTCAAAATCAATAAGATGAAGCGTTCCGACTCCCGCTCTTGCAAGCATCAGCGAAATGTTTGAGCCAAGCCCGCCGAGCCCCGCAACTGCTACCCTTGCGTTTTTGAGTTTTTCAAAAACTTCATCGGTATGCCTCATACGCAGAAGGGAATCAATTTCGCTTTGACTCGGAATTTTATTGTTCATGATCAGCCTCCGCCTACGAAATTTACGATTTCAACTTTGTCGCCGTCACTTAAAACGGTTTTGTCATATTTATCTTTTGGCAAAATTTCACCGTTTAATTCAACTGCTATTCTTGTAACAGCAAGGTTATTTTCAGACAAGTATTCTGACAGTTTAATTTCATCTTTTTCAAAAGCGATACCGTTAATGTAAATCAAATATATCCCTCCAAACAAAAAACGAAGTATGCCTAAAGACACACTCCGCTTAAATCAGTTTTGTCCCTACGCTGGCATTATCCAAATCAGGTGTTACGGTCGAAATGTCAATTCATTTCCTCTCAGCCCTCTTGAGCTCCCGTTTGTATTCACTTAACATTAGTATATATTGCTTTATTTGAAAAGTAAATACCTTTTGATAAAAATTTCGTGCATTTAAATATCATTTGTGCTATAATTCAAATTATAAAATTTACGAGGAGAAAATAATGGAATATTCAAAAATTTTATCTCAGCAGTTTAATATTAAGGAGGAGTATGCCTCAAACATAATAGGATTGCTTGACGACGGAAACACAATCCCTTTTATAGCCCGTTACCGCAAGGAGATGCACGGCTCCATGGACGATCAGGCAATCAGAGAATTCAGCGAAAAGCTTGAATATCTGCGTGGACTTGACAAACGAAGAGAGGAAATCCGCTCGCTTATACAGGCTCAGGAGAAGCTGACCGACGAAATATCAGAACTTCTTGACAAGGCGACTGCTTTATCAGAGCTTGAGGATTTATACCGCCCATTCAGACCTAAGAGAAAAACAAGGGCGTCCGTTGCAAAGGAAAAAGGACTTGAACCTTTAGCACTCGAAATTATTAAGCAGGAAAAAGACTTTAATCCGAGCGTTGCTGCAGAAAAGTATATTGACGGCGAAAAAGGAGTAGAAAATGCTCAGGATGCCTTGCAGGGAGCAATGGATATAATCGCCGAGCAAGTATCCGACAGTGCCGAAATACGCAAAAGGGTGAGAAATTTAACCATTGCAAACGGTGTAGTAGTTTCAACTGCGTCTGATGAAGATAAGGACAGCGTATATACAATATATTATGATTTTAAAGAACCTGTAAAAAAGATTGCGGGTCACAGAGTGCTTGCAATCAACAGGGGAGAAAAAGAGGGATTTTTAAAGGTGTCGATTGTATCAGACAGCGAAAAACCTCTCGGCATAATTTTTAGTTTGCTTGATAAAAATACGAATCCGCTCTGTTCGGACATTATAAGAGAAGCTTGCACGGATGCTTACAATAGGCTTATATTTCCGTCAATAGAGCGTGAAATCAGAAACGATTTGACCGATACTGCCTCTGAAAATGCGATGAAAGTATTTGCAGTTAATCTTAAACAGCTTCTTATGCAGCCGCCCGTAAAAGGAAAAACCGTAATCGGACTTGACCCCGGCTACAGAACGGGCTGCAAGGTTGCTGTTGTTGATGACACGGGAAAGGTACTTGATACGGCAGTAATCTATCCTACTCATTCTGAAAAGAAAATTCAGGAGTCAAAGCAAAAGCTGATTGAGCTTGTAAATAAGTATAATGTCGATATTATTTCAATCGGCAACGGTACGGCGAGCAAAGAAACCGAGATGTTTACAGCTGACGCAATAAAGGACGCCGATCATACAGTTTACTATATGGTGGTAAGCGAGGCGGGAGCGTCGGTTTATTCTGCGTCAAAGCTTGCGACAACTGAGCTTCCAAGTCTTGATTTAACACTGCGAAGTGCCGTGTCCATTGCCAGACGGCTTCAGGATCCGCTTGCGGAGCTTGTAAAAATCGAGCCTAAAGCAATAGGAGTAGGGCAGTATCAGCACGATATGCCGCAGAAAAGTCTCGGCGAAACGCTTGACGGTGTAGTGGAGGATTGTGTAAACTCTGTCGGAGCAGACCTTAACACGGCGTCACCTGCACTGCTGCTCAGAGTGTCGGGACTTAATTCAACCGTTTGTAAAAATATTGTTGCGTACCGTGAAGAAAACGGAGCATTTTCTTCGAGGGCGGAGCTTAAAAAAGTTCCGAAGCTCGGACCGAAGGCTTTTGAGCAGTGTGCGGGATTTTTGAGAGTGCCTGAAAGCAAAAATCCGCTTGACAATACGGGCGTTCATCCTGAAAGCTATAAGAGTGCAAAGGCTCTGCTGAATATTCTTGAATACTCCGATAAAGAAATAAAGTCGGGTAAATTTCCCGATTTGCAGATAAGGGTAAATAAATTCGGCACAAAATCCCTTGCCGAAAAGCTTGAAATAGGCTTGCCTACTCTTGACGATATTGTAAAGGAGCTTTCAAAACCCGGCAGAGACCCCCGAGATGAAATGCCCGCTCCTCTGCTTCGCAGCGATATTTTAGATATAAAAGACTTAAAAGAGGGTATGGAGCTTAAAGGAACCGTGCGAAATGTAATTGATTTCGGTGCGTTTGTCGATATAGGCGTTCATCAGGACGGACTTGTCCATATTTCGCAAATTTGCGATAAATATATTAAGCATCCCGGCGAAGTGCTTAAAGTCGGAGATGTGGTAAATGTAAAAATCTTATCCGTTGATGCCGATAAGAACAGAATATCTCTGACTATGAAGTTTTAATTCTGCATTAGAATAAAATAAGATTTGTATTATTTAACGTTTGTGCAAATAATTTATTATTGTATAAAAGCGTTATTGTATAAAGACATTGAATAATAATTTGCGCAGCAAAAAGAGTCCTGCAAAAAAAGCGGCTGTTTCGTAATTTGATTTTCGTGTAAATCAAAAACGAACAGCCGTTTAATTATTTATTCAATATTTCATTTAAAAGTTTTTCAAATGATTTTTCAAATCGTTCGTCATCTTCGAGGGTTCGTTTTTTGGGACCTTTGAGATGATTTTTGCTGTTTGACATTCTCGCTTTTTTTGCAAGATGTCTGTCCATAAGCAGACCGCCTATATTTTCGTCCGTAAAAATCTTGCCTGATTGGTGAATACAATATCCGCCTTTCCCAAGTACCATCGCCGCTACTCCGTAGTCCTGCGTAACCGCAATATCTCCTTTTTTGCACATATTGGCAAGAGCAATATCGACAGCGTCCCTACCCGAACCGATTACTTTTATTTCACTGTAATCGCTTTTTATAATGTGGCTCGTGTCACATAGGAGTGTTAATTGTACATCATATTTTTTTGCGATTTTTTCAACAATGCTCACAACGGGACAGGCGTCTGCGTCAACAAGTATTTTCATTTTTTAATCGACAATTTCAATAGTATTGATAATCGGCTGGTCATCTGCAGGAACCGTTCCGTTATCATCAGTCACGGGAGTTTCTTCACAAATCTTGTCAACTATATCCATTCCGTCTGTAACATGACCGAATGCAGCGTATTGACCGTCAAGAAATGTGCTGTCCTGATGCACAATAAAAAACTGCGAGCTTGCACTGTTATAAAGTGTTGAGCGAGCCATTGAAATTACGCCTCTTGTGTGGGAAATGTTATTTTCAACGCCGTTTGCCGAAAATTCGCCTTTGATTTCTTTATCGCTTCCGCCCGTGCCGTCACCGTTCGGGTCGCCGCCCTGCATCATAAAACCGTTTATTATTCTGTGGAAAGTAAGTCCGTCATAAAAGCCCTGGTTTGCGAGGTTTACAAAGTTTGTTACGGTAATCGGTGCGGTATCAGCGTCAAGCTCAAGCGTAATTTTACCGTAGTCCTTAATATCAATAACCGCTGTTTTTTTGCCCGAAAGCAAGTTTTCTTCACTTGATGATTCGGCAGTAGATTGTGATGATGAGCTTGATTCCGTCTTTTCGGAACAGCCGCTGAATATAGCCGTTGACACAATTAATGCAAGCACACAAATTGTGCTTAAAATTCTTGTAAAAAGCGACTTTGAACTTGTTTTTATCATTTTAAATATTCCTTTCAGTATTAAACTAATTTTATTTTATCATTTTTTATTTCTTAAATCAATAAGTTATTTTTTAAAAAAGAAAGTACCCAAATTTAAATATAATTCCAATACCGAATTATTTGAATAACAAAAAATCTAAAAGATTAATTAAATTAACCTTTGTTAATTTTCGTGTGATATTTTTATCAAAAATATTAAATTATTAAAGTGAAAAATATTTAATTAAAAAATCCGACAGACAAGCCGTTTTTCATACTTTCGGCTTATCTATCGGATTTAATCTTTGG
>CALYBM010000034.1 GCA_944412525.1 uncultured Ruminococcus sp. | reverse complement strand
CATATAAAATAAAACCTGTAAAAACACTTATCGGGGCAGAGAAAACCCTGCCCCATTATTGTATTGATCAAAAGTTTACTTTTGCCGTCTTACTTGATAAGACCTTTCTTTGCGCGAACCTTGATCGGAAGTCCGAAGAGGTTGATAAATCCTGCGCTGTCGTTCTGATCGTAAACCTCGTCCTCATCAAATGTCGCGATCTCCTCGTCATAGAGTGAATACGGACTTGTCACGCCTGCGTCAATGATGTTGCCCTTGTAAAGCTTTAATTTAACATCGCCCGTTACATACTCCTGTGTGCTGTCAACGAATGCCGACATAGCCTCACGCAGAGGTGTGTACCACTTGCCGTCATATACAAGATCCGCAAAAGTATTTGCAAGATTCTTCTTGTAGTGAAGAGTATCCTTATCAAGGCAGATTTCCTCAAGCTTGTTGTGAGCGGCATAAAGGATTGTGCCGCCGGGAGTTTCATAAACGCCCCTTGCTTTCATACCTACAAGACGGTTTTCAACAATATCCGTGATACCTACGCCGTTTCTTCCGCCGATTTCGTTGAGCTTTTCGATCATCTCGACAGAGCCTACAACCTCGCCGTTAAGCTTTGTGGGAATACCCTTTTCAAAAGAAATAGTAATATACTCAGGCTTATCGGGAGCCATTTCGGGAGAAACACCCAGTTCAAGGAAGCCCTCCTTATTGTACATAGGCTCGTTTGCGGGATCCTCAAGATCAAGACCTTCATGGCTCAAGTGCCAGAGGTTTTTATCCTTTGAATAGTTTGTTTCACGGTTAATCTTGAGCGGAATATTCATTTTCTCCGCATATTCTATTTCTTCCTCACGGGACTTAAATTCCCATGTTCTCCACGGAGCGATAATCTTCATATCGGGAGCATAAGCCTTGATTGCAAGCTCAAAGCGAATCTGGTCGTTGCCCTTGCCCGTGCAGCCGTGGCAAATTGCATCAGCGCCCTCTTTTTTAGCGATTTCTACAAGTCTTTTCGCAATAATCGGGCGTGCAAACGATGTACCGAGAAGATATTTCCCCTCGTAAACTGCGCCTGCTTTAACCGTCGGGAAAATATAATCCTCAACAAACTCCTTCTTAAGGTCTTCAATGTAGAGCTTTGAAGCGCCTGTTTTTATAGCCTTTTCCTCAAGACCGTCAAGCTCTGTACCCTGTCCTACGTCACCTGAAACAGCGATAACCTCGCAGTTGTCATAATTTTCTTTAAGCCACGGAATGATGATTGACGTATCAAGTCCGCCGGAATAAGCCAAAACTACCTTTTTAATCTTTTTATCAGCCATAATAAATTCCTCCGAATTCAATAATTTTTAAGTTACAATTACATTATACACACAAATTTAAAAAAATCAAGTCTTTTTTGAATAAATATTCAAATATTTTTAATTGCATTTTTTTGCAGTATTTTATAATGTTTTCACTGCACAACCGCCGTGTATAAGCGGTATGTAATTGCAGACAAGCTCTCGCTTCGGAATAAAAATGTATATATTCATTTAAAATGAATATTCATAATATACATTATTTTATTCATTACATTGGATATTATCCGAACTGTATTAATAAATTTCTGTTAAATTACAAATCGCACAAAATATCCCTCCCGCATGTGACGCTGTATTGAACAGCAAATGTTTTTCTGCTATAATTAATCCTGAGCAAATTGCATATTATTATGAGAAAGGATGATTTTTATGTCAGCGTTTAAGGAAATTACACCAAAGGAAATAAAAAGCAATCCGTTTGAGCTTATCGGCGATGAATGGGCACTTGTAACAAGCGGAACAAAAGAAAAATTTAACACGATGACCGTAAGCTGGGGCGGTGTGGGAATCATGTGGGGCAAGCCCGTGACCTTTGCATTTATCCGTCCGCAGAGATATACCTTTGAATTCATGGAGAAAAACGACTGTTTTACAATGAGCTTTTTTGATGAAAGTATGCGTGACGCTCTAAAATTCTGCGGTTCAAAAAGCGGAAGAGATTACGACAAGGTAAAAGAAACAGGTCTTACCCCCGCGTTTACCGAAGACGGAATACCTTATTTTGAAGAAGCAAAGCTTGTGCTTGTATGCAAAAAAATGTACGCACAGTTCTTAACCGAAGAAAACATAATTGACAACGAGCAGGTACAAAAGTGGTACAACGGCGACTATCACAAAATGTATGTAAGTGAAATCGTTAAGGTTTTGGCAAAATCTGATAATTGATAATTTCGGGGCGCTCGGATAAAACACCGAGAAAGCTCTGTAAACAACGCACACTTTTATATATCTATAATCACAACTTACAGCAGGGGCGATATTAAATTTGCCCCTGCTGTAGTACATTACTGTTGATTTTAATTATTTTGTGATTCGATTAGTTATGTAAATTTATCTCTGCAAAACTGTAAGAGCGAAATTATTATAATGCAAAATAATTCACATTGTTTTATTTCGCAGATTTGAAAGTAAAGATTTTTATATTAAATAAAAAGTCGAGTGCCTCGACACGCAATTCGAGCAGACAGGTTAATATATTATCAAACCTTCTTTGCCAGACCATTTTCGATCAGTTTCCTATAAAATAAAAAATCGGTACACCGCATATTAGGTGTACCGATTTACTTTAACAAAAATTATTTAAGATATGCACCGTTTGTGCCGATCTGACCGTCAATTCCCGTGAAGCCCGGAGCACAGCATACATACACTCTCATATTTGCCGTAGCTATAGAAGGCACCGTGAGTGTTCCGTTTGTAACATTCTGAATATCGCCCGTAACTGCGTCGATATACTTGCCGTTAGGAATATTTTTGAATGTTGCTCCGCCCGAAATTGCTACGCATGCAAGGCTGTCAACGCCCTCTTCTGCACTTGTGTAACGGCGGATAAATG
Organism: uncultured Ruminococcus sp.; assembly: GCA_944412525.1. GTDB lineage: Bacteria > Bacillota > Clostridia > Oscillospirales > Acutalibacteraceae > Ruminococcoides. The sequence goes on along the minus strand of CALYBM010000034.1, from coordinate 23,173 downwards.
CCATATTTCCGTTTGAAACATAATTGCTGTCGGTTGTGTACTGACCCTTTTGGAGAGCAGGAACAGCTCTTCTTATCTGGTTAAGCTGCTGAAGATGTACAGCAAGCGGAGAGCTGAGAGTTTCCGCAGCGGCACCGTCAGCGGTATATTCACCGAAATCGGTTGCTGTTACATTTCCCTCGATGTGGTCACCGAAGTAAGCACGACCCGTTGTTGAAAGAGGAGCGTTCGGGCCTACATCCATGGGAACGCCTGCCTGGAACTGAATTTCACTTCCGTAGTAAAGGCATGGGATTCCGCGGAAAGAGAACATCAAGTCGAGATTCTCTGCCCAAGACTGTGTTGAACCTGTGTAACGGCAGTCCATATCAGGGCCGTAGTCGTGAGAATCAACATATGTTACATTCCAAGTTGAATCGTTATAATACGGATCTTCCTCCAAAGCACGACGATACGCGTTGTTTGCGCTGCTGAAGTTCCAGTGCATCGGGAAGTCGATAACGCCTGTTCCGTTTGCCTCGCTGTAGTCGGGAGTATGATATGTTATTCCGTCAAGATAAACATTGTCTGAAGTAGGCTGATTGTTTGTATTGTTGTGGGAATTGTAATGATCTACGGTTATATCAACATTTCCTATCGGATCATCGCCCAAAACATAGTCGTTATCGACTTCTGCCCAGGTATAGAACGGAGCGGAAATTGAAGCGTTGCCCTTGTTCCAGAACTCGCTTACACGGGTACAAACCTCACCGAAAACAAAGAAATTGCTTCCTCCTGCTTCATTCCACGACGGGAAGAAGAACTGATTGAGTGTCAGTCTTGAAACATGCTTTTCGGTGTCAAGTCTGAAGCCGTCAACACCCATATCAATATAGCTGTTATAAGCATCGTTTAAGTACTCTGCTACAACAGGGTTTTCCGTATTAATATCAACACAGTCGCCTGCAATCTGTCCTGTCTGAACAGTGGGGCTTTCCCAACTTAGATCCTTATAGTGATGGAAGTAGTTGTCCGCATCGTGAGTTGACTGTGAAAGCTCTTTCGTGTCTTTCATAATATTAAGACGAGCCTGATACTGATAGCCCGGCTCAAGAGTATCGTAATTCGGGAAAGTTTTTGCCAAGTCGGAATCGGGAATTATCTTCATACAATCTATTGAACCGAGGTCCTGAATTGTTGAATATTCCTTTGTAAACATCGGAGCAAGGAATGCCTCACCGAAGTTGCCTGCATGGTTAATAACAACATCCTGAATAATCTTCATGCCCTTGTCATGAGCGGCATAGATAAGATCCTGATATGTTGTATCGTCACTCTCATAACGGGGATCAACTGTTGTAAAATCAAAAGCGTGATAGCCATGGTAATCATAGCCCGAAGCGTTTGATACTACAGGGGTGATCCAAATTGCCGAAAAGCCGAGAGCCTTTATGTAGTCAAGCTTTTGGATAAGGCCTTTAAAGTCGCCTCTCCAAGCGGGGTCGGAATCAGGGTTATTCGCTGTTGAGTCATCCCAGCAGTGAACATTGTTTCCCGTGTCACCGTCATAAAAACGGGTTGTGATTACAAAGTAAATCGAATCCTCACGAAGGTCTGTTCTCGTCCAGTCGTCAGCCTCGCCGGGGTCTTGGCTGTACCATCTGCCGTTTCTGTACCACCACTCACCTGTATTTCTTGTAAGTTCCTTTGACTGCTCACCGTTTGTAACAAAAAGCATATTGATTTTTGTAACATTTTCAAAGGTGTAGCCGTAGTAGTTATTTCCCTCGTTTACCATGGTCTTGCCGGGGTAATCGGTGGAAATATTTTGCGGAAGGCTGTTCCAATAATAAATTGTAGGTGTGCCCTCCTCACAGTAATAGTGCACCTTAATGCTGCTTGATGCGGATGTATTGCTGTCGGAATCAACTGAAGCTGCATTTACAGATACAATTGCGACAGTGCATACAACACAAACCGCCAAAACCAAAGCAATTAATTTTTTTAGCTTTGCCATTGATTTTCCTCCTAATGACATATAATAATGACATATAATTACTCCTATATTATAGAATACACTATTTTTAGTTTATTTCTAATAAAGAATTATTTGTTTTTATCGTATGACAAAATTTATTCGCTATATTTAGATATAATAACCAAAAAATCGCTTTTCCCGCAATAATCAAAAAATAAATTCCAATTACTCGAGAAAAGCGAAGGATATAGTTTAATATTCGGTTTTATTTTTTCAAAATGAATCTTTCAAAAGTCTTTGCTATTCCGTCATCATCATTGCTCTCGCAGACATAGTCCGCAATCTTCTTCACATCGGGCTCAGCATTGCCCATAGCAACTCCCAATCCCGCATAACCTATCATTGTTATATCGTTATAGTTGTCGCCGAACGCCACAAACTCATCACGGCTTATATTCAGCTTTTGAAGCAAAAGCGGCATCATTGAACCCTTTGTAACGCCGAACGGCATTATTTCCAGAAAATACGGAGCACTCTTATAAACATCAAGCAAACCGTCATAACGGTTCGACAGTATTTTTTGATATTTATCAAGTTCGTGCGGCTCGCCTGCAAGTAATATTTTGTTTATATTAAACTTAATTGCCGATACAAAATCGTCGACCACAACCATTTCCGCCTTGATAACATCTTTTTCTACATAAGTGTAATCGTTTACCTTGTTGTTTGATATTATCTTATCGTTGTCATAGGTGTTGATCGTAATATTTGAATCTTTAAGCACACTGACAATATCAGGCAGATATTCAAGCGGAAAAATCTTGCTTACTATGGTATTTCCTGTCCGGCAATCAATAATCCGTCCGCCGTTAAACGACATAATGTAACCGCCATACTTGTCAAGCATCAAATTGTTTGCTATAGGATAAACTCCTATAGGATGACGCCCCGACGCCAAAACTATTTTTTTGCCCTGATTTTGTGCTTCGAGAATGGCATACCTCGTACGGGGCGTAATTTCCTTTTTGGAATTTGTAAGCGTCCCGTCAATATCAAGTGCTATTAACTTGTAATCCATAAAATCACCTAAAATAAATTTGTGCACAAAGCACTTTACTCCAAAACTTCCAATACTCAATATATCATAACAACATAAAAATTGCAATAATATTTCTCTTATAAAATTTTATTTACCTATAATTTGACATTTTTAACACTTTTCTGTCGATTTTTGTTTTGAAATAAAATATCCGAAGATAGTATTATATCTTCGGATTTATTTATTACATAAAAAATTTGTTAACTGCTGACCTTTTGGTGCATCCGCCTAAACAAAAAATACAGTCCGAGCCCGGCAAGCAAAAGAAACAAGGAGCAAAACAGTATAGCAACACAGGCGTCGCTCGATGCCCGAATAAAGAAATTATACAATGCGCGGGACGCAAGGTTGATATGAGTAAGCTTACCTGAAATCAAGAGATAAAGAGGTATTACCGCGGTAGAAACAGCAGCGCCCAAAGCCGCACACGATATATACTTAACCGCTCTGTGTTTCCATTTATTTGCTTTGACAAGGACAAAACAAATTACAATGCAAATCAGCACAAGCACCGAAACAGCAAACGGCATTGCATCTTTTGCGCTCAAAATATATGACGAAAATTTTGAAAACAAAGGTACCGCAAGCGACATACGGTAAATCTGAGCAGCCTTATTAATGAGCATTTCTCGGCTTTCGCCGTTGACATTTTTTATATTATTTTCCTCAATATACCCGCCAAGGGCTTGATTAAAGCTTTGCTTAAATTGCGTAACATCAATTACCGTACCTTTTCCGGCATAGTAATTGTCAAGATACTCCTTTGTGTCGTTGCTTATCATTACTTCATCGACAAAATCTTCAAAAAATTCTTCATCAAGTCCGCTTGCATAACCCAAATCGGTAAGGCTGACCGTAATTTCGTCTTTTTTATCAACAAAATAATTTGACGAATTCATACTGCTGAATATAAAATCGATGTTGAAAACAGTTGCCGTCAAAACTATTGAAAATGTAAGCAAAAACAATACAAGCGAAAGTATAAAAGACATAATCAAAAAAACTGCATTTCTGATTCGTGAAAGAAGGGGTTTTTTAGCCATAGTTACTCACCCTCCGCAGAATTTTTTTGAATTATCGGACCCGAAACATATTCTGCATATACAAAAAATCTGTAGCTTGTAAGTCCTAATTCGTCGAAAGGATAACAGGTGTACATTACAAGATTTTCATAATCCGCATTCAAATCATACGCCGACCTGTCGTTTGCCTTTTTAACGGCAGTATCGGTGATTTTGTATTCGTAGTTGCCGTAGCTTGTGCGAATGACAACGATTTGCCCCTCTTGTGCATACTTTAATCCGTTAAAGTATGTGTTATTGTGGCCTGCCACAAGAATAGTTTTTCCGTAACCGGGAATAAAGCTTCCGCTGTACACTCCCACACCGTTTCTAAGCGCAACATCTCCGTCACCGAAAAACAATTTGCTTTCAATTTCGCAATCTTCAATTATAAGTTCTCCGAATTGATTTCCGTAGCGAGGATATTCAATTTTGTCAATATCAATATACTGCTTGTCGCCCTGCACATCAGATGACAAGTCAGAATCATCCGAAACAGGCACAAAAATATTTTTGTAATCTGTGGAATAGTCTTTTTCCCCGTCCGAAAATAACATTCCCGCCGCCGAAAAAAGTGTGCTGAAGATTGGAGCAAGTGCCAAATACAGCGCTAGATAAGTTCCCGCAAAAAATATAATGGGAAGAATTATAAAACTCTTCCCATCAGCTTTTTTATGCCTGCGTCTGTTTTTGTTTTCAGACATCTAAAATCAAGCTCTTTCTCTCTTAGTTTTAAGGGCAAAAACTGCTCCGCCTGCCGTGAGAACAACCAAAGCCGCACCTAAAACAGCAAATCCCGTAAAATCTGCATATGCACCCGTTGTCTTAATCGGGTTTTCAACAATAGTTCCGTCCTTTGTAAGTGTAGGAGCCGCACTGAAAGCTACCTCGCCGTCAGCACCGTAAACAGTAAGAGTTTTTGTCGAAAAATCGTAAGACATTTTCATACCGAGAACGGCAACTGCCTTTTCGCCGTAACCCAAAAGAACCTCTTTCTGCTCAAATGTGAGGTCACGGATGTTTGAAGCACCTGAGCTCTCAAGGAAGCTCTCGCCCTGCTTAATAACAGCGATAATCTCTTCGGATTCCTCTTCAGTCATATCAATCGTGTTAAAATAGCTTTCAGCCTGATTGATGTACTCGTCGGGAATATACATAATTCCGCCGCTCATCGAAACACCTTTGCCGAGTTCATCAAGCACAGCCTGCTCGCTGCTGTTGATGCCTGCCGCAAAAGCTGAAATTGCGGAAGCTGCAACCAAAACAACGGAAATTAAAATCGCAGATAACTTTTTCATACCATTCTACCACCTTTTATTTGTTTAAATCTGTATTGAAACAAATTTATTCTTTCTCTTAGTTTTCAAGTGAATTATATCACCCCAAAGCCTGTTTGTCAAAGGATTTTATTGATTTATTTGCTTTAAATCCCTTTAAAATGGGATTTTTTTGTATTTTCACAAATTATTATTTTATTCATGAGAATTCTATGCAATATTTCATCAGAGTATAGTTAATTCTACAAAAATTGCAGAATTTACCTGTTTTTTTCTACTATTAAACAGTACATATTTAATTGATAAAGCTAAAATTATGTTGTATAATGTATGCTGGCAGTTTAAGTAAAAATTTTTTACCATATTTTGATTTTGAGGGAGCTTTCATATGGAAATATCATTTAAAGACATACTCAGGATAGTAAAGAAAAACATCATCTTTGTGATTATTATTTCCCTTCTTTTTTCGGTATGCTCTTTTTTTGTAACTTCGTTTTTTATAAAAAAGACATATACCGCAACCGTAAAGCTTTATGTAAGTGCCGAATACACCGAAAGCGGCAGCGGATACGAAGATTTAAACCGATACAACCTATCTTCTAAACTTGTTGCGACCTACATAGAGCTTCTTGATACAAACAATTTTTATTCCGATGTATCAAAAACACTTAACAGTAAATACACAGCGTCACAGCTTAAATCTATGATAAAATTTACGGGTGTTGAGGACACGGAGGTGTTTAAGGCCGATGTTGTTGCCGACAGCCCTGCCGAAGCCAAAAGCATAGCGGACGCAGTTGCACAAACAGCACCTGTTACAATTGCGGAACTTTTGAGCAGCAATTCAAAGCTGAAAATTGTTGACGAGGCTACAACTCCCCAAGCTCCGACATCACCGAGTGTACCCAAAAATGTTTTTATCGCATTTTTGCTCGGACTTGTAATTTCGCTTGTAATCGCATTTGTAAGAGATTATTTTGATGTAAAAATCAAGTACGACGACGAAATGACAACGATTTGCAATGTTCCGGTCCTTGCGGCAATACCGGATTTTGAATATTTTTCAAAAAATATTAAATCGGCACATTCAAAATAAGGGAGGGTTAACAGTGGCTAAAACAAAAAAAGACCGTTCTGTAGATACGGAAGCTCTCGGATTTCAGATAAGGGAGTCATATAAAACAGCAAGAACAAATATTGCTTACTCAATAATTAAGAAAGGCTGCAAAAAAATTGCCTTTACAAGCTCATTTAAAGGCGAGGGAAAAACCGTAACCGCCATGAATGTTGCGTCGGCGCTTGCGCAGCAGATGGACACAAAGGTACTTGTAATCGAGTGTGACCTTCGGCGCCCTCAGGTTCATTCTGCACTAAAGCTTACTCCCACGCCGGGTCTCACAAACTTTCTTAACGATGAATGTACAATAGAAGATATCATCAAAAAAACGAAGCTTCCGAATATGGACGCCGTTTGCTACGGTGCGGTACCTCCTAACCCATCGGAGCTGCTTGCAAGCGAGGCTATGGCTGAGTTTATAAACAGCGTTGAAAATGAATACGACTATATTATTTTTGACACTCCTCCCGTAGGAGTAGTTATTGACGCTGTCCCGATTATAAAAATTTCTGACGGCGTTGTGGTTGTGGTAAAAAACAACTCCACAACATATCCGCAGCTTAACAAAACCCTTGAATTTCTTGAGCGTTCAGGCGGAAAAACGCTTGGAGTTATAATCAACAAGGTAAAGCCTTCTGAAACTAAAAAATACAAGAAAGGCTACGACGGATATTCATACGGATATTACGGATATTAATATATTTATTTTTTGCAACATTTTGAGGAAGGTATATGGACACAGTAACGGTAAACGATGATATTAATGCTTCAAAGTCACGCAGTAACGGCAGTAAAAGCAGTAATAAATACATACAAAGCAAACCTGTCTACGACTTTATAAAGCGTGTTATTGATATTATCTGTTCTTTATTGGGCATCATACTGCTTTCACCGTTCTTTATAGCAATAAGCATAATTATAAAGGCTACAAGCAAAGGACCCGTGTTTTTTGTACATAAAAGAGTAGGCAAAAACGGAAAAGAAATAGGAATTTACAAATTCCGCAGTATGGTGATAAACGCCGAACAACTTCTTGATTCTCTTTCAGAGGAGCAAAAGGAAGAATTCAGGCAAAACTTTAAGCTTGAAAACGACCCGAGAATTACAAAAGTCGGCAATATTCTGAGAAAGACAAGTCTTGATGAGCTGCCACAGCTTTTTAACATCCTGAAAGGAGATATATCAATCATCGGTCCCCGCCCTGTAGTGAAAGCTGAAATTGAATTTTACGGGAACTACAAAGATCTCCTTTTAAGCGTAAAACCGGGACTTACGGGTTTTTGGGCGGCCAACGGCAGAAGCGACACAAGCTACACAAGACGCAGAGCAATGGAAATTTACTATGTAAAAAACCGCTCGCTGCTTTTTGATTTTAAAATTTTCTGTCAGACCTTTGTTTCTGTTTTCAGGGGCAAAGGTGCAAAGTGATCTACACAAACAGACAAAGCTAAAGTTTTGATTGATTTTACAGGGTCTTACGGGGGTATCTTATGAAAGCAGTAATCCTTGCAGGCGGATTCGGAACGCGAATCTCCGAAGAATCACAGTTTAAGCCAAAGCCTATGATTGAAATCGGGGAAATGCCGATTATCTGGCACATAATGAAGCTTTATTCCGCATACGGCGTAAACGAATTTATAATATGCGCAGGCTACAAGCAGCATGTCATAAAAGAATGGTTTGCCGACTATTTTCTGCACACCTCCGACATCACCTTCGATTTCACGCAGGATGATAAAATAATCGTTCACAACAAGCGTGCCGAGCAATGGAAAGTTACGGTTGTTGATACGGGACTTAACACTATGACAGGCGGTAGACTTAAAAGGGTAAAAAATTATATCGGCGACGAGCCGTTTTTTATGACCTACGGTGACGGCGTAGCGGATGTTAACATAAGTGCCCTGCTAAACTTTCACAACAGTCACGGCAGGCTTGCGACTATGACGGCGGTAAAGCCCGACAGCCGTTTCGGTGTGCTTGATCTGTCGCAAAACAACGAAGTCAAGGCGTTTCGTGAAAAAAGCGCCGTTGACTCAGGCTACATAAACGCGGGCTTTATGGTGCTCTCACCAAAGGTTCTTGATTACATAAAGGACGACACAGTAATGTTTGAGCGCGAACCGATGGAGCGTCTGGCACGGGAAAATCAGCTTATGTGCTACAAGCACGACGGATTTTGGCAGTGTATGGACACTCTGCGTGACAAGGAAAGACTTGAAAAGTTATGGAGCGAAAACAAGGCTCCGTGGAGGGTATGGAACGACTGATGCAAAGCTTTTACAACGGAAAAAAGGTTTTTATAACAGGTCACACCGGCTTTAAGGGAAGCTGGCTGTGCAAAATGCTTTCTGACTTTGGCGCGGATGTTGTGGGATATGCGCTGAACCCTCCCACTTCTCCTAACCTTTTTGATGAGGCAAAAATCTGCAGAGACATAAAGTCCGTTATAGGCGACATTCGTGATCTTAATTCTCTTAAAAAGGCGTTTGACGAATTTCAGCCTGAAATTGTGCTGCACCTTGCCGCACAGCCGATTGTGCGTGACAGCTACAAAATGCCCCGTTACACCTACGAAACCAATGTTATGGGCACGGTAAATATTCTTGAATGTGTGCGAAATTCAAGCTGCGTTAAATCTTTTCTTAATGTTACAACCGACAAGGTGTATGAAAACAAGGAATGGCAGTGGGGCTACCGTGAAAACGAGCCGCTCAACGGCTTTGACCCCTACTCAAACAGCAAAAGCTGCAGCGAGCTTGTGACGCACAGCTACAAAAATTCGTTTTTCTCGGATTCTAAAACCGCCGTTTCAACCGCAAGAGCGGGAAACGTAATCGGCGGAGGAGATTTTGCAAACGACAGAATAATCCCCGACTGCGTGCGTGCTCTTGAAAAGGGAGAGGACATCGTTGTGAGAAATCCGCACTCGACCCGTCCGTATCAGCATGTTTTGGAGCCGCTTTACGCGTATCTTATGATAGCAAAGGCTCAGTATGAGGATAAATCATTTGAGGGTTACTACAATGTAGGCCCCGACGAGTGCGACTGCGTAACGACAGGGGAGCTTGTCGATTTGTTTGTAAAATACACGGGCGGTGCGGTACACCGCATTGACAGAGCCGAAGAAAATGCCGTACATGAGGCAAATTTCCTCAAGCTTGACTGCTCAAAGCTGAAATCGGTATTCGGCTGGAAACCACGCTGGCATGTCTGCGACGCGGTTGAAAAGACAGTGGAGTGGTCAAAAATATGGCTTGAAAACGGCGATGTGAGAAAATGTATGGAAAAACAGATTGATGAATTCTTAAACATTTCGGTATGAGAGGTCAGTTTATGAAAAAAACGATTGTTATGGGAGCGAATGGCTTTGTCGGCTCAAACGTGTGCAGAGAGCTGAGCGAAAACGGAGTTAAGGTTTTCGCCGTAGTAAAGGATACGAATGAAAATATAAGCAATATTGAAACGCTTGCAAATATTGAGATTATATACTGCGAGCTTTGCGAAATCGACTCGCTGTATGATAAAATCCCCGACAGGGACATTGATGTTTTTTACCATTTCGCGTGGGTAGGCTCGGCAGGAGAGCTGAGATGCGATGAAAAGGTACAGCTTCAAAACGCCCTGTGGACAGCCGACGCACTGAGAACAGCGGATAAAATGAGATGCAAAAAGTTTGTAAACGCAGGCTCTATTATGGAAAAGGAAACCTACACCGCTGTTTACACACAAGAAAGCAAGCCCGGACTCCCCTATATTTACGGTGCGGGCAAGCTCATCGCCAGAGCAATATGCAAACCCATTGCAAACTCACTTGACATTGACCTTTGCTGGGCTGTAATCACAAACGCGTACGGTGCGGGAGAATTTTCTCCGAGATTTGTAAACTCGACAATCAGGAAAATTATCGCAGGCGAGCCGCTTTTGTTTACGGCTGCTACGCAAAACTACGATTTTATCTATGTTACCGATGTTGCAAAAGCCTTTGTCGCAATCGGCGAGTACGGCATTGCGAACAAGGAATATACAATAGGAAGCTCAAATGCAAAGCCGCTTAAAGAATTTATACTTGAAATGCAGCAGGCACTTGCCCCCGACGCTAACCCGATTTTCGGCGATGTGCCTTTTACAGGCGTAAATATGCCGCTTGAAGCATTTGACACAACGGATATTGAAACCGACTGCCATTTTAAGCCTACGATAAGCTTCGCGGAGGGAACAAGGCTTACAATGGAGTGGATTAAGTCTGTTGACTAACCTACGGGCGGACTGTGTTCGCCTTTTTTGCTGTGTTTTGGTTTTGAGCGTTCCGGATTTAAACAGCGATTAATAAATTTGCGTTTGGAGAGATATTTTATGATACAGAAATTTGAATTTTGTAAAACCGACTTTGACGGTGCGTTTCTTATAAAGCCGTTTTGTGCTACCGATGTAAGAGGAGCGTTCATCAAGGACTATTCCAAGGAAGTTTTTGAAGCAAACGGTCTTGAGCACAACCTTGCCGAGGTTTTTTACACTGTTTCTCACAAGGGCGTTATCCGTGCCCTGCACTTTCAGCGTGTTCATGAGCAGGCAAAACTTGTAAGATGCGTAAAGGGCAAAGTTTTTGATGTTATTGTAGATTTGCGGAAGGACTCCCCCACCTTTAAAAAGTGGCAAGGCTTTTATCTTTCCGAAGAAAATATGAACGAGCTTTATGTACCCGAGCATTTTGCCCACGGCTATCTTGTTTTGGAGCCGTCAATCGTTTCATACAAATGCGGAGAGAAATTCTACGGAGAATACGATGACGGAATTATGTACAATGACCCTGATTTGGGAGTTAAGTGGCCGTTTGACGAAATCGGCGGAGCAGAAAATCTGATTCTTGCCGACAAGGACAAAAATCTTCAGTCATTTAAGGAATTTGAGGAAAAATATCTTAAATAAAGAAACTAAAAATTTGAGGGATAAAATGAACATCGTATATTCAAGTTCTGACAGCTATTCGCCCATTGCAGGCGTTTCTATATGCTCTTTGCTGTATAACAACAAGGACGCCGACGAAATCAACATTTTCATGATTGACAATAACATTTCCGACGAAAATAAAAAACGCTTTAAGGATTTAGCCGAGCAGTACGGCAGAAAAATCGTATTTATCAAACAGCCCGACTTAAATAAACAGGCGGGCGTTGAAATTGAAGTCGGCAGATGGAACATCAGTACATTTTTCAGACTGTTTTTATGTACGATTTTGCCCGACAATATTGACCGCTGTATTTACCTCGACTGCGATACGGTTATCCGTCACTCGCTTTCAGAGCTTTGGAATATAGATTTAGGAAAATGCGTCGTTGCCGCCGTTGATGACTGCCGAAGCGACCGCTACAAAACAGAGCTTGGTCTTACCGCCGACAGCACCTACACAAACAACGGCGTACTGCTTATCGACTTAAAGAGCTGGCGTGAGATGAATGTTGAAAAGGATTTTCTAAAGTTTATCATTGCACATAACGGCAACATAACCTATGTTGATCAGGGGGTTTTAAACGGTGTTTTGGCCAAAAAGGGTCTTGTAAAGGTTATCCACACAAAATACGACGCCATGACGGTTTTCTTTGATTTTAATTTTAAGGATTTAATGAAAGTCCGCAGACCCGAACATCACCTGAGCGAACAGGAATATAACGAGGCGGTAGAGGATCCGTATATAATCCACTTTACCTCCTGCTTTATGTCGGGAACACGCCCGTGGAACGACAACAACAACCATCCTTTTAAAGAAGATTATCTAAAATATAAGGGTATGTCGCCGTGGAAAGATTTTCCGCAGTACCCCGACGACCGCAAAAAAGCAAAAAAGCTTATGACCACCGTCTGCAACATAATGCCGAAATGTCTTATGATTGCGGGCATTTCACTTGTTCATTCAAAGCTTTATCCCATGATACGCTCACTAAAAGGAAAAAACAATCGCTGAGGTAAAAAATGAAAATTTTACTTGTAAATAAATATCACTATGTAAAAGGCGGAAGCGAAACATATCATTTCGGACTTGCAAAGCTTCTTCAGAGTCACGGCCACGAGGTAATATACTTTGCTATGGCGGACGAAAAGAACTTTCCCTGCGAACAAGAAAAGTTTTTTGTAAGCAATGTTGACTTTAACGGTAAACTGTCCTTTGCCGAAAAGTTAAAGGCGGGCTTTCACGCACTGTATTCCTTTGAGGCTAAAAAAAACATTTCAATGCTTATTGAGGAAGAAAAACCTGATATTGTGCATATAAACCTTGCCCATCGCCACCTGACGCTTTCAATAGTTGACGCTGCTAAAAAATATAATATACCCGTTGTTTTTACTGCACATGATTTAAACTGCGTATGCCCCAGTCACACGATGCTTTCAAACGGAAAGGTATGCGACAAGTGTGTTGCTCAGCACAGCTACAAACCGGCTTTAAAGCAAAAATGCGTCAAAAACTCAGGTATGCAGACAATGCTGGGAGTAATTGAAGCAAAGAATTATGAACGTATGCATACTTATGACAAAATTGATTTCTATATTTGTCCGTCAGAATTTTACCGCAGACAGTTTGAGCTGTCAAAAATTACTAAAAGCCCTGTTGTTCACTGGGTAAACTTTCTGCCGGTAGGAACCGAATACAAAAAGAGTGAGAACATAAAGGACTATTTTTTATTTTTCGGCAGACTGTCTGTTGAAAAGGGCATTATGTCGCTTGTAAAAGCATATGAACTCGGAAACTTTGAAAATTCTCTGTATCTTGTCGGAGACGGACCGTTAAAACCGGAACTTGAAAGCTATGTAAAAGACCGCAATCTTACAGAAAAGGTTATATTTACGGGATTTCAGAGCGGTGACAAACTCAAAAAATATGTCAGCGAGGCAAAATGCGTAATTTTGCCGAGTGAATGGTACGAAAACGGACCTTATTCTATACTTGAGGCACTTGCTTTGGGTAAACCGGCAATAGTAAGCAGTTACGGCGGACTCCCCGAAATCGTAGAAGAAGGTAAAACAGGTTTTATCTGCGAACCGAACAATCCCGAAAGTTTGTGCGAATGTCTTAAAAAGATGAACAGTCTGACAAATGATGAATACAGCAAAATGTCAGACGCCGCACTTGAAAAGGCAAAGCGTGACTGCGACTGTGAAAAATATTACGACAGGCTGATTAGGTGCTACGAACAGCTTATATCTGACGCCAAGGAGAAAAAACAATGACATTGCTCAAAATATACTGGAGAATAAAAGCAGGCTTAAAAAAACTGTGCTTTAAAATTATGTTCGGCAAAAGATTTTCCGTGGGTAAAAACACCACCTTCAGAAAAAACTTCGGCATTTACCTTGAAAAGGGTGCAACCATAAAAATCGGAAACAACTGTTTTTTTAACAGAGGCTGTTCCGTAAATTGTCTCAAAAGCGTAGAAATCGGAGATTATACGATATTCGGCGAAAATGTTAAAATCTACGACCAAAATCACAAATTCAGAGACAAATCAAAGCTTATCCGTGAACAGGGATACTCGGTTGACAGCGTCAAAATCGGCTCTAACTGCTGGATTTGCACAAACACCGTCATACTTAAAGGAGTTACAATAGGAGATAACTGCGTAATCGGTGCGGGATGTATAATACATAAGGATATCCCATCTAACTCCCTTGTAAAAAACAACGGCGGAATTTGCATTGAGCCGATTGAATAAGGAGGAAACTATGTCAAAAAAGCCGACAGTTGCCTATCTCACCCGACACACGGTATCAAATTACGGCTCCGTGCTTCAGGCTTTTGCAACTCAGACCGCTCTTGAAAAACTGGGATACGATCCCGTCTGCATAAATTACTACAGGAGCGACGAAAAGCCAAAGGAGCTTGTTCACACGCTTTTACAATGCTCAAAGTGGAACAAAAACGCCCTTACACGCCTTGTATATATGCTAACTCAAAAACCTGTTTACAGCTATGCGGGAAAGAAATTTGAGCAGTACCGGAAAATAGTGAAATTAACAAAAGAGGAATACAACAGCGAGCAGGACTTGATTTTAAACTGTCCCCAAGCGGAAATTTATATGACGGGAAGCGACCAGGTTTGGAACACAATTACCCTTAATAAAATCGACCCCGTATATTTTATGTCATTTCTCAATAACGAGCAAAAGCGCATTGCATACGCCGCAAGCTTCGGCTCTTCAAGCGTTAAAGACGAGGACAAACCCGTTATGTCAAAACTGCTCAAAAAATACGACTTTATATCTGTGCGTGAAAACAGCGGCGTAAAAATAGCGGAGGAACTCGGAGTAAACGCAAATCAGGTGCTTGACCCAACTCTTCTTCTCACAAAGGAGGAGTGGGAAAAAATTATTACGAAGCGTGAGTGCAGAGAAAAATATGTGCTTGTTTATCAGCTTCACCCGAACAAAAGCTTTGACAAATACGCAAAGGAATTTGCAAAGAAGAAAGGTTTAAAGCTCTACAGAATAAGCCACTGCTTTCACCATATAGTAAGAAGCGGAAAATTTATCTGCTGTCCGAAAATTGAGGACTTTTTATGGTACATCAAAAACGCCGAATATTTTTTGACGGACTCGTTTCACGGAACAGCATTCGCGATAGGACTAAATACCCAATTTGTCGATGTTCTTCCCAAAAATTACAGCGAGCGGATTTCGAGCGTTTTATCACTTATCGGATGCGAAAGCAGGATTCTGAAAAGTTATGATGATTTTTCTATTGCCGATAAAAAAATCAACTTTGAATCCGTAAATGAAAAAATCAATTCACAACGCCTTAAATCGTATGAAATTTTGAAAAATATGTTAGGTGAATGTCTTGAATAATATAATGAATATCGGCAGGGACTGCTTTGGCTGCAACGCCTGCGAACAGCTTTGCCCTAAAAAATGCATTACATTTGAATACGACAGCGAGGGATTTTTATACCCGCAGGTTGATAAAAACCTTTGCATTGAATGCAGTGTGTGCATAAGCCGCTGCCCCGCAGTCAAAGAAGTTGAGCGCGGAATAAATCCTAAGGTCTTTGCGGCAAAATACAATGACCCCGACTCAGTTTTTAACAGCACCTCGGGAGGAATTTTTATTCCTCTCGCACTGAATGTGCTAAAAAAAGGCGGAGTGGTCTTTGGCTGTGCCTATGACGATGAGCTAAAGGCAAGGCACATTGCGGTTGAAAGTGAAAAAGAACTTTGCAGGCTTCAGGGTTCAAAGTATGTCCAGAGCGATACAAGGGGAATATACTCAAAAGTAAAAGATGCGCTTGAAAACGACAGATATGTGCTCTTCAGCGGAACAGGCTGTCAATGCGCAGGGCTAAAGACATTTTTAAAAAAAGACTATAAAAAGCTTTTAATTTCGGATATTGTGTGTCACGGAGTGCCGAGTCCGAAACTTTTTGAAAAATATATTGAATATATGGGCAAAAAGCTCGGCGGTAAACTTACCGAATACAATTTCAGAAGCAAAGAAAAGCAGGGCTGGGATTTGTATTACAAAGCCAAAAATGCAAAAAAGAGCAAATCCGATTACGGCTTTTTTGACCCGTACTACAACGCGTTTCTCACGGGAAAAACCTACCGTGAGTGCTGTTATAAATGCAATTTTGCAAATGCCGAAAGAGCGGGTGACATTACCCTCGCCGACTATTGGGGAATACAAAAAATGCACCCCGATTTTTACGACAAAAACGGAGTTTCCCTTGTGCTTATAAACAGCGAAAAAGGCATAAAAGCATGGGATGAAATCAGCGGCAGTATAAAGGCTGTCCCATCGACAATAGAAAAGGCGTCCGTTATGAACGGCAACCTTGTCGCACCGTCAGAACGCCCCGATTGCCGTGACAGCATTTATGAGGGAATGAACGGTGATTTTGACTTATATGTTAAAACAAAACTCAGTTTTAAGATAAATCCCAAAACAAAAATTAAAAAGATGATACCGAAATCACTAAAAGATAAAGTTTTAAAAATAATAAGGAAATAGGTATGAAAGTTTTACAAATCGCCGTTGGAATTAACGGCGGAGGTGTCGGAGCGGTTTTGCTCAATTACTACAAGCATATGAACCGTGACAATGTTCAGTTTGATATTATAATTGACGATATTCCTTCAGTAAAAAACGGCAGTCTGCTTGAAAACGAGTTTAAGGCACTTGGATGCAATATCTTCAGGGTAACTCCCAAATCCGTAAGTCTGAAGCAAAACATAAGTGACGTCTGTAGAATTATAAAAAACGGAAACTACGATGTCCTCCATTCAAACATGGAGGAATGGTCGGCTCTTTACTGCATTATAGCCAAGAAATACGGTATAAAAACAAGAATAGCTCATGCACATCTTGCGCATGTAAAAACAAGCTTTATAAAAACATGCTATAATAAGGTTTTGCGAATTGCTTTAAGGCACTATGCAACTGATTTTTTTGCATGCAGTATTGACGCCGGCAGGTATCTTTTCGGAGAAAAAATTATAAAAAAACCTGTTTTCAGGGTACTTCCGAATGCGATAAATTTAGAAAAATATGTTTTTAATCCACGCACTCGCAAACGGGTAAGGGATAACTTTTATTTATCCGATTCTACATTTACGGTTGGCTTTGTCGGCAGACTCTATTATCAAAAAAATCCCGAAAGAATGTTGAGGATTTTTAAGGAAATAACTTTGCAACATTCAGATTCAAGACTCATAATAGTAGGTGATTACAAAAGTTACAGCGGATACAGCGGTCTTGTTGACTACATCAAACAAAACAATCTCATAGATAAGGTCACCTTTACAGGACTGAGAACCGATGTTGCCGATATAATGCAGGGCTTTGACGCGTTTGTTTTGCCAAGCCGATATGAGGGACTTGGTATTGTATATGTTGAGGCACAGGCGGCAGGACTTATGACCTTTGCCACAAAAAGAGTTGTCCCTCATGAAGTCAAGTGCTGTGACCTTATGCACTTTATAGACAGTGAAAAAAGCGATGAATGCTGGGCCGATGAAATTTTAAAATACAGTCTTGATTATCAAAGAAACGACACCTCAAAACAAGTTGCAAACGCAGGGTATGAAATAAAAATTGAATCGGCTAAACTTGAAAAATTTTATCTTGAACACATTTGTTTACAGGAGAAATAATTTATGTTGGGACTTGCAACACCTTTTCAAACACAAAATTACGGTACAAAACTTCAGGCTTTTGCAATGCAGAGCATCTTTACACAGCTCGGCTACGATGTTGAAGTCATTAACTATGTGTATGCTTCATCAAAAAAGCAAAAAATTAAAGCAATTTTATCTCCTTCAAAAATATCCCGTAAACTAAAAAGTTTTAAAAAGAAAAAGTCAGACGCCTGCAACCCTGTTTATCTAAAATGCATTGAGCAAAGGAACCGTGCCTTCAACAGCTTTGTAAACAAAAACATTCGTACAACGAGAGCTTTTTCAGATCTCGACACTCTTTCTGAATATTCAAAAAGGTATGATGCAGTAATATGCGGAAGCGATCAAATTTGGCTTCCCTTACATATAAAAAAAGGCTACTACTCCCTTAGCTTCGTCCCAAACGGCGTAAAAAGGATAGCGTATGCTCCAAGCTTCGGAGTAAGCCAAATTGACAAAAAAGATGAAAAAATGTATTCTGATTTTCTCGGCAAACTTGACTTTATCTCCTGTCGCGAAAATTCGGGATGTAAAATAATAAATGCCCTAACATCAAAAAAAACTCAGGTTGTGCTCGACCCCACGCTAATGGTTGAGCGTGATGTTTGGGACAGTCTTTCAGGCAGCAAACAAATTGTTGATGAAAAATATGTTTTTTGCTACTTTATCGGAACAAACCCTTTGCACCGCCAAAAAGCAAAGGAATTTGCCGATGCGCTCGGCTGCAAAACAGTATGTCTTCCCCACATCAATTCCTATGTCGAAGCTGATGAAAACTATGCCGATTATACGCTCTGCGATATTGACCCTGCCGGATTTGTCAACTTAATTAAAAACGCCGAATATATTTGTACGGATTCTTTTCACGCAAGCGTATTTTCAACCATCTTTCAAAAACAGTATTTTGTTTTTGAAAGATTTGCAAAAGGAGAAGAAGGCTCAACAAACACACGCCTTGTTTCTCTTCTGGAAAATCTGGGACTGAGAAATCGACTGCTTGAAAACGAAATGCTCATTTTTCCTGACAGTTTTTCAAAACAAACCCGCATAAATTACGATGATGTTAATAAAAAGCTAACAGACCTTAAACTATCCTCCGGTCAGTATATTGCATCTGCTTTGGGTTCTGTTCCGCTCAAAAAACATTTCCATATCGTAATTGACGACAAAACAGATTGCTGCGGCTGCAGTGCCTGTGCCGACATATGTCCCAAGCAATGCATAGAAATGACGCCCGACAATGAGGGCTTTGTTTATCCGACAGTTAATAAAAGTAACTGTGTTAACTGCGGTTTATGTGCCAGCGTCTGCCCGGTAAAACAATATAAAAAAGCTGACGGCAATATTACAGCCTTTGCCGCCTACAGCAGGGATGAAAAAATCCGCACGGAAAGCACCTCCGGCGGCATATTTACCCATCTTGCAGAAAAGATAATAAAAAACGGCGGAGTTGTCATCTCAGCCGCATTTGACAAGGATTTTTCCGTCAGACATATATGCGTTGACTCGGAAAATGAACTTTACAGATTCAGGGGCTCGAAATATGTTCAGAGCAACACCCTCGGAATATACAAAAAAACACGAGATTTGCTTGACAGCGGAAAAGAGGTTATGTTCTGCGGTACACCGTGTCAGGTTCGCGCTTTAAAAACATTTCTTAAAAAAGAATATGATAACTTAATCTGCGTTGACCTTTTCTGTCATGGCGTTCCGTCGCAGAAAAGCTTTAAAAAGTACCTTGAGAATGCAAATACCGACAACAAAAAAATTAAAAATATATTTTTTAGAGATAAGCGAATAAGCTGGGAAAAATACTCACTCACAATCAAATTTTCCGATGGTGAAAAAAGCGTGTTTTGGAAGCATGACCCATACGCAAGAGCTTTTGGCTTTTCGCTGATTAATCGACCGATTTGCAGTGTATGCCGACTTAAATCTTTTCCGAGGGTCAGCGATATTACTCTGGGGGATTTGTGGAAAATAAACGAAATTTTCCCCGAAATGAATGACCACAAGGGAATTTCATTTGTTCTTTTAAACAGCAGTAAGGGCATTAAACTTTTTAACAGAGTTTCTGACAAAATTGTTTCAAAAGAAATCAAGTCAGATAAATTAAAAGAAGTTTATCCCGTAATGGGAGTTCCGGTTAAACCGCACAAAAACAGAGCAAAATTTTTTCAACAAATTGATAACGCCCCCTTCGACAAAATTGCTATGAAATATTCAACTGTTGACAAAATGCATGAATACAAAGTGCTTCGTTCAAAAATACTAAATAAACTCGGAATCCTCACACTACTGAGAAAAATCAAAGGACTGCTTTAAAATATGAGTAAATTAATGAATCAAAGATGGTTTATCGCCTTAGTTTTTATGGTAATTTATAAACCTACCATTTTTTCACAGATGCCTCAGCTTGCAACGCTTGACACCATTACGGATATTTTTAAAATAGCGGTTCTTGCCGTATTGCTTATGTGGTTTTTGTTATTTTATCAAAAGGTATCTTTGTTTTTTGTGTCAATAGCTTTTCTCCAGTTTTGGCGAATTATCTGCACTGTTTACAACGGAGGTAATTACACATCTCTTATTCTGACAATTTTAAATGCACTTGCCCTTGTGCTTGTGGTAGAAATGGGGCTGAAAACCGACGCTGACGCACTGCTTGACGGTGCAGTTGCAATGCTCGGCACATATGTAGTGGTTAATGCACTTACGATTTTTATATTTCCGCAAGGAATGTATGAATTTAACACATACACCGAAAACTATCTTTTCGGTTACAGAAATAATATGATTATGATGATAATGCCTGCGGTTATTTTCGCTATAGTAAGATCATACCGTTACTTTAACCGACTGTCTTTTTCTTCGTATCTTATTTTCGGCTGTGCTTTATTTTCAGTTTTCAGGGCTTTTTCCGCAACAGCTGTTATCGGAACCGTTATTCTCACTCTTATAGTCTTAATGGTTGGCATCGGATTTATGCCGAGAATATTTAACATAGTAACTTATATTGCCGTGAACATAGCATATTTCTTTGGTGTTATCATTATGCGAGTCCAGGAAATGTTTGCATTTATAATTGTTGATATGCTGGGAAAGGATCTCACATTTACGGGAAGAACATCAATATGGGATGGGGCATTGGAGGCTTTCTATGCATCTCCGCTGTTTGGTGTTGGTGAAATAAGCAACGACAGTTCAAGGGATCTTATCGGTGCTACTCACGCTCACAATTACTACCTTGACCTTTTATACAAGAGCGGTATAGTAGGCTTTTTAATTTTTATAATTATACTGATAATATGCGGCATAGCTTTACACAGAAGCCGCTCAGGCGGTAAAATATCCTTTTTTGTTTCGGGCACTTTATTTGCCTTTATGTTTATGCTCCAAAGCGAAGCATATTACAATATTTATTTATTTTATTCTGTCCTTACGCTTGCTGCGTTTATTAAATTTGCACTGCCTGCTGTTGATGAAAACGGTAGCTGTATTTTTAAAAAAACAAACACATTAAAAAGGAAATGGCGATAATGCAATGAAAAAATCCATTGATAAAAACCTTAAAGCAAGCACGCTTTACACAATAGGAAATTTGTTTAATAAGGCAATCGCTTTTTTTGCAATTCCTATTTTCACACGACTGCTTACTACGTCTGAATACGGTATTACACAAACTTATCTTTCATGGGTGAGCATCCTAACACTTATTGTCGGGCTGTCGCTGGGAAACTCCATTCGCTCTGCATTCATTGACTTCAAAGATGATTTGGAAGGATATATATCCTCTATATTCGGGCTGTCCTTATTAAGCTTTTTAGTTACATCAGTACTTGTTATGACCGGAGTGATACTGTTTTCCGATACAGACCCTATACTCGCAATATGTTGTCTTATTCAGTCTTTTTGTCAGTTTGTATTTACTACAATAACTACAAAATATATGATGAAAGTAGATTACATAAAGAAAACTCTGCTTTTGGCAGTACCTAACCTCACCATACAGATTATAGCCATCATATGCATCCTCAATATAAATAACATTCCGAAATATTACGGATACATAATTCCCTATATGCTTGTCTATCTCATTGTGGGAGGTTACTTCGTAATTTCTTCTTTTATAAGAGGCAAAAAAATTATAAACCTGAAATACTGGAAATATGCCCTTACCTTTTCGCTGCCCCTTATTTTCCATGGCCTTTCACTTGTTCTTCTGTCAAGCTCAGACAGAATAATGATAACATCCCTGTACAGCTCATCCGAAACCGGCATATACTCCCTGATTTATAATTTAAGTATGGTAGCAATGGCAATTACCGCCTCACTCGAAGCGGTCTGGGTTCCGTGGTTTACACGAAAAATGATGCTTGAAGAAAAATCCGATATTAACAAAAATATAACAAAATATCTTGAAATAGCACTTGTGGTTATGCTCTGCCTGATGTTTCTTGCTCCCGAAGTGGTTAAAATTATGGCAACACAGGACTATTGGAGCGGCGTATATATGATACCGCCTTTGGTTTTTGCTTCATATGAAATGTATATGTACACTGTGTATGTAAATGTTGAATATTACTACAAGTCGACAAAGTATATCGCAATCAATACCATGACTGCCGCAGTAACAAATCTTATCCTTAATTTTATATTTATTCCGTTTTTCGGCGGAACTGCGGCTTGCTTTACAACCGTTATATCCTACTTTCTGTCATTTTTAATGCACGCTCACCATTCGAGAAAACTTGACCGCGATCTATTCCCCATAAAACAGTTTTTTGTACCTACCGCAATTTTTATAATCGCTATTATTGCAGCTTATCTGCTCATGGAACTTCCCGTTATCAGATGGGTTGGTGTGTTTACAGGTATTATAATTTATGCAGTCTTCGCCTTAAAGACAAATCGTTTCTCAAATTTTCTTAAATAATCTTACGTAATTAATTAAAGACGGGTGCATAAATAACCCGTCTTTATTTTATATTTTTAATTCCGCATAACAGCAGAAACGCCGCCAGCTATCTGTCGGCGTTTCCTTATTCTCACATACTGTCTTTTATTTTACTCTCCGAGATCCCACTATCCCGGGAACATTCCGTATCCGTCTGTTGATGTTCCCGATACCTTTGAATCACATACCACAAATGTTTCTCCGTTGTGGTCTTCTGCTACAAACTTGCCCGTGTTATATACTGCACTGTATACTCCGCTCTTTGCGTTAAACACATTATATGCCTGAGCAAGTATTGTTCTGTATGTTCCTCCCTTTGATGTGAACACTACATTCCTTGCGTTGTCTACAGCTTCAAGCTCTGTACTGTTCAAGGTTATCTTGTATACCGCATACTCTCCGTCAATTAGCTGACTTGTCTTCAGTGACGGCGTCATTGTCATTTCTGTCTTTTCCATCTCAAGATATGTCAAATCCCCTGCCGATGCACTGTCAGAATATCCTAAATATACTCCGTTGTTCATTGCGTTCTTGTTCTTTGC